>CAZYJE010000023.1:0-139647 GCA_964647685.1 uncultured Pseudomonadota bacterium | reverse complement strand
TGACGCCTGCCCAGTGCCGGAAGGTTAATAGGAGGGATTAGTTCTTCGGAGCGAAGTTCTGAATTGAAGCCCCGGTAAACGGCGGCCGTAACTATAACGGTCCTAAGGTAGCGAAATTCCTTGTCGGGTAAGTTCCGACCTGCATGAATGGCGTAACGAGTTGGGCGCTGTCTCGATGATAGACTCAGTGAAATTGTAGTGCCGGTGAAAATGCCGGCTACCCGCGAAAGGACGGAAAGACCCCGTGCACCTTTACTATAGCTTGACATTGATTTTTGGATTAATTTGTGTAGGATAGGTGGGAGACTTTGAAGCTAAGACGCCAGTTTTAGTGGAGTCAATCTTGAAATACCACTCCTATTACTTTGAAAATCTAACTTTGGTCCCGTAATCCGGGCAAAGGACATTGTCTGGTGGGTAGTTTGACTGGGGTGGTCGCCTCCCAAAATGTAACGGAGGCGTTCAAAGGTTCCTTCATGACGAATAGAAATCGTCGGTAGAGTGTAAAGGCACAAAGGAGCTTGACTGCGAGACATACAGGTCGAGCAGGTGCGAAAGCAGGACTTAGTGATCCAGTGGTTCCGAATGGAAGGGCCATTGCTAAACGGATAAAAGGTACGCCGGGGATAACAGGCTGATCTCCTCTAAGAGTCCACATCGACGAGGAGGTTTGGCACCTCGATGTCGGCTCATCGCATCCTGGGGCTGAAGAAGGTCCCAAGGGTTTGGCTGTTCGCCAATTAAAGCGGTACGCGAGCTGGGTTCAGAACGTCGTAAGACAGTTCGGTCCTTATCCTTCGTGGGCGCAAGGTATTTGAGAGGGGCTGTTCCTAGTACGGGAGGACCGGAATGGGCAAACCTCTGGTGTTCCAGTTGTTTACCAAAAGCAACGCTGGGTAGCTATGTTTGTAAGAGATAACCGCTGAAAGCATCTAAGTGGGAAACTCGCCTCAAGATTAGATACCTCTGATTAACTTTTAGTTAATCGTTAAATAAGACTCCTTGAAGACTACGAGGTTGATAGGCTGGATGTGTAAGTGCAGTAATGTACTCAGCTAACCAGTACTAATAAGTCGAATGTTTTAATTGCTTTAATGTTTTTAATAAAAATTTATTAAAACTTATATTATCTATAAATATTTCTTCACAAGTAAAATATATTGACATAATAGTCTAGGAAAATTTCCTGGTGGATATAGTTGTAAGGAAACACCCGTTCTCATCTCGAATACGGAAGTAAAGTTTATAACGCTGATGATACTTGTCTGGCGACGGACTGGGAAAGTAGGTACTGCCAGGTTTAAGTTAACCCTCGATTTTTTCGAGGGTTTTTCTTTTTACTATTATTTTTTTTAAAGATTATTGATCATTATGATCAAATTAAAAATTTCTGGTGGATATAGTTGTAAGGGAACACTCGTTCTCATCTCGAATACGGAAAGTAAAGTTTACAACGCTGATGATACTTGTCTGGCGACGGACTGGGAAAGTAGGTACTGCCAGTTTAAATTATCCCTCGTTTTTTCGGGGGATTTTTGTTATATAATTTATTTTAATTTTTAATTGAAGCACACCATGGCTTAAAAGCCATGGATTCAGCTAAAGGAACCCATGATCATTCATCCCTGGACTTAAAAGTCCGAGGGTATTCTGATCATCAAAATAAAAAAAGAGGAAAAGTATGTTTATTAAAATTAAAAAAGTGTTTATTTTAACATTAATAATAGCTTGTAAAACATATGCATTAGATGATAAGAGTTTTTCGATGAACAATAAAATAATAATTTGGGATAATGATGGAACTATTATGGGATCAAAAAACCCTAATGATACATCTGAAAAAGCAAAATCCATTTTACCTGGTGTTAAACAAGTTATGAATAATGCAGATTTTAATTGTGTTATTTCTGGTTTAAAGTCAGAAGAAAGTGAAAAACAAGATTTTGACCATGAATTAATAATTGAAAAATTTAAAAAGTTAATGCAAAAGTTGCCTCTTAAAGTTGCAATATTTTCTCCAAAAATTGGAGGAGTAGCATGCTTTGTTGTTATTAAAAAAGATAATGAAATTATTATAAAAAAAGCTCACGAAATAGAAAAGTATAAAAAATATATCGGTCAGTTTAAAAAACCAGGCATTGGTATGTTTGTTGTTATGAAAGATGTTGTTAAACAAGAATTTGGCAAGACTATCAGTTCTGAAAATACTGTAACAATAGGTGATATGTGGCATGATGAACAAGCAGCAAAAGATTTTGAAATACCTTTTATAAGTGCTGAAGTGGTTCATAAATTAAAAATTTAAAATAATTTTATTTATAAAAATTTAGATTATAAAAAAAAGAGGTGATACTATTTTTGGTATCACCTCTTTTTATGTTTAAGTTACTTATTTTATAAAAATTGGTTGTTCTTGCATGGTTATTGACGAGCAATTAGATTTTTGAGTTCTTTGAGGGTTTGGGTAATAGTAAAAAGTTTCTCCTTTTATTATTGTAAGCTCTTTTTCATCATCTAAATTTAATAATTGTTTCATTTCATTTAAGGAATCTGAATAACCACCAATTTTATCGGTAAGACTATTTTCAAGTGCTTGAGGGCCAGTAAATACTTTACCATTTGCCCATTTTGATGATTCATTAATATTAAGATTTCGTTTTTCAGCTACATTTTTTATAAAATCTTTATAAAAAGAAGTTATAAAATTAGTAAAATGTTCCTTTTGTTCTTTATTTATTGGTTTATCAGGGTGCCCAAGAGCTTTATAATCACCACCACTTATTATTTCTATATGAGCTTCACCTTTATAATTTTTTCCTTTAAGTTGTGTTATTTTATGTTTTACAAGTTCAGAAAGAACTCCAATGCTACCAACAGTACTTTCTTCTAGTGTTACAATAAGATTAACTCCACAGATTGCTTGATAAGCAGCAGAACAACATCGATGTGTTACAAAAGCGATGACAGGTTTAGTTTTTTGAAGTTCGGTAAGTTCTCTTTGAATAAGTTCACCAAAATTACCACCACCAGAATTTACGATGATAATTACACCTTTAATTGTTTTATTTTTTTTTGCGGTAATAATATCGTGAATAATTTTCTCTGCATTTTGTTCGTTCATAAAACCAGAAATTTTTATGCAAAAAATTTCATTTACTTCTTTATTTGTTTTTGATGTTAAGAGTTTACTTTTTATTGTATTAAAAATAGTAGAATAAGATGGTAATGTAAGTGGAATTTCTACTGATTGTAAGTGTCTAGAAATGAGTAAACTAAACAGAATACATTGCTTATAATTTTTCATGAAAATACTTTCTTGGATGTTATTTATTGTTTAAACTTTTAAACCATATAATTGCTACTGTAAGTATAAAGAAAATAGATAATAAATCATGTGCCTGGGCATATGGATAGACATTAAAAATAATATTTTGCAATCTAAACAATATAAAATATCCAGCAACAGATAATGGTATAGTTGAAAAATCATAAATAATATAATAATTATAAAGTAATATTACTGCAAAACTCAAAAGTGTACTATAAATTATCCAAAATCCAATATTTGTCATAAAAGGAGCGGTTGTAGCAAATGTTGCTACCATTAATAATGGTGTAATAAGAAATTTTTTATTATATAAAGATAAACTTAATTTATTAATAAGTATAAAAAGAAGTAGAATCTTGATACTAAAAAAAATATATACAAAAAAAGATGAGGTTAAACTATTTATAAGTGGGTTATAGCTATCGAGCGAACTATAGTTGCCCCAAAGAGGTTGTAGTGACGGCTTAAAGAAATCAATAAAGCTATTTGCTCCAGCAATGAAAAAACCACTTAAAAGCCCAAAAATAATAGTTGAGATATTTTTTGGAAGTTTAGATGGTATTTTGTATCTATTTATCATTGTTATTATATATGCAAAAAAACTTGATTTTATAAAAACATTGAGTATTTGTGTACTAAGAATTCTAAATAATTGTTGATTAAATGGTTCGGAAGTATTGAGCATGTTCAATATTGTTTGCCAGTTATTAATTATAGAAATGCTGTAAAAAATAATGTAAACAATAAAGATTTGTATCAAATACTTTATAGATATTGTTGTAAAAACATTTAAAAATAAACTGATTAAACAAAGTCCCATAAAGAGAATGCTACATAAATTTATAATTATTTTGATTGTATTTTGTTTATTTATATCATTACGTTTCCACTGTTCTGGTACATGTATATATTGATTTATATCTACAATCTTATCACCATTGATATATGTATAAATTCTTAGTTGCCCATTATGATTTTTAAGTTCATCAGGTGATGTTTTTGAATAAATGAATGTCCAATCAGTTCGATTTGGTTTTTTATCTTTAGTTGCAGATATTTCGCTTATATCTTTTTTACTAAGAGAAAATTGAGTGGTGATAGCATCGATAACTATTTTTCTTGCTTGTTCTTCGTTTAAATTTTTTCCATATGCTATTTCAGAATTTTTATGTGCAAATCTAAATGGTTTACCATTATTATTTATAAAGATTGTATATTGTTCGGTTCTTTCATCAACTGTGCCATTAAATCTTACAAATTTAATTTGCCAGTATGGGCCATCAAGATAAGAATTGAGTAATGTTTTGTACATTTTTTTATTGAGTTGCCATATAAATTTATGCTGCATATTTGTTGTTGCATAATTTCCAATAATTTGTGGCTGAATTGTCCATTGATTTGAAAGTATAATGTTTTGACTAGTAAGTTCTTTTTTAGCAATAGAAATTGCTTGTTTTTTTGTAGTACTTATTGCAGGGGCATCAGGCTTAAATTGTGTTAAAAGCCCCCATGCAAGAATACCAGCACATCCAGATAGTATAAGTATATTTTTTGTAAAAGGTTTTATGCTTTTGATAGTTTGAACTATCGGCTTTTCTTCTTTTTTTATTATTTCTTTAGGAGCCATCCATGAACTGTTATAAGCATCTTGAGATAAAGGTGACCAGCCTTTTTTTCTTATAAGATTATAAACAATAACTAAAAGTGGAATACCGCTTAATAAAATCACCATAGTTTTATTAAATAAAGATCCAGATGTTGATGATATAAAAATTGGTAAAGACATTAAAACAACATCAAATACAAAATGGGAAATAATTGCAGGAAGAAGACCAAAAAATAAATAGAGAAGACCAAAAAGAGTAGAGGGAACAATAAGCTCAAGGACTCGTGCATATGCTGGCTGTGTTGCATAATTTGCGTGAGCAGCTCCAAATATTAAAATTTGTATAATAAATGCTACAAAGATCCATAATTTTTTTTTACCAAAACGATCTCCAAGAAGTGCTGCACAGGAAAGAGGAACAGCTCTAAATAAGCATTCTTCTATAAAACCTGCACCAAAGGCTAATGTGACTGGTCCAAGCCATGGAGCATATGTTGCTAAAATGTTTGGCTCAATAAGAGAGTCTGAAGGTGACCACCATCCAAGTAGTTTTGTTGCAAAAAAATAAGTTGCTACAACAATAGACATAAAAATTGGAACCATCAAATATCCACCTAGAGTTCTGCCAATAACAGGTAAAGAGTTAGCATTCTTTTGAGACCAAAGTTTCCAAAGCTGTGGGTGGTTTTTAAACGCTTTTCTTGTTAAACTTTCTGCTGCCATAAATAGTAAAAAACAACCAAAAAAAAATGCAAAACCATTTATAAATGACTGCATTAAAAAACTAAATAAAAAATTACGTGTAGGCAGTGCTGTATTATAACTTGTCCAAATAAGGGGATAGTTGTTTAAAGACGAAAATAATTTTAATGTACCAAGTACTGCAGCCCAGAAAGCTGCTTTTTTCCAAAGAATGTAACGTTTTTTATTCAAATAAAGTAAACCAAATATACAACCGCCAATAATATATAAAAGAATCATTGCAAGTGATCCTGCAGTCGCAATTGTATTATTATAAGAACGCATTTCTTGGTATTTTTTTATAAAATTTTCTGGGATTTTTACAAAAGGAATGACTGTTGTTACTTTATTTCCGCTAACAATAATTTTAAGCCTATAAAAACCATTGTTAAGATTTACATCATTTCGTTCATAAATAAACATATGGTCAATACGTTTACTAGGATTCTCTCTTTTAGAAGTTTCAATAAGTGTGTATACATCAAAATTAATGTTCCAACTATTTTGTGCTTCTTTTTCAGCTATTTTTTGTGCTTCTTTTGGTAATATATTAGTTCCAGTTGCATCTTCAGACAATGTTTCTTCAAAACCATAAGGTTTGCCATCAGGAGTAAATCTAAAAAATGCTTCATTTTTTTCATTTTCTTTAAAATGTCGTACATCCCATGTGTATGGCATAAAGTATTTATTTTCCATCATACCAACAAACGCATCTTTGCCACCATTTTCTAATTCAACAAATATTTTTATTTGTTGATCTGTGGTAAACTTTGCAGCTTGATGAAAATTTTTTGGTCCTACATTTTTTCTTTGAGCAAGTTTTTTTGCTGATTCAAGTGCAGCTTTGCGGTCCATTGTTACATCAAGAGAAATAAGAGGCATCGCTTTTGAAAAATATTTTATAGAAAAGATTGTTCCACTTACTGAAAGTGCTATAAAAAAAAGCCACAGTAATATGTTTAATAATTTTTTATTCATAAAGAGTCCTTTTATTTTTTTATAAATAATTTTAATAGTTCATAAACATTTGAAAATTTTTCAATAATACAATCACTTACTTTTAAGTCTTGTGTTTCTGCAATTAAAAACTTTCTAATACCAAATTTTTTAGCTTCGTTAATATAAGTAGCAACTTTATTTATTGGTTTAATTTGTCCGGTTAAACTAATTTCACCAAGAGCTATAGATTTTTCTGGCAGTGGTTGTTTAAAATAACTAGAAAGCAAGGCAAGGGCAATGCCTAAATCTGTTGAGCTCCCTTTAATTTTAAATCCGCCACCAACTTTAAAAAAGATATCGTGCAAACTCAATTTTATGTCTAAATATTTTTCTAAAATAGCTGCAATTAAAACAACTTGTTTGTGGTCTATGCCAGAAATAACTCGTTGAGGGATAGCGAGTTTAGATTTTATTGTAAGTGCCTGCAGTTCAAGTAAAAGTGGCTGTGAACCTTCCATAACGCTTACTAATACAGATCCTGGACAATTAGTTATTTCGCTAATCAGTTGTTCATTAATATTTTTTACTTGTTCTAGTCCGCCTGACTGCATAGAAAAAAAACCAAGTTCTCCAGTTGAGCCAAACCTATTTTTAACAGATCGTAAAACTCTTGTTTGCCATCTATCTTCACCTCGTAAATAAAAAACTCCGTCAACCATATGCTCAAGCGTTTTTGGTCCGGCAATTGTTCCATTTTTTGTAATATGACCACTTATAATGATCGCTATATTATTTTCTTTTGCCAGTCGCATTAGTAAAAAAGTAGATTCTTTTAGTTGGCCAATGCTGCCAGGAGTTGTTTGAGTATCTTTTATATAACAGTTTTGGATTGAGTCGATGATGATGATATATGGCTTTATTTGTTCTGTTGTTGCAATAATATTGTGTAAATTTGCTTCATCAGAAAAAAGAAGTTGACTATTTTTGATTCCAAGACGTAAAGCTCGAGCTTTAATTTGTTGTAAAGATTCTTCAGAAGAAAAATAAAGAGCTTTATAGTTTTGAGAAAGTTTATCAGAAATTTGTAGTAGCAGCGTTGATTTTCCTATCCCTGGATCACCAGTCAAAACAAGAAATGATCCGGGAACAATGCCTCCACCTATAACGCGGTCCCATTCTATAATATTGCAAAGCATACGCTTATATGTTGTTGTTGGTACGGTCTCTAAATTTTGAACATTGATATTTTTAGATACAATTTTTTTGGTTAAACTTGACTGCTGTACTTCTTTTAAAGTTTCCCATTTATTACATCCAGGACAACAGCCAAGCCATTTTAAAGTATTATAATTGCAGTAATTGCATTGAAATTTTTGTTTTATTTTGCTCATGAAACCTGTTTTTGTTGTTCGTGATTTGGTGTATTGATAACATGGCAATTTCTACAACGTGCTTGATACGACTCAGCCGCTCCAGGCATAACAATAGGGTCATCATATTTTGCAGGCTTACCATTGACAAGTCTTTGAGAAAGTGTTGCATCTTTACCGCATAAAGTACAAATAGCTTTTAATTTTGTAACATTGTCAGCAATTGCAAGAAGTGTAGGTATACAACCAAAAGGAATTCCTTTAAAGTCAAGGTCAAGGCCAGCAACAATAACTCTTTTTCCAGCTTCTATTAATTTACAAACAACAGAAATAATATCTTTGTCAAACCATTGTACTTCATCAATACCAATAACATCTATTTCATCAGAAAGGCCTCGTTCTAAAACATGGTTGATATTGTCAATTGCTTCAGCTTCAAGCTTTGTTCCATTGTGAGAAACGACACATTCAATCATATGCCTGTCATCAAGCATATGCTTGCAGGTAAGTACATTTTGCTTTGCAATTTGTGCCCGTCTAATTCGACGTATTAACTCTTCAGACTTTCCAGAAAACATTGATCCACAAATGACTTCTAACGAACCTTTATTTGCCATAAAATATTCCTTTTTCTTTCTAATGCTTTTATTAATATTATTTTTACGAATTTTTATACTTTATAGTAAATCATATTTTAATGAAATGCGAGTGACAGATTATAGTTGTTATAGTATACTAAAATGGTATGTATATAGGTGTTTACTAAAATTAAAAGAATAATTTTTATGCAATTAAATCGATATATTGCCCATGCTGGTCTTTGTTCTCGAAGAAAAGCTCTTGAACTAATAGAGCTTGGATTTATTTCTGTTAATAATGAAGTTCAAGATAAACCTTATTTTCGTGTTCAAGATGGCGATATTGTTAAATTTAAAACAAAAATTATAAAACCAGCTGAAAAAAAATATTATCTTTTAAATAAACCTAAAGGTTATATAACAAGTGCCGCAGACGAACAAGGCAGAAAAACCGTTGTAGATCTTGTTATGGGTGCAGTAAAAGATAGAATTTATCCTGTTGGTCGTCTTGATAAAGATACAACAGGGCTTTTAGTTATGACCAATGATGGTGATCTTTCTCAAAAACTGGCACATCCTAAGTTTAAAGTAAAAAAAGTATATACTGTTACTTTAGACAAGCCTCTTTCAACGATAGATATTCAAGCAATAAGAAAAGGCCTTCGCTTAAAAGATGGCTTTATTAAAGTTGATTCTATTAAGTTTGTTGTTGGAAAAAGAGCAAATGTTGTTCGAGTGCAACTAAAAAGTGGAAAAAACAGAATTATACGTAGAATTTTTCAAGGTCTTGGCTATTTTGTTATAAAGTTAGATCGTATCAATTTTGCTGGTCTTACAAAGCGAAATTTATCTATTGGCCACCTTCGCAGGCTTTCACAAACAGAAATAAAGCTTCTTCAATCATAATTAATTTGTCAAGAAGGTAGTATAATGTGTCAAAAAATGTATTTTTTGTTGTTGCTGTTTGTTGGTAATGTATATTCAATGCAGCAGTTACCTGTCCCTGAAAAAATTAAAAAAGAATGTATTTTTCTTTTAGAACAAGTAGCAAAAGCAAAAATTGATAAAAAAATAGATGAGCAACAAAAGAAAATGTCTTTTTTGTCATTTTTAGATTCAGAAGATTGGCGACCAGTTTGTTCTAAGTTGGTACAAAAATTGCAAGAAAAAGAAGATAAAATGAAAAAGTTTGTGAATAAGAATCAAAAATATAAAGATAGTTTACAAAAAACATATGTGAGATATTGGAATAAGATTTATCAAGATATTGCTTATGAAAAAGGTCTTCAAGATTTAGATTATTTTGATGATACTGAGACTTTTTTTATTCAATAATTATTGTAGTTACTCAAAATGTTTTTATGAAGGTATAAGTTTTTGCTTATACCTTTTTTATTTGCTACTTATTGAAAAAAATTGTAGAAATAAGTTTAAGTTTTTAAAAAAATATAGATTAAAAAAGGAGTACAATGAAGAAAAAATTATTAATAGTTTTGCTATTTTTTAATAGCAGTTTTTCAATGAATAAGTTATGCCAAAAGAAAAGGGATGGCATTGTAGATGAGTATATTGTAAAAATAGGTGGATTTACATTAAGAGTTTTAAGTGAAAAAACTCTTTCACCAAAAGATGTCGATGGTTTATTTAAAAAAGTACTTGAAAATAAAAAACGTCAAGAGAGAGCCTTTGTTGATATGCCATTATCAGATTCTTCTGATGATGAGTTAGGCATGACAGGTACTTCTAGTAATACTGAAAATAATAATTCTTCATGGTGGAGCTGGTTGTTGCCCAATTCTCAATAAGTAGAAATTGTTGTATGAAAAAATTACTTTTATATTATTTAGTGTTTTTGAAATTGTCGCTGGTTGGCATGAATAAGAATCAGCTATCAATAATATTAACTTTAGACTTTGATAAAATAGCAAAAGAAATACAACAGTTAGAAGAGCAATCAAATTATTTTTTTCATCAAGATCATGTTCTTAATACTACACTTTTTAATAATGATGAATCTTATCGAGATAGATTTGAAAATCTGAAAAATATTATAGTAAGTAATCATAAGAATGAGACACAAATTATATCTAAGTTAAAAGAATTTCATGGATCATTGTTTAATAATTTTAATCAAGAAGACTATGGTTCGTTTCTTCTTTTTAAAAAATCAATAGAGCAACATTTTTTAGCAAAACAAAATTTTTATAAACCTATAGAATTAAAGGAAAAGGCTAGCTATCAAAAATTAAACATAATGGTTTCAAGTCTTCAAAAAAAGTAAAAAAAACAAATTTGTGGTATTCTTTTTTTATTTCTGAAAATTTTACATTTTATAAAGGTTTTTTATGTCGCATGAATATATTCAAGTAAAAAAATCACAACCACTTTCGGGTACAGTAAAGCTTTTAGGAGCAAAAAATGCTGTGCTTGTTATTATGGCCTCACTTCTTTTAACAGATGGAACTTCTGTTTTAGAAAATGTACCAAGTTCTAGTGATGTTTTTATGATGATAAAGCTACTTGAAGTTCTGGGAGCGCAAGTAGTTTTTGATCAAGAAAAACATGTTCTCACTGTTAATACCTCAAAAGTAAATAATTTTGCAGTTCCTGCAGAAATTATGCAAAAAATGCGAGCTTCAGTTTTAGTTATGGGGCCACTACTTGCAAAATTTCGTGCAGCAGATGTTGCGCTTCCGGGTGGATGTTCTATTGGTTCTCGTCCTATTGATTATCATCTAAATAATTTTATAAATATGGGAGCACAGGTAGAAATTAATGATAACTGTGTGCAAGCACGAGTACAAAAGTTACAAGCACAAAAAATTATTTTAGATTATCCAAGTGTTGGTGCAACAGAAAATATTATGATGGCTGCAGTTTTGACTGAAGGAAAAACAACAATTGTTAATGCTGCACTTGAACCAGAAGTTTTAGATTTGGTTTTTGTTCTTAAAAAAATGGGTGCTGAAATACAAGTTTTACCCGCAGCAACAATAGAAATTACTGGTGTGCAAAAATTACAATCAATTAAGCATCATATTGTTTTTGATCGTTTGGAAGCTGGTTCTCTTTTGCTTGCTGCTGCAGTTACTGGTGGTTCAATTAGTTTACCACAAGCTCCAGCACAATATATGGAAATTTTTTTATCTAAATTAGAGCAAATGGGTCATACAGTTAAAATAGGTAAAAATGGTATAGGAGTTGAACTTTTAGCTACAAAAACTCCAAAAGCTGTATCATTCAAAACACACCCATATCCAGGTTTTCCTACAGATTTACAAGCTCCAATGATGGTTGCTCAATGCCTGGCTGAAGGTCTTTCTATTATTGAAGAAACAGTTTTTGAAAATCGATTGCTTCATGTAGAAGAACTTAAAAAGATGGGTGCAAATATTACAGTTAAAGGTAGTAAAGCATTTGTTACTGGTGTAGAACAGTTACAAGCTGCCGATGTTAGAGCAACAGATATTAGAGCTTCATGCGCGCTTGCACTTGCAGGCCTTTTTGCAGAAGGTACAACAAAAATAACTGGTATTCATCATTGGCGTCGTGGTTATGACAATCTTGAGAAAAAATTATCATCACTTGGTGCAAATATTTCTGTAGAAAAAGATGTAACAAATCAAAATGTTAGTAGTGAAAAAAAACAGCAAGCTGTTTTATAAATTTATGAGATAAAATTTTGGCTCGATTCTTTTTTAATAAGATTCGAGCCAAAAAAAATTAAAGTAAACTTTCAAGTTTTTGTAGCTGTTTTTTCATTAACAATAATTTCTTGACTATATCTTGCGGGAGTTTTTGATTTTCTAAGCTTATTGTTGGCGCTGCGGTAAAAGAATCAGAAGATTTTTTAAATAATTTTTGCTTTGCACCGTTAATAGTAAATCCTTGATTATATAAAAGATCTTTTATTTGGCAAAAAGTATTAAAATCTTTTTCTTCATAAAATCGTTGCCCGCCCTCAGACCGTGTTGGTTTGATATTAAACTCTTTTTCCCAAAACCTAATAACAAATCGTTCAACATCAAGCTTTTTTGCAAGTTGCCCAATTCTAAACTGTTTTCTTTGCATCTTCATTATTTCAGTCTCCTTTTACAGTTATTTTTTATGTTTTACTATACCGTAATAATACTCCAAGAGAAAATCAACTAATTTAAGAATTACAAATTGATAAAAATAGTAAAAAATATTATAATAAAATATTATTTTAGTTTGTCTTTATGAGGTTTTATGTTTTTAGGTGTGATGAAAAATGGTTGGGTAAAGCTATTAATAATATTATTAAGTATAAATTTTTTAAAAAATTTATACTTGTTTATTATGGGTAGATATTTCCCTAGTACTTTTATGCGAATAAATAAGTTTATTAAAAATTATTCTATTAATTACTACTTTAATGTTTCTGCGGTACTTTTATTTCTTTTATATATAATTTATTTCTCATTAATTAACTTTATATAAAAATACATTCTTTTATTTTTTCTATCTGGTCGAACATATAAATGTTTGTTAAACTAAGACAGTCTTATTTTTATCATATTTTACTTCTTCTCAAGGATCTTTACCATGAATATTAAGGAAATGTTACTTCCACTTAGTTTAGCTTTGTTTACAACCTTTGCTATTCAGTATTTCTTTTTTGGAAATAAAAATTCTAATGGCAATGAATCAGTTCGCTCAGGTCAAAGTTTTTCTGCTCCACGTGGAAAGCAGGAGTTTAAGCCACTCAATCAAGATGTTGATTTTGTCGATGAAAAACGCTCACAAAAAGAAGTTAAAACTATTGTTGATACAAATATAGCTCGACTTTATTTTACAAGTGATGGTGCGGCTTTGGATCGTATTGAGTATAAAAATAAAGAAAATTCTGCTTTGGATAATCTAAGTACTGTTTTTCCGGTTGGGCAAACAGAAAAAGAAAATAAATGTTTTTTAGTTGGACTTGATCAAAAAACTCCATACTATTATACATTTGAAGGTAGAAAAGATACTCCAACAGAAACAAAACTGACTTATTATTATAAATCATCTTTTGCAGATGCTACTATTTATAAAACATTTACGATCTTTAAAGATACATACAAAATTGATGTAGAAATTGAAGTTAATCCAATAAAAAAAAGTGAAGATGGTCAAAATGTTCGTTTATTCTTTCCTTCACCTTTAATGCCAGAAATTAGTAAGTCTGATGTTGTATCATCTGTTATTTCTAATGAAAAAGGTGCTCTTAAAAAAATAAGTCAATCTAAAATAGACTTTTATACTGGATGGTTTAAGCCACAGGTTTTTGGTTCTGAAAATAAGTTTTTTATTCATGCAATGATAGAAGATTCAAATGAGTTTGTTGAACGTGCATATTATAAAAAAACTGCACAAAATAGTTTAGTTTCTATTTTAGAAAGCCCTGATATAAGCGAAAAGACTAAGTGGAACTTATCTTTCTACTTTGGCCCAAAGGAAGATAAAGCAATGGCTGCAGTTGACAGCAGATTAGAAGAAACACTAGCTTACTCTGGAATTTTATCTCCAATTTCTAAATTTTTATTATCAATTTTAAAGCTGTTAAAAGATTATGTTCATAATTTTGGTTTTGCCATTATTCTTTTAACAATTTTAATTAAATTAATATTACTACCTTTTTCTTGGAAAGCTACTGAAGGTGCAAAAAAACAGGCTGAGTTTCAAAAAAAATTAAAATATCTGGAACAAAAATATAAACATGATAAGCAGGCCCTTGCTCATGCAAAAGCAGAATTGATTCGTAAACATGGTATGCCTGGTCTTGGTAGTTGTTTACCATTATTGTTACAGTTGCCAGTATTTTTTTCTTTAAGTCGTGTTCTTTCTAGTTCTATAGAGTTTTATAAGGCACCATTTTTATGGATTTCAGATTTGTCGTCTTCTGATCCATATTATGTAATGCCAATTTTAATTACGTCTAGCATGTTGCTACAAGCTTCGACAGCAGACCCTAAGCAAAGAACAATGATTATGGTTATGGCTTTTGTTTTTGGAGCTGTAGCATCTAATTTTGCTTCTGGTCTGACATTGTACATTTGTATCAGTACGTTGCTTGGTGTTTTACAGGCAACTGTTCAAAAAAAACTGAAGGCATCATAAAAAATGTTGCATACATTACCAACAATTAAGAACTTGTTGAATAATTTGCAGCAAGTTCCTTATCTTGCATCAAAAAATTTATATCGCGTCGCTTCGCATTTTTTACAAATGGATCCTATTAAGGTTCAGCAGTTTTGTGCAACTCTTGTTGAAGCTTCAAAAAATTTGCAAAAATGTAGCGTTTGTTGTGTATGGAAAGAAAAAGAGCAAGATTGTTTGTTTTGTAGTTCTCATTCAAGAAATAAAAAAATTGTATGCCTTGTCGAAACATGGCAAGAGCTTTTGATTATTGATCGCTCCGGTGCTTTTAATGGTGTTTTTCATGTGCTTGGTGGTGCAATTTCTCCTTTAAATGGCGTCGGGCCTGATGATTTATCGATACATCAATTAATTAAACGAGTTGCTTCTGGTAGTGTGCAAGAAATAATTTTAGCAACAAATCAAACACCAGAGGGTGAAGCAACAGCTTCATTTATTGCTAATAAGTTAGAACCTTTTAGGGTAAAAATTTCTTGTTTGGCAAAAGGTGTGCCTGTTGGATCTACTTTAGAATATACAGATAGATTAACTCTTTATAAGGCACTTGCAGGGCGTCGTCCATTTTAAAAAAGTATATTTATAAATTTAGAAAAGGTTTTTTATGTTATTTGATATTGCTTCAAAGTCTGGAGTTGAGCTTTATAAAAAAAGACGCGAAGATTTGGTAATAAAAATTAAAGAAAAATATCAAAATAAAACAGGTGTTATAGTATTTATTTCTGATTTTGAACAAGATTGTAAAAAATTCGATCAAGAAAGTTCTTTTTTCTATTACTCAGGGATAAATGAGCCTGGAGTTTTGATGGTTCATTCATTAGATAATAATAAAACGGTGCTTTTTAAGCCTGAATTTATAAATGATCGTGGTCAGTGGGTTGATTCTGAAGTTGAGTTATTGCCCGAAAATGCAAAAAAACTTGGTGTAGATAAGGTGGATTCTTTAGGCAATCCGCTCTCTGGTTATCAAGTTCATCCATTTTCTTCTGAAAAACATTATGACTTTTTGATTGAAAGCTTGGGTGCCATTATAAAAAATAATGAAAATATTTTTACTATTTTTCCAGGTACACCGTATGGCTATATGCAGCAACGTTTATTATTAAATCGTTTTTCTGCTCTTATCCCAAATTTTAAAAAATCATTAATTGATATTTCAGATCTTGTTGCGGGAATGCGAAGAAAAAAAGATATGCATGAAATAGAAAAAATTAATGAAGCAATTGATATTACGATACTAGCTCATGAAGCAGCTGCTCAAGCAATTAAAGCTGGCACTCTTGAATGTGAAGTTCAAGCAGCAATAGAATATGTCTTTACTGCCGCAGGTTCAGCACCAGCGTTTCCTAGTATTGTAGCAACGGGTAAAAATGGAACTATTTTACATTATGTAAATAATAGCCAAGAGTTAAAAAAAAGTGATTTGGTTGTTGTTGACATTGGTGCAAAAAAAGATGGATATTGTGCGGATATAACAAGAACATATCCTGTTTCAGGTACATTTACTCGTCGACAAAAAGAACTGTATCAGATTGTACTTGATGTACAAGAATATATTGCTGATCTAGCAAAGCCAGGAATGTGGTTAAACAATAAAGATGAAAAAGAAAAATCATTACATCATTTAGCGCAAGATTATTTAGAAAAAAAAGGTTATAAAAAATATTTTCCACATGGTATTGGTCACTATTTAGGTTTGGACGTTCATGATGTTGGTGGTTATAAAACACCATTGCAAGAAGGTGATGTTATTACTATAGAGCCAGGAATTTATATTCAACAAGAGTCTATCGGGATTCGCATTGAAGATAATTATTGGGTAGTAAAAAATGGTGCTGTCTGTTTAAGTGAGCAGTTACCAAAAACTATTGAAGATATTGAAAATTTTATGCAACAAGATCATAATTTATTTGATGGTTATGCAGATAAAGATTATATAGAACATTAAAATTCTTTAGTTACTTGCATAGAGTTTGGTGATATTTTTACTTGAAAACCTTTATAAGATACACAATATGATAGACATAAGCTGAATAGCCCTGCTAAGGTAGAGCAAATTCCACGTCTAAAAAATATTTCTGTTTTAGAAAGGTTTTCATTTTTTTTATATTTGCTTGCTTGATAAATGCCAAATCCAATTCCAGTAAGTCCTCCTGTTGTAAACAGTATGCTTGTCGTTCCATAAAAAAAATATTTTGGAAAATTATTAATAATGTCTACTAATTTAGATGATACTTTAAGCCCATTTTGGGTAATAACAATAATATCTTTAAGATTAAAGTCTTTTACGCTTGGTCCGTTTTTTTTTGCTTCTTGTTGTAGTTGAATAAAAAATTTAAGAGTTTCAGGGTTAAAGCCAAAATCAACTTGATGTTCGTGTTTTGTTTTTACTGGTGGTATATCAAATTCGATAGAGCCTTTTTCTCCATATAATATGTTTTGAAAACCTATAATTAGTAAGTATATAATTAGTTTAATTTTATTAGACTTCAACGGTTCCCAGTTTTATTTGGGGTTTTTCTACTTCTTTTTATTTAGTATATAAAATAGAAAGAAACAAATAGCAAGTGCAGATAAAAATGGGACTCCATAAGAAATCAATATATTGTGTCTAATAAGTATACCAGCAAGCAAAAATGCTACTATTGAAGCTATAAAAGGTGGCAAAGCGTATGGAAGTTGCGTTATTGTGTGATCAATAGAATAAGATCCAGAGCTTGTTGCTGACATGATTGTAGTTTCAGATATTGGTGAAATATGATCTCCACAGATTGCACCAGAAAAAATTGCTCCTAGTGTTGGAATTAAAATAGCAACATGTTCTATAGTTGTTGGAAGTTCTGTTGAAACAAAAGAGGTAACCACAGATGTTGCAATAGGTACTATGAGTGCAATTGTTCCCCAAGATGACCCTGTTGTTAGTGCTGTGACTGTAGATACTATAAAAAACATGAGAGGTAGCAATTTAATAGAAATAGCTCCTGTAAGTATGCTTGCCAAATAGGTACCTGTTCCTAAATCATTGCGCAAAATAGAACTTAAAATTGATGCTAGTGTAACCATAATAATAGGTGAAAGCATTAAAGAAGCTCCGCTTTTTACAGTGGGGCTAATATTTTTTAAGGAAATTTTTTTTCTTATGATCGCAAATAAAAGACTAGTGCTTAAAGTAAGAGTTCCAGCTATAAAAAGAATGAAAAATATTTGATCATTGCTTTTTAAGGCTTCTAATAATGTATTATTCCCACCAAATAAACTGTAGCCTCCCGCATAAGGTATTCCAATAAGTACAGATCCAATGAGTATTGCCATTGGTAGGAAAAAATCATAAAGAGAGTAGTCATTTTGATTGACATCTTTTTTCTCTTGTACAATTGGTTTTTTATTCCCAAATAGATTGTTTGATTGTTTTGCTATTTCTTCATGTGTGCTCATTGGCCCAAAAGATATTCTTTTTCTAACAACAAGCCATGTTGATAAAATCATGAAAACTGAATAAAAAATAAAAGGTATTGAATAAAGATAAGCTAAAAAAGGATCAACCATTACTTTAGTATTATTTGTGTTATTTATCGAAATTCCAGCCTGATCTAGTTGTCCAAGAATCATTGCTGCCCAACTAGAAATAGGAATTAAAATAACAAGGGGTGTACTTATTGAGTGAATAAGAAATGCAAGTTTAGCTCTCGGAATAGCAAATTTATCAGTTATTGGTCTCATTACATTGCCAATGGTGAGGTTTGCAAGGTAATCATCTATTGCTAAAAAAGAGCAAAGAAGAATAGAAAACGTTTCAGCAGATCTTTTATTATTAATATATTTAATAATTGATTGAGCAAATGCTTTTGCGCCGCCAGTTTGATGCATTAATGTTATGATGATTCCTATCATTAATAAAAATGAAAGAGTATAAATATTGTCAGTGTCAGAAAATCTTGTTACAAATTTATTTTTAATAAGGAGTATTGACTTTAACAGGCAGCCGTTTGTTGCAATCAAGGCTCCAACAAATATACCAACAATAAGCGATTGATTAAGTTTTTTTAAAATAAAAGCTAATATTAGTACTGTTAATGGTGGTATAAGAGATAGCCAAAGGTAGGGCATGTTTGATTCCTTATTATATTCATGTTTTAGCATTTTGTTATGTAGTATAACTTTATTGCTAAAAAATGAATAGGAATCATTAGAAAACAAATTGACCAAGGTTTTTTTTTAATTTATTATTAAAGAAACGGTTCCGTTCGTTTATAACAATCAAAACATTGCTATAACATTATTTATCAGCAAGATAAAAGGACTTCTTAATGGATATGAATAAAGCGTTTTTTTTGAAAAAAGAAGACCATAAAAATAAATGGATAGTTATTGACGCAGAAGGTCAAGTTCTTGGTCGTATGGCAACTCAAATAGCAAATTTATTGCGTGGTAAAAATAGTGCGTTGTTTACGCCTCATGCAGATTCAGGTTGTTACGTTGTTGTTGTTAATTCAGAGAAAGTTGTCTTAACTGGTAACAAAATGAATGACAAAATTTATGATCGCTATACTGGCTGGATGGGTGGTTATAAAACTGCTACAGCAAAAGAGGTTATGGAAAAAGATCCAACGAAGATAGTTACTCTGGCTGTCAAACGTATGCTTCCAAAAAATAAGCTGAGCAATCAAATTATTAAAAAATTAAAAGTGTATGCTGGACCAAATCATCCACATACTGCTCAGGTTTAAAAATAATATTATTTTAAGTTTTATAATTTAAAATGTAATAAAAAAGCCCCGCAAAACTGCGGGGCTTTTTTATTACATTTATTTTGAGAATGTAGAAAGTATTGGCTTTATATATGGGTAAGCGATATTCCATATATCTTTTGATGTTAAATAAACAAATAGTAAAAGCATGCTTAACCAGCTAATAATATGAATCATTTCTTTAACTTTTTCATGTAAAGGCTTTTGTATAATAAATTCTATTGTATGAAAAAGAGCTTGCCCGCCATCCAGTATTGGTAGTGGTAGTATATTCAAAACGGCTAGATTGATGCTAATAATAGCTAAGAAAAGAAAGAACACTTTTATTCCTTGAGATGCGCCTTTCATTGTTTGCGAAACAATCATTATTGGGCCTGCCATTTGACTTGTATCCTTCTTTCTAAAGATATGAAGAAATGCTAAGGCTGTACTTTTTAGATATCTATTGGTTGTTTCAATTCCTCTTTTTATTGAATTTGCGACTGTAAGCCCTTTAGTCTCTTGTATTGTAAATATTGTGCCTATGCTTCCTACTTTTTTTCCTAAAAACACTTTTTCAGTTACTGGTATTGTTAAGTCTAGATTTGATTTATTTCTTTTGACAGAGATTTTTATTTTTTTATTTGAGCTTCTTTTTATAAGGTCTACAAGCAGGTTTGTGTTTCCGTCTATGTTTGTTTCATCAACTTTTGTAATAATGTCACCAACCTTGAGTCCTTTTTTTGCCGCTACTGAATTTTCTTCTATGGAAGCTATTTTTGGACTTGCATTGTTTGGGTATAAAAGCGGTGTTTTTGGTAGTCCAATTGCAAAAAGTGTGCATATTATAAAGTATGAAAAAATCATGTTAAATAGTATGCCACCAGATATAATTAAAAATTTTTGGTAAAAAGGTTTGCGCTCAAAGAGTCTATCCTCACGTTTTCCAGATGGAGATGTTGTTGCCATTTCAACATATCCGCCAAGTGGAATAGCAGAAAGTGAAAAAAGAGTTTCACCAATTTTTTTTGAAAACAACTTAGGGCCAAAGCCTATTGAAAAGGAGGGGATTCTTGTATTAAAAAGTTTTCCAAACATAAAGTGTCCAAGTTCATGAAAACCTATGATAAATCCAATTCCAAAAATGCTTGCTCCTATGATGATAGTTTTTTTTAATAATACAAATGGTAGCGTTGAGATCATCTATTTGCTCCTTGACTATGGTTCAATTGTTTTGTAAGATTTTAACTAAATTAATAGATATTGTATTTTATTTCCTCTAATGAAAAAGATATAACATTTATTACTGGTCAAGTCTACCACCTATGTAACTAGGAAATGTAGGTTAATTTATAGTTTTCTATTCGACTTAAATTTTCTTAAAGGTTATATTGAAGCATCATTTTAAGGTTTTGCATTTTTAACATGACTTGAAAAAAATATTAAAAAAGGTAATCTAACTAATAGTTTGTTGCCGTAAAGTTGTCTATTAAAAAATATGTTTTAAAATTTTAATTTATACCAATATTATTCAAGGTTAGGAATTATCGATTATGCCTACGATAAATCAATTGTCCCGCACAGGAAGAAAAAAAACAAAAGGAAAAACTACGAGTCCTGCTTTAAAGGGAGCTCCTCAAGCTCGTGGTGTTTGCACTAGAGTATTTACTGTTACTCCTAAAAAACCTAACTCTGCATTGCGTAAAGTTGCTCGTGTAAAGCTTTCAACAGGATTTGAAGTTACTGCTTATATTCCTGGCGAAGGGCACAATTTGCAAGAACACTCTGTTGTTTTAATTAGAGGTGGCAAGGTTCGAGATTTACCAGGTGTAAAATATCATATTATTCGTGGAGCGCTTGATGCTGCAGGGGTAGAAAATAGAAAACAATCTCGTTCATTATATGGTGCAAAGCGTCCAAGTAAATAGGTTTATAAATAGGTTTAAAGGAATATAAAATATGGCTAGGGGTAAAAGAGTCAATCTTAAAAGAGATATTGGTGTCGATTTAAGATTTAAATCAGAGCTTGTTCAAAAATTTATTAATGTTTCTATGGTTTCAGGTAAAAAAAACACTGCCCGTTCAATGGTTTATAAAGCTATAGATCTTTTAGCAAAAAAAATGAATGTTTCTGAAGAAAAAGCTTTGGATGTTTTTGTAAAAGCGTTTGAAAATATTGCTCCTCATGTAGAAGTAAGATCAAGGCGTGTTGGTGGTTCTGTTTATCAAGTTCCTCGTGAAGTTAGACCAGAAAGAAAGCGTGCGCTTGCAATTCGTTGGTTATTAGCTGCTGCTAAAAATAGATCAAATAAAACCATGTCAGAGCGTTTGGCTTCGGAGCTATTTGATGCTTATGATAATCGAGGAAATGCTGTTAAAAAGAAAACAGATGTTCACAAAATGGCAGAGTCTAATCGTGCGTTCTCACACTATGCTTGGTAAATAAAGGTTAGAGATGAGTGATTTATTAAAAATTAAAAAATATAGAAATATTGGTATTGCTGCTCATATTGATGCTGGAAAAACAACTCTTACTGAGCGTATTTTGTTTTATACTGGTATATCACACAAAATTGGTGAGGTTCATGAAGGTGAAGCTGTCATGGATTGGATGGAACAAGAGCGTGAGCGAGGTATTACTATTCAGTCGGCAGCAACAACATGTTTTTGGGATGATCATCAGGTAAATATTATTGATACACCTGGTCACGTTGATTTTACAATTGAAGTTGAAAGGTCGCTTCGTGTCTTAGACGGTGTTGTAGCCGTTTTTTGTGGTGTTGCTGGTGTGCAAACTCAATCAGAAACAGTTTGGAGGCAAACTGAGCGCTATAATGTTCCACGTATTATTTTTGTTAATAAGTTAGA
Organism: uncultured Pseudomonadota bacterium; assembly: GCA_964647685.1. Classification (GTDB taxonomy): domain Bacteria; phylum Babelota; class Babeliae; order Babelales; family Vermiphilaceae; genus CAZYJE01. Next base: position 117,334 of record CAZYJE010000023.1, on the reverse strand, counting down.
TCGTGTTGGCGGTAGTTTTACAACTGTTATTAAAGATATTCGAGAAAAATTTAAGTCTCGTGTTGTTCCTATGCAGATTCAAGTTGGTGAAGCTGAAAACTTTAAGGGTGTTATTGATGTTTTGACTAATAGATTTGCTACCTTTGAGGGTGGTGATAGCAAAATTGGTCTTGAATGGTCAGATGTTCCAGAGGAATATGTTGATGAAGCTGCTATGCTCCGTGAAGAGGTTATTGAGTATGCGTGTGAAGCAGATGATGCTCTTGCAGAAAAATTTTTAAACGAAGAAGAGCTTTCCCTTCAAGAAATTAAAGACGCTTTAAGAAAAGGTGTTATTAATCGCGATTTTTCACTAGCTTTTTGTGGTACAGCTTTTAAAAATAAAGGTGTGCAGTTGCTTCTTGATGCGGTTGTAGATTATTTACCTTCTCCTTTAGATGTTCCACCTGTTGAAGGTGAAATTCCTAATTCAGATAAAAAAGAGTTAAGAAAGTCAGATCCTACAGATCCATTCTGTGCTTTAGCTTTTAAAATTGTAACAGATCCTTTTGTTGGTACATTAAACTTTATTCGTGTTTATTCTGGTACGCTAAAAGCTGGTTCGTATGTATTTAATGCTCGAACAGGTGCAAAAGAGCGTGTTAGTCGTTTATTGAAAATGCATTCAAATAAGCGTGAAGAAATAGCAAGTGTTTCTGCTGGTGATATTGCTGCAGTTATAGGGGTGAAAGAAACAATTACCGGTGATACGTTATGTGAAGCTGGGAAAATGATTTTGCTTGAGCCAATTCATACACCAAATCCTGTAATATCAACTTCTGTTGAGGCAAAAAATAAAGCTGATTATGAAAAAATGATGCTTGCTTTAAACAAAATGATGAGAGAGGATCCTTCTTTTACTTATACTTACAACAAAGAAACTGGCCAAACGGAAATTTCTGGAATGGGTGAACTTCATTTAGAGATTATCGTTGATCGTTTAAAAAGAGAACATAAAGTTGAAGCTGTTCAAGGTAAATTGAAAGTTGCTTATAAAGAAACAATTCAAACTTCATCAGATGTTGAAGGGAAATACATTAAGCAATCTGGTGGACGTGGTCAGTATGGACATGTTTGGATGAAATTTGAGCCTTTAGAGCGCGGATCAGGTTGTGAATTTGAAAATGCTATTGTTGGTGGAACTATTCCTCGTGAATTTATTCCTGGGGTTGAAAAAGGATTCAATGAAGCTGTCAATACAGGTGTTTTAGGGGGTTACCCAGTTGTTGATATTAAAGGTACATTGTATGATGGTTCTTATCACGATGTTGATTCATCTGAAGTAGCATTTAAAGTAGCCGCTTCTATGGCCTTTAAAAAAGGTATGTCTGAAGCAAAACCTGTTCTTCTTGAGCCGATTATGAAGGTTGAAGTTGATACTCCAGAGGAGTATATGGGTGATGTTATGGGTGATTTAAATAGTCGTCGTGGCAGAATTCTCGGGATGGAAGAAAAAGGTGGCAGACAGGTTATTAACGCAGAGGTTCCTCTGGGTGAAATGTTTGGTTATGCTACTGAAGTGCGTGCTATGAGTCAGGGTAGAGCTGGGTACTCAATGGAGTTTGAGTGTTACAGAGAAGTTCCTGAGCATGCTCAGAGTGCTATTTTAAAAGATAAATAGTAGTAGGTTTAGTTAAAAATTGTAATAACAATTATTGTTTAGGAGTTAAACAATGGCAAAAGATGTATATGATCGTAAAAAGCCTCATGTTAATATAGGTACTATTGGTCACGTTGATCATGGTAAAACAACATTAACTGCTGCTATTACTAAAGTTTTAGCTGAAAAAGGTGGTGCTGAAGCTAAAGATTTCAGTCAAATTGATAATGCTCCTGAAGAAAGAGCTCGTGGTATTACTATTTCAACATCTCATGTTGAATATGAAACAGAAAAACGTCACTACGCGCACGTTGATTGTCCTGGTCACGCGGACTATGTAAAAAACATGATTACAGGTGCGGCTCAAATGGATGGTGCTATTTTAGTAGTATCTGCAACTGATGGTGCTATGCTTCAAACTCGTGAGCATATTATTTTAGCACGTAATGTTGGTGTGCCAGCTTTAGTTGTTTTCTTAAATAAAGTTGATATGGTTGACGATTCAGAAATGGTTGACATGGTAGAAGAAGAAATCAGAGAGCTTTTAAGTGATTATGATTTCCCAGGAGAGGATATCCCTTTTGTTAGAGGTTCTGCTCTTAAAGCTTTAGAAGGTGATAAGAGTGATATTGGCGCTGGAGCTATCGAAAAATTAATGGATGCTGTTGATTCATTTATTCCAGATCCAAAACGTGATATTGATAAGCCTTTTTTAATGCCAATTGAAGGTGTTTTCTCTATTTCAGGTCGTGGTACTGTAGCAACTGGTAGAATTGAGCAAGGTCAAATCAAGGTTGGTGAAGAAGTTGAAATTGTAGGATTGAAAGATACTCAAAAAACAACTGTTACTGGCGTTGAAATGTTTAGAAAAATATTAAATGAAGGTCAAGCTGGTGATAATGTTGGCTTGTTACTTCGTGGTGTTAAGAAAGAAGATATCGAGCGTGGAATGGTTATTTCTAAGCCTGCTTCTATTACTCCGCATAAAAAATTCAAATGTAAAGTTTACATTTTAACTGCAAAAGAAGGTGGTCGTGAAAAACCTTTCTTCTCAGGTTATAGACCACAATTTTATTTCCGTACTACAGATGTAACAGGTGTTGTTACTCTTGACGCTGGTCGTGAAATGGTTATGCCAGGTGATAATGTAGATTTAAGCATTGAACTAATTTCTCCTATTGCAATGGAAAAAGATTTACACTTTGCAATTCGTGAAGGTGGAAGAACTATTGGTTCTGGTGTTGTAACTGAAATTGTAGAATAAGAAAGTAATTGATGAAAAAGCAAAAAATGCGCTTAACTTTAAAGTCATACGATCATCAATTACTTGATAAAGCTGTAAAACAAATAGTTTTAACGGTTAAAAGAACTGGCTCACAAATTGTGGGGCCAGTTCCTTTGCCAAATAAAAAAAGATGTTTTACAGTTTTGCGTTCGCCGCATGTAAATAAAAAATCAAGAGAACAATTTGAATTGTCCACACATAAACGCATCATTGATGTAGTTTCTCCTACGGATAAAACTATGGATGCTCTTATGAAGTTAAATATATCATCAGGTGTTGATGTAGAAATTAAAAGTGGCAGCTCGTTAAACAAGGGATCACATGGTCACAGGGCTTTGGGGTAAAAAAGTAGGAATGACTCAAATCTTCTCTGAAGAAAATAAAGTTGTTCCTGTAACAGTAATAGATATTGCTAACTGGGTCATTACTGGTATTAAAACAGTTGATCGTGATGGTTATACTGCAATACAGGTTGGCTGTATTAAAAAGAAGTACTTGCAAGAATCGTTTTCAAAAAGTTGGATTAAGGATTTAAAAAAGTACTTTAGCTCAGTTAAAGAAATTAGAATTAAAGAGCAAAAAGAAGCTTCTTTTGAGATAGGGCAAAGTATTGACGCTAGTACAATTTTAGAAATTGGAAAAGAAGTTGATGTTTTTGGAATATCAAAAGGGTGTGGATTTGCTGGTGTTGTTCGTCGGTATAATTTTGGTGGTCCTCGAGGCAGTCATGGTTGTACTATGGGAAAAAAACCAGGTTCAATTGGTTCATTTACTTCACAAGGTAAAGTAATTAAAGGGAAGAAACTTCCTGGACATATGGGTTCTCAAAAATGTGTTATGCAAAATCTTCAAGTTATGAAGGTTGATAATGATGCTAAAGTTGTTCTTGTAAAAGGTTCTATACCAGGAAAACCAGGCTCATTAGTATTTGTAAGAAAAGAGTTCGCATAGGTAAGTTATGACTATAGATAAAAAAACAAAAAAAAATACATCATTAACTGTTGTTTCAGGTCAAGATTTAGGCTTTGAATTTGGTGATGCTGCTGTTTCTTCTGTTGGTTTTTCTACATGGGTTCGCTCTTTGTCTCAAAATTGGCGACAAGGAACTGTGTCATGTAAGGGTCGTTCTGATGTTGGCAGAACAAATAAAAAACCTTGGAAACAAAAAGGAACTGGTCGAGCTCGAGCTGGATCAGCACGATCACCTATATGGAGAGGTGGTGGTGTAACTTTTGGGCCTCAACCAAGAGTTAAATCTCTTAAAACATCAAAAGCATTAAGAAAAAAAGTTTTAAAAGACTTGCTGTATAGTTATATTAGCAGTGAAAAAGTTGTATCTTTAGATTGGTCTCCTAGTGGAGATGTTCCAAAGACATCAGCGGCTTTTGCAGCTCTTAAAAATGCTCAATTACTTAATGAAAAAATTGTTCTATTTGTTTCTACAAATGATTTATTAACTCGTGCTTCATATGCAAATATTTCTAATGTAAATATTTTGTATTTTGACCAAGCTAATGCATTTGATTTAGCAAATAGTTCTTATTGGGTTTATTTAAATAAAGACAAAGAGTCTTTTAAAGGAATGGTTAATCAATGGATTTAGCAATTTATGATATTATACGTGGTCCTTTGATGACAGAAAAAGCTTATATTTTAAATAAAAAATATAAAAAGCTTGTTTTATCTGTTCATACTCACGCGAATAAACCGTTAATTAAAGAAGCTTTAGAGAAGCTTTTTAATGTTCAGGTTAAAAATATTAGAATAATTTGCCGTAAAGGTAAAAAGCATTTAGTTAAACGTAAGGCTGTAGTTAAGCCTCTAACTAAAAAAGCAATTGTAACTCTTAAAGAAGGCTTCTCTATTGACATTTGGGATCAACCAGGTTCAGCAGCAGCATCTGAAAAGAACGTTACAGCAGCAAAAAAACTGCTTAAATAAATATTTAAATTTAAAGGTGTGTTATGGCAATACGTAGAAGAAAGCCGAGAAACTCCTCATTACGTTTTCAGACATTTTTAGATTCGTCTGATATCACAACAAAAAAACCAGAACGTTCATTGTTAGACGGTTCTTTAAAGCGTAGTGGTGGTAGAAATAAGTATGGTAGAATTACCACTCGTCATCGTGGTGGTGGGGCTGCAAAAAATTATAGAATTATTGACTTTAAACGTAGTCAGATTGGAATTGAAGGTACAGTTAAAACGGTTGAGTATGATCCTAATCGAAATGTTCGTATTGGATTAGTTTTTTATGCAAATGGTGCAAAAAGATACGTTTTATTACCTGAAAATTTAAAAGTCGGTAGCAAAATTATTGCTGGTACAGATGTTGATGCAAAAGTTGGAAATAGCTTGCCATTAAGAAGTATTCCTGTTGGTTTTATGATTCATAATGTTGAAGTTAGACCAAATTCGGGTGGTGTTTTTGCTCGAAGCGCTGGAAGTGCTATTCAACTTACCGCAAAAAGTGATACTCATGCTATTTTAAAAATGCCATCATCTGAAGTACGTCAAGTGTTGCTTGATTGTTGGGCTACAATTGGTGTTTTAGGCAATGCTGATTATAAAAATATTTCATGGGGTAAAGCTGGAAGGCGCCGAAATTTAGGTTTTAGGCCTACAGTTAGGGGTATGGCTATGAACCCTGTAGATCATCCTCATGGTGGTGGTGAAGGTCGTTCAAAGTCTGGTTCTCATCCTGTATCACCTTGGGGTAAAGGTTGTAAGGGTACACGTACTAAAAAACGTAAAAACCCATTAATTTTAAAAAGACGAAAAAGTAAGCGTTAAAAGTTTATTTTATTAGTAAGAGGTTGAGAAACTATGGCTAGATCGGCTAAAAAAGGACCGTATATTGCGGATTCTTTATTAAAAAAAGTTGAAAAAGTAAAAAAAAGCGGAAAAAGAGAAGTTATTAAAACATGGTCACGTCGAAGTATGATTTTACCAGACTTTGTAGGTTTGACTATGGCTGTGCATAATGGTAAAAAGTTTGTTCAAGTTTTTATTACAGAAAACATGGTTGGACACTCTTTAGGTGAGTTTTCACCAACAAGAACGTTTAGACCTCATAGTGGTCAGCGTAAAGCTGGTGCAGCACGGTAATAATTTTAAGAAATAAAAGTTTATAAATTTTAAGGTTAGTTATGCAATTTACAGCTAAGGCGCGACGCATTGGTTTTTCGCCATTTAAACTTAGACCTTTAGCAAATGTTGTTAGAGGAAAAAGTGTTGAATATGCTTTAAGATGGCTTTCTACGTATGCAATACAGCGATGTACTCCAATACAAAAAGTAATTGAGTCAGCAGCAGCAAATGCTAAGAATATTGGCAATGTTGATCGTTTAGATTTGTTTGTTAAAGAAATTCGTGTGGATCAAGGTCCTTCGATACGTTACTTTAAGCCTGGTGCTATGGGGCGTGCAAATATGCAAAAAAGACGTTTTAGTCACATTAGTGTTATATTAGAGTCTAAAGAAAAGAAAGAGGTTTAGTGTGGGACAGAAGGTTCATCCTTTAGGTTTTCGTTTAGGTGTATATAGAGATTGGTTTGCTCGCTGGTTTGCCCGCGATTCTTATGGTAGCCAATTAATGGAAGATTTAAAAATTAGAAGATACTTAAAAGGTAAATTGAAAAACGCAGAAGTTTCTCATATAGAAATTGAAAAAGCTGGCGATAGTATTCGTGTCATTGTTCATTCTGGTAGACCAGGAATGGTTATTGGTAAAAAAGGTAAAGAAATTGACGCTTTACGTACTCATCTTAGCAAAATTTTAGGTAAGAAAAATGTTGAAGTTTCTGTTCAAGAGGTTAAGTCTCCTGATTTGAATGCTACATTAGTTGCTAAAAATATAGCTAGTCAGCTAGAACGTCGTGTTAGCTATAAAAAAGCAATGAAACGTTCTGCTGCTACATCAATGAGATCAGGTGCTCAGGGTATTAAAATTTGTTGTGCTGGTCGACTCAATGGTGCTGAAATAGCTCGATCAGAGTGGGTTAGAATTGGATCTGTTCCTCTTCATACTTTAAGATCTGATATTGATTATGGATTTGCAGAGGCTCACACAACATACGGTATTATCGGTGTCAAAGTTTGGATTTGTAGAGGAAATTATCATCATAATTAATGGTGATAATGATAGTGAAAGATTATAACTATGTTGATGCCAAAAAAAATGAAATATAGAAAAGTTCAACGAGGCAATATGAAGGGCGTTTCAAAAGGCGCAACAACTATTGCTTTTGGTGAATATGGTATTAGAGCATTAGAGCCATGTTGGTTAACAGCTCAACAAATAGAAGCTATGCGTGTGACTATTGCTCGTAAAATTAAAAAAGTTGGAAAAATGTTTTTAAGAGTTTTTCCAGACAAACCAGCATCAAAAAAACCAGCTGAAACTCGTATGGGTAAAGGTAAAGGTGCTGTTGACAAATGGGTTTGCGTTGTTAAAAGAGAGCGTATTATCTGTGAATTTACAGGGGTTGATGAAGCGTTTGCAAGAGAAATTGTGCAGGCTGTTTCTTATAAACTTCCAATTAAGACAAAATTTGTAAAAAAAGCGTAATTATTAAGGTTTACCTGGTAAAAATTTAATAATTGTGTATATTATATTCAGATAAGATTATGAAAAAAGAAAAAGAACGATTCAAGGTTATGAGCGTAAAAGAGTTGACTACAGAAGTTGACTCTTTAAGACGAAAGCTTTTTATTTTAAGGCTGAACTCTTCTACGACTCATGTTAAAGATTCTTCTCAATTTAGTAAGTTAAAAAAAAGTATCGCTAGATCAATGACTTGCTTAAGAGAAAAACTTAGTTAAAAGGCTTCTCATGATTGATAATAAAAAAACAAAAAAGCGTATGTTTTCGGGGAAAGTTATTTCAGATTCAATGAACAAGACTGTTGTTGTTTCTTTAGAAAGATCGCATAATCATCCGCTTTTATCAAAAGTTGTTAGGTCTTCAAAAAAATATAAAGTTCATGATGAAAATAATACTGCAAAAGTTGGTGACATTGTTGAATTTTATGAGGGAAGACCTGTTTCTAAGACTAAGTGTATGTATCTAAATCGTATACTGTAAATAAGGTTGAAAGATGGTTCAAAAAGAATCCTATTTAGAAGTTGCTGATAACTCTGGAGCGAGAAAACTTCAGGTTATTCATGTTGTTGGAAGTACTCGTAAGCGTTATGCTTTTGTTGGTGACGAAGTAAAGTGTTCTGTTAAGAGTGCTATTCCTGGTGGTGCAGTTAAAAAGGGCGATGTTGTTTCTGTTGTTGTTGTTCGTGTAAAAAAAGAGCAGCGACGTGTCGATGGTAGTTATATTCGTTTTGGTGACAATGCGGGTGTAATTGTTAAAGAAAAAGATCCAGTAGCAACACGTATTTTTGGTCCTATAGCAAGAGAGCTAAGGGCTAAAGGCTATGCTAAAATTGTTTCATTAGCACCAGAAGTTTTATAAGGAATTTTTTATATGGCTCGTATAAAAAAAAATGATAAAGTTTTAGTTCTTTCTGGTAAAAGTAAAGGATCAACTGGAACTGTTATTAAATGTTTACCAAGTAAAAATAAGGTTTTAGTTTCTGGAGTTAATTTAGTTACTAAGCACCTTAAAGCTCGTAAACAAGGCGATGTTGCTGGCATAAAAAAAGAAGAGCTTCCTTTAAGCGTTTCTAATGTTATGCCTATTTGTTCTTCTTGTAAAAAAGCTTGTCGCATTAACATGAAGAAAATAGAAGATGGCAAAAAAGTTCGCGTTTGCAATCGTTGTAAAGAAATTTTGTAATTAGGATTGAGTATGTCAAAACCAAGATTAGAAACTGAATACAATAGTAGTATTCGTAAAAATCTAAAAACTAAGCTCAACTTAAATAATATTATGGAAGTTCCTAAAATCTCTAAGGTAGTTCTTAACGTAGGCGTTAAAGAAGCTGTTGGTGATAGCAAGGTTCTAAAAAAAGTTGAAGAAGTGTTGGCTGTTATATCAGGTCAAAAGGCTGTTAGATCTGTCGCTAAAAAATCTATAGCTGGTTTTAAGTTGCGTGCGGGTATGCCTATTGGTGCAATGGTTACACTTAGAAGAAAAAAAATGTACGAATTTTTAGATCGTTTGATTAATTTAGCTTTACCTGAAGTAAGAGACTTTCAAGGTGTGTCTACTAAGTTTGATAGACGTGGTAATTATAATCTCGGCATAAAAGAGTGGACAATTTTTCCAGAAGTTGAATATAACGTTGGCGATAAAGTTTTTGGATTAAATATATCAATTCATACAACAGCTTCTAATGATGAACATGGACGTGCATTGTTAGAGCAATTTGGAATGCCTTTTCGCAAGGCGTAGTGTTTTTGGGGTAAAAAATGGCTAAAAAAGCATTAATAGAGAAGTCAAAAAGAAAACCTAAGTTTGCAGTCAGACAATATAATCGTTGTCAACTATGTGGTAGACCAAGAGGTTATATGAGACTTTTTATGATGTGTCGTATTTGTTTTAGAAAGAATGCCTTAGAAGGTTTTCTTCCTGGTGTTAAAAAAACAAGTTGGTAATTATCACTATAAAGAAGGGCTATAATGTCAGTTGATGTTATTGGTGATTTTTTAACTATTATTCGAAATGGACTTATGGCATCAAAATCTTTTGTTTTGGCTCCAAGTTCTCGATTAAAATTAGAAATTGCAAAAATATTAAAAGATGAAGGGTTTATTCGTGACTATGTAGTTACAGATGTAAACTCATTTCAAAAAGAAGTTAAAATCGTATTAAAGTACGTTAATGGCGAGTCTGTTATTCATGATATTCGTCGTGTTAGTACTCCTGGTCGCCGTTGTTATTCGGGTATTGCTAATGTTAAGCCTGTTATTGGTGGACTAGGATTGTCTATTCTTTCAACCAATAAGGGTGTTCTCTCTCACAAAGAAGCAAAGACAAAAAACATTGGTGGAGAGATCATTTGTACCGTTTGGTAGGTAAGGAAGAATATGTCAAAAATAGGTAGAAAATCAATTAATATTGGTGATGTATCAATAGAATTAAAAGGGTCATCTATTTCCTATAAGGGTAAGCTGAACTCAGGAACTTATGAAATACCTAAAGAGCTAGAAGCTCGTCTTGATGGAGCAGAGTTGAAGCTTGTTGTTTCTCCTACAGCTTCAAAGAGAGACAGATCTATTAATCGTATTTGGGGTATGCATAGAGCTTTGCTTTCAAATATTATTATTGGTTCTAGTAAAGGCTTTACTCGGCAGTTAAAAATTAATGGTTTAGGTTATAAAGCTGTAGCTTCTGGGGATAAAATTGTTTTATCTTTAGGTTTTAGTCACAAAATTGATTTTAAATTGCCTCAAGGTGTTAAGTTAGATATTGATAGATCGGGTCAATTATTGACTTTTAGTTCTCATGATAAGGCGCTTGTAGGTCATGTTTGCAGTAAAATAAGAGCTTTAAGACCACCAGAGCCTTATAAGGGTACTGGGATTAAGTTTGTAGAAGAAGTTATTACTCGCAAAGCTGGTAAAACTAAAGCGTCATAGTTGATTTCTTAGAAGGTAAATTTTATGTCAAGTAAAAAAGTGGTTAAACAAAGAACAAAAAGACGACTTCTTCGTGTTAAAAAAGCTGTGAAAAGAAATCTAAATTCACCACGAGTTTCAGTCTTTAGAAGTTTGAAGCAAATTTATGCTCAAATTATTAATGATGTTAATCATTCAACGTTGGTTAGTTGTTCTTCTTTAGATTTGAAGAGTGTTTCGGGAGATAAAACAGCGGTTGCTCATTCTGTTGGAATCGAGTTAGCAAAGCGTGCCAAAGAAAAAGGTATTGACTCTGTTGTTTTTGATCGAGGAAAATTTTTATATCATGGACGAGTTAAAGCATTAGCAGATGGCCTGAGAGAAGGCGGTCTTAAAGTTTAAATTTAGGAATATAGATGGCTGAAGGTAAAGAAAAAAGTACTTTTACTGATAATGTTATAAACGTTAATCGTGTTACTAAAGTGACTAAAGGTGGAAAAAGATTTTCATTTTCTGCTTTAGTTGTTTCTGGTGATAAAAACGGTAAAATAGGTATTGGCTTAGGAAAAAGTAATGAAGTTTCTGAAGCTATAAAAAAAGCTACAAACAGAGCTCATAAAAATTTAATTACTGTTGCTTTGCGTGATACAACAATACCTTATTATGTTACAGGTAAGCACGGTGCAAGTCAGGTGATAATTAGACCAGCTTCAAAAGGAACAGGTGTTATTGCTGGTGGAGCTATGCGAATGGTAATGGATGTTTTGGGTGTTGAAGATATTTTGGCAAAATCATTGGGTTCTCCAAATCGTCAAAATGTTGTAAAAGCTACATTAAATGCTTTAGCAAAATTGCGTTCAGCTGATCATTTGGCAAAATTAAGAGGTAAAACAGTACAAGAACTTGTAGGGGAAAATAATGAAACTGTCTCTCAATAATTTAACGTCTGCTGGAAAAAAAAGAAAACGCATAGGTCGTGGTGGAAGCCGTGGTGGAACATCTGGAAGTGGACATAAAGGTCAAAAAGCACGTTCAGGAGGAAAAATATCGGCACACTTTGAAGGTGGACAAATGTCACTTTCTCGTCGATTGCCAAAAAGAGGATTTACTAATGCTCGATTTAAAGTTGAGTTTAAAGTAATCAATTTAGATAAATTAGAATCTTATTTTGAAGATGGTGCTTCGATTGATAAAGCTGCTTTAAAAAATAAGGGTCTTATTAAATCAAAAAATTCATTTAAGTTAAAAGTTTTAGGATCAGGGTCTCTTTCTAAAAAGTTAACTATAGTTGCTGATGCTTTTAGTGGTTCAGCTGTAAAAATTATAGAAAGCCTTGGAGGAAAAGCCCAGTTAACAAAGGAGAGTTAGTCTGTGGAGCTTTTAAAAAAAATAGCAAATATATTTTTTATTTCTGAGTTAAGAAAAAAAATATTATTTACTCTTGGTGTATTAATTATATATCGATTGGGAATCCACATTCCAGTTATTGGAATTGATTTAACAGCAGTTCAAAATTTAATTCAGCAAACATCTGGCTTAGGTGGCTTGCTTGGTTATTTAGATTTATTTTCTGGTGGAGCTTTGCAACGGTGTACAATTTTTGCATTAGGAATTGGTCCTTATATTACTGCTTCTATTATGATGCAAATGTTAGGAATGACTATTCCTTACTTAGAGCAGCTATTGAAAGAAGGAGAGTATGGAAGAAAGGTTATTAATCAATACACTCGATATCTTACGGTTCTTGTAAGTATTATACAGTGTTTTGGTTTTGCTGTTATGTTGGAAAATCAAGGCTTAGCTGTAGAAAGTGGTTGGGCTTTTAGACTTATGTTTATCGCTTCACTTACTGTTGGATCTATTTTTGTTATGTGGCTTGGAGAGCAAATTTCTCTCTTTGGTATTGGCAATGGTAGTTCAATGATTATTTTTGCAGGTATTGTTTCAAGTTTTCCAGATCATGTATTAAAAACAGTATATCAAGTTAGAGAGGGTTATCTTTCTTCAGGTATTGCTTTGTTTATATTGGCGATTTTTATTGCCATAACAGCTTGTATTGTTTTTCTTGAAAAAGGATCTAGAAAAATTCCTGTGCAATATACTCGTCGAATTATAGGTCAACGTGTTTATGGTGGTCAAAGTAGTTATATTCCATTTAAAATTAATACTGCTGGTGTGATGCCTGCTATTTTTGCTAGTTCCGTTTTGAATATTCCTTTGTTTTTAGCGTCAATGTTAGCAAGTAAATTTGCAATGTTTAAATGGCTACAAACTGCAATTACTCAAACAGGTCTTATTCATAATTTGCTAATGTTTTTTTTAATTGTTTTTTTCTCATTTTTCTATACGGCTTTAGTTTTTAATCCAGAAGAATTGGCAGAAAATATCAAAAAAAGTGGTGGTTTTATTCCTGGGATTAGACCTGGAAGAAAAACTGCTGAATTTTTTAATTATATTTTAACAAGAGTTGGACTTGTTGGTGCAATTTATTTAGCAATACTTGCTTTAATGCCAAATATTTTACGTGTTTTCATAGCAATGCCTTTTGTTGTTGGCGGTACAGCTTTATTGATTGTAGTTGGTGTTTCTTTAGAAACTGCAACACAAATAGAGTCATATTTAATTGAACATAGATATGAAGGTTTTCTTACATCGGGTAGATCAAGGGGTTAAGTTTGACTTTAAAAAACATCATTGTATTTATTGGCCCTCCTGGATCTGGGAAAGGAACATTGTCAAATCTTTGCATAAAAAGTTTTGGATGGAAACAATTATCAACAGGTAATTTATGTAGAAAGCATATTTCTGAAGGTTCTTCAATTGGAAAACAAATAGATTTTGCTATAAAATCTGGTAAACTAGTATCAGACAGTCTTATTACTCAAATGGTAAAAGATTGGCTAATTAATGGTATATCTGATTCAGAGTCAGTTATTCTTGATGGTTATCCTCGTACAGTTGCACAGGCAGAATTATTAAATAATTTGTTGGTAAAAAATTTTGAAACTTGTAATTTGAAAATTTTTAAATTACAAGTTTCTGATGATCATATTATAAATAGACTAAGTAATCGTTATATTTGTAAAAATGAAAACTGTCAGTCTGTATACTCTTTGCTAAAGGGTTCTCAGCTGATGCCAAAACAATTTATGAAATGTGATAATTGTTCAGGTGGTTTAATTCGTAGAGATGATGATCATAAAGACTCTGTAAAAGAGCGTTTAAAAATTTATAATACGCATGAAAAAATGTTACTTAACTTTTATTCATTGAATAAACAAAATATTATCAATTTGAGTGTTGATGTGCCTTTGGGCGAGGCGTTTGATAATTTTAAGCAAAAAATGGGTCTTGAATACTAATGATTACAATAAAAAATAAGGCTTCTATTAGAAAAATGGAAGAAGCTGGGCGTCGTTTATCTTCTATTTTTACTGAACTAAAAACAATAGTTATTGCTGGAATGAGTACTCAGCAAATAGATCAGATTATTGAAGAAAAATTACGTAAGTTATCTCTTGTTTCTAAGTCTAAAGGTTATTGTGGTTATAAGCATGTAAGTTGTATTTCTGTAAATGACGTTGTTGTTCATGGAGTACCTTCTGAGAAGGATATTTTAAAAAAAGGTGACTTAGTAACTGTAGATGTTTGTGCTTCTTGGAAAGGTTATTGTGCTGATATGGCAAGATCTTGGTTTGTAGAGTCTAATGGCTCTTCAAATAAAGCTAAAGAATTGGTTGCAGTTGCTTATTCGGCGCTTGATAAAGGAATAGAAAAAGCTGTTGTTGGAAATAGGCTTTCTGATATTTCATTTGCTATTCAAAAAGAAGTTGAGTCTTATGGTTATGGAGTAGTTCGTGATTTTGCTGGTCATGGAATTGGCAAGTTTATGCATGAAGATCCAGAAATTTTAAATTATGGAAAACCTGGTAAAGGTCCAATTTTGCGTCCTGGAATGACTTTTGCTATTGAGCCAATGATTACTATGGGTGATTATAGTGTTTATATAGATAGTGATGGCTGGACAGCAAAAACAAAAGATGGCAGCTTAGCTGCTCATGTAGAAGATACGATTGTAATAACAGAAGGTAAACCGAAAATTTTAACAAGAAATTGTTTAAATGGTGAGGTAAACTAGTTATGGGTAAAAAAAATAAAAGTGATGTAATTAGCATCGAAGGTATTGTTAAAGAAACTTTACCAAATGCTATGTTTCGAGTTGAAATTGAAGGTGGGCATATAGTTTTAGGTCACGTTTCAGGAAAAATGCGTATGAATTATATTCGAATTTTACCTGGTGATCGTGTAGCATTAGAGCTTTCTCCTTATGATTTAACTCGTGGTCGTATTGTGTTACGTTATAAAGATTAACTTATAAGAGATTGGGCATTATGAAAGTAAGAACTTCAGTAAAAAAAATGTGTAATGACTGTCGTATTATTAAAAGACATAGAGTTGTTCGTGTAATTTGTAAAAAAAATGCTAAGCACAAGCAGCGTCAAGGATAAATAATTAAGGATTTCTATGGCTAGTGTTAGAATAGAAGGTGTAGTTTTACCTGCAAATAAACGTGTTGAGTATGGATTAACATATTTGCACGGAATAGGACTTGAAAGTTCTCGTTCTATATTAAACAGTATTAAAATTGATTTTGATGTACGTATTCGTAATTTAACAGCTGATCAAATTACTGCTATTCAAAATGAAATAACAAATAATTATGTTATTGAAGGTAAGCTTCGCAAGCAAAGAGCAATGGATATTAAGCGTTTACAGGAAATTGATTCTTATCGTGGCTCTCGTCATAAAAAAGGTTTACCTGTAAGAGGTCAAAATACAAAAAATAACGCTCGTACAAGAAAAGGCCCTAAAGGTCGTGCTGTTGCGAAGAAAAAAGTTGCAGGTAAGAAATAAATAAGTTTTCTTTCTTAGTTTTTGATAAAGGATGGAATGAAATATAAAAAAAAATTAAAAAAAATTAAACGTCAAGTAGAGTCTGTTATTGCTCATGTAAAATCTTCATTTAATAATACATTAGTTACAATTACTACAATGACTGGTGATGTATTATTAAGAGGAAGTTCTGGAAAATTAGGGCATAAAGGATCTAGAAAATCAACACCATTTGCAGCTACACAAATTGCAACAAATTTATCAAAAGAAATGCAAATTCTTGGCGTTAAAAATGTAGAAGTTAATTTAAATGGTCCTGGTTCTGGTAGAGATTCAGTTGTTCGTGGATTTCAAGCTTCAGGATTGAATATTACAGTGTTGCGCGATGTTACACCATTGCCTCATAATGGATGTCGTCCTCCTAAAAAAGCACGTAATTAATTACATAAGGTTATTATGAAAAAGAAAATTCCAGGAACAACAGAGCAATCTTCAAAAAAAAGTTCTTCTGAAAAAAAAGATTCATCTCGTAGAGGTCGTAAATTATCTGAATACGGTAAACAGCTTCATGAAAAACAAAAAGTGAAGAAAATTTATGGTGTTTTAGAAAAACAATTTAAAAGATTTTTTAAAATAGCAGCTAAAAAAGCGGGCGGAACAGGTCAAGAATTGTTAAGCTTACTTGAAAGCCGTTTAGATAACGTTTTATATAGACTAAAATTATCTACTACTCGTAGACAAGCACGTCAAATAATTGTCCACGGACATATTTTAGTGAATGGTAAAAAAGTTTATTCACCATCTTTTTTAGTTTCTAAAGGTGATGAAATTACATTAGCATCTAATGTAGCAGAAAAAACTGCTTTTGTTACACAAGTTGTAGATAAAAGACTTAATATTGGTATTAAAGTTCCAGAATGGTTAGAACTTGATAAGGCTAATCGTAAAGGACATGTTCTTCGTACTCCTGTTCGATCTGATATACAAATACCAATAGAAGAACATTTAATTGTTGAATTGTATTCTAAGTAATAAAATACCTACTTAGTTACAGGTCGTTAAAATTAAGATTCAGGGGTAAAATTATGGATAAGAAGGAATATAAACCTCTTACTCTTCCTAATTTAAGTTGGGATAAAAAAGAGTTAACTGAAACATTTGGAGAGTTAACTGCTCAACCATTAGAACCAGGTTTTGGTGTTACTCTTGGTAATGCTATTCGTAGAGCTTTATTAGGTTCGGTTGAAGGTTCAGCAGTAACATCAGTTATCATTAAAGGTGTTAATAATGAATTTTCACCACTTCCAGGTGTTGTCGAAGATGTTATGCAACTTCTTTTGAATATTAAAGAAGTTGTTATTCGAAACAAAGATGGTAAACCAGGAACAATGCGTGTTAAAAAAACAGGTAAAGGTGTTGTTACTGTTGGTGATATTAAAGCTGATGAGCATTTAGAGCTTGTTAACTCTGATCATATTATTGCTCACTTAGATCAAGATGGTGATTTGGATATTGAATTTTTTGTTGAATCTGGTCGAGGATATCAATCTGCTCAGTGGCCAATAGGTCAAAAACTACAAGAAGATAATCGAATTTTTCTTGATGCAATGTTTTCTCCAATTAGAAGAGTAACTTTTGATGTAGAAAAAACACGTGTTGGTAAAGCAATTGATTATGATAAATTAATTCTTAAAGTTACAACTGATGGCTCAGAAAATCCTGTTGATGTTATTCATTATGCAGTTTCTGTTTTACGTACTCAGTTAGAACATTTTTTAGTTAATACGGAAATACCATTTAATGATTTTTCTGTAGTAACTGAAGAAGAGCAAAAAGAGGCACCTGTTAAGCTTAACAAACTTGGTTTAAACGGAATTCCTTTTGATCTTTTATTAAAGCCTATTGATGAACTAGAGTTATCTGTTCGAGCTCATAATTGTTTACTTCAAGCTGGTGTTAAAAGGATTCTAGAGTTAGTAAATCTTCCAGAAGAAGAAGCACTACGTATTAAGAATTTTGGTCGTAAATCTTTAAATGAAGTAAAAGCAAGTATGAAAGCTTTTGGTCTTTCATTTGATATGGATATTAAAGAAGAAGATTTAAATCAGATTTTAAGTGATAAAGCATAAAAATAATTTGCTTTTGATTATATAAAGTGAGAAAACATGAGACATTTAAATGGTAAAAAAAAGTTAAATCTTAAATACCCTCATCGTAAAGCAATGCTTCGCAACCAAGTAATTCATTTAATTACTTATGGTCATTTAACGAGTACAAAAACAACAGTTAAAGCTGTACAGCGTCTTGCTGAAAAAGTAGTGACTATTGCTCGTAAAGGTAATGATTTTAATGCTCGTCGTCATGCAAAACAATTATTACCGTATAAGGATGAAGCACTTGTTAAGTTATTTAAAGAAATAGCTCCTAAGTATGTTGACCGTCAAGGTGGATATACTCGAATTATCCCTATGGGAAAAAGAAAAAGTGATACAGCAACTATTGCTAAATTAGCGTGGGTTTAACATAATTATGGCAAGCAGTCAGGAAGATATTATTTTTACTATTAAAAAAGTATTACAAGAAGATATTCTTCCTGGTGTCGCATCACATGGTGGTAGTGTAAAGTTTATAAAATTTACTGCTGGTACTGTGTATATAGAATTTAGTGGGGCATGTGTTGGTTGCCCCATTTCTATGTATACGTTAAAATATGGTATTGAAAAAACGTTGAAAAAAAAGATACCACAAGTTTTATCTGTTCAAGATATTAATGAAGAAGATTAACAGCTTTTGTTAATCTTTTTTTATTTTAAAACATTTTAGCTTCTGTTGATATTTCGTTTTAGATACTAAATAAGAGCTCTTAAATACCGTCATTGCGAGCGTAGCGCGGCAATCTATGCTACACAAAGAACATTAGCTTTAAATTAATATGGAAATTAAATAAAATTATCCATTTTCATCTATTAGATTACGTCGTGAGAGGCCTTGATTGCGACACTTGCTTACTTGTTATGGCAAAGCTTAAAAAGCAAAGACGGAGGATGCAAGTTCACAAAGATGAAGAGTAAAAATTTATAAAATTTTTTAGATTACCCCTGTTCAAAAATTGTAACATTACTTCCTTGAGGTCCTTTTTCTATAAAAAAGTGTACAGGAAATTGATCTTTCATATGTATTAAATGTGAAACAATAATAACTTTTACAAAATCGTCTTGAATTTTGTAAAGAGCGTTCATAATATTTTGTAGCCCTTGTTCATCTTGCGACCCAAAACCTTCGTCAATAATTAATGTTTGTAGTGTTGTTCCAGATCGTCGTGCAAGCAGTTTAGAAAGAGCAATACGCAATGCAAAATCAATTCTAAAAGCTTCACCACCAGAAAAAAGCTCATAAGGACGAATGCCCATTTCATCAGATATTTTGATATCAAGTGTTTCTTTTGTCCCACCTTTTTTTAAATCACGCAGTGATTCGATATAAATTTGTGCTTGATTATCAGTAAGCTTTGAAAGAAGATAGTTTGCTTCTTTTTCTACTTCTGGAATAGTATTTTCTATTAAAAGTGCCTGAACACCGTTTTTACCTGTAGCTTGCGCGATTGTTTGATAATCATCAATTTCTTCTTGAAGTGTAAGTAGTTTTTTATTGTGACTTTCAAAATCTTTTTTATATTTTTTCAGTTGTTGCAACTCATTTTCGAATCGTCCTTTTTCCTGCAGTAGTTTACTATTTTTTTCTTCGTTATTTTTAATTCTTAAAAGTAATGTTTTTTTTTCTTTTATTATTACTTCTTCTTGTAAAGGTAAATCTTTGTAAACTATGAGTTCTTTTGTAAGTTTTTCATGATGTTCAGATTTTGATGAAAGTTCAACTGTCAGTTTTTTAATTTTTTTTATACGTTCTTCTTGCAGTGGTTTTTGAGCAATAAGAGACTGCAAAGACTCTAATTTTTTTTCAACGTATGAAAGTTTTTGATTATAGGCATTGTATTGCGTTTGATTAAAATGATTATTTTCTAATTTTTTTGCACATTGTTTGTATTTTTTTAACAACCAAGTGTAATCAGAGCTATTTTTTAGTATATTATTTTTATTTTCTTGTAATTTGTTTAAAATATTTTCAGATTTTAAGTGTTCTTGTTTGTGACTATCATAATCTAGTTTTATTTTTTTATGCTCTTTTTTTCCATTGCCTATCTCTTGTTGAAGATGAAGACTTTGTTTTTGTAGCTCTTTATTTTGCGCAGTAAGTTCTATCGTTTCATTTTCAATTTTTTTATATTTTTCTAATCTTTGATGTTGATCTATTAAAATTGTTTTTAGTTTTTTTATTACTGTAGAAAAACGATTAAATCTGTGGGTTAAAAATTTTCTTTTTTCTGAAAACTTTTTTTCTAAAGATTGTTTATGAGATTCAGACAAGTTTTGATCGCAAAGGGGGCAGCTAGGATTTGAGCCCGAAGAAGTTATGGCTTCTTTTTTTTCTAGAGTTAGTAGTTCTTTTTTTAAAAAATTGCCTTGTATGATATACGATTGATAATATTCTTTTCTTTTTAAAAAATGTTTTTCTTCTGATATATAATTTTTTATTATTTCTTTATTTTTATTTATTCTTGCATCAAGTTTTTTTTCAATTAAAGCTATATCTTTACAACTTTTTGTTTTTTCATCTATAAAATTATCTATTGTTTTTAATTTTTGTTCTAGAGTTTTGCAGTTGTTTTGCAGTATTTGATAACTTTTTTCTTCTTTTTGAACTTTTATGTTGTAGTCAGAGTTTATTTGTGTTTCTCGTTCATGTAATTTTGTTTTGTACGTAAATAGTTGCTCTTTTAATAGAAGTTTTTCCTGCAGTTGTTCTTGCATTTTTTTAATATGTTTTTGAATATTATGTTTTTCTTGCAAAAATTGTTTTTCATCGATATTTAAAGATTTTTGTTTTTTATATTGAGCAGATTTTTTTTGTATTTCTACAAGTTCTAGATTAATTTTTTTTTGTTGAGATAAAAGTTCTTTTATTTGAAAATCGAGTAAAGATTTTTTTTGTTTTTGATTTATAATATTTTTTTCTTGTTTTTCTAATTTTTGTAATGATGTTTTTTTTTCTTTATTTTCTAGTTTAATTGTATTAAGATTTTCAGAAATTTCTTGTAAATTTGTTTCAATAGTTTTTGTTTTTTCTATTTCTGTTTTTAGCTTTTCATTAAAATTTTCAAGACTTATTTTTTGTGCTGCTGCAAACTTTACTTTTTCAAGTGCTTTCTTTTTTATTTCTTCGTATTTATGCAGCCCCAAAATTTCTGCAAAAACTTGTTTTCTATCTTTCGGTGATTTTTGTGAAAATTCATTAGAATGACCTTGTCGCAAAAAAGCTGAGTTTATAAAGGTATCAAAGGTTAAAGAAAGTGTTTTATTTATTTTTTCTTGCGTTGCACGGATTGTTTTGTTTGTTAACGAAATAAAAGAGCTATCATCTTGTATAATACTAAAATCAAGTGCAGCATATGGCTTGCCATAAGTATGAGCGTATTCTCTTCTAACTTTGTATTTTTGATTGTTGCAAATAAATTCCAGGGTCACCATCATTTGCGTTTGGCCAAGTCTCAGTAGACCGCTATCTGCCTTTGAAGTCCCTGATATTTTGCGAGCTTGGCCCCAAATTGCCCAGGTAATTGCATCAAGAAGTGCAGATTTTCCGTGACCATTTTTACCAGAAAGGCAAATAAAACGGTACGGAGTAAAATCTATTTCTTGTATCGTTTGTCCGTAACTTAAAAAATTTTTTAGGGTTAATTTTAATGGAATCATACTATCTCATAAAATCTATAAAACATAAATTTAGTATAGCATTTGTTTTTCAGCAGAAAAGTTTTTTTGTTATTTACTTTATATAAATGTATACCTATGTAGAAATAACTATGGAGATAAAAATTATAAAGGTAAGTGTTTATGAACGATGTGATTTTTAGGGCTTATGATATTCGGGGAAAAGTTGGCTCGGAATTAATTGTTAAACAAGTTTATGATTTGGCTCGAGCTATAGCTTTTTATTTTATAAAACATGCTAAAAATAAAGTAAAAACAGTTGCCGTTGGTATGGATGGACGTACACATTCGGAAAAAATAAAACAGGAAGTTTGCAGAGCACTGCAAGATAGCGGAATAAATGTTATTTTTGTTGGTGTGTGCCCGTCGCCTGTTTTGTATTTTTCTCTTTTTAATTGTGACGTTGATGCAGGGTTGATGATAACTGCATCGCATAATCCAAAAGAATATAATGGAATTAAAATTTGCTTAGAAAAAAAGACGGTGTGGGGTGATCAGATTCAAGAAATAAGAAACTTATTTCATCAAAAAAAATATATAGAATCAAGTTGCCAGGGAAGTTATTCAGAAAAGAATGTTATTGATGTATATGTTGATTACTTAGTTAATCATTTTTCTTTTTTAAAAAAGAATCAAATACAGGCAGTTATCGATTGCGGCAATGGTGCAGCGGGCTCAGTTTTACCTCAACTTGTAGAAAAAATGGAGTGGAAAAGTATTCAACTACTATATGCAGGTGTTGATGGTGATTACCCAAATCATGAAGCTGACCCTACGGTTGAAAAAAATATGCAGGATGTAAAAAAAGTTTTGCAAACTACTGATGCAATGATTGGCATTGGTTTTGATGGTGATGCTGATCGTATGGCGCCAATGACAAAGAGTGGGCAATTAATTTTGGGTGATAAGTTACTTGCAGTATTTGCAAAAGATGTTTTGCAAAAAAATCCAAATGCAGCAGTTGTTTTTGATGTAAAAGCATCTTCAGGGCTTGTTGAAATTCTTGAAAGTTTAGGTGCTCGGCCATATTTTTCTCCTGCTGGACATGCAATTATAAAAGAAACAATGGCTCAACATAGTTCAGTTTTAGCAGGAGAGTTAAGTTGTCATTTTTTCTTTGCTGATAGATACTTTGGTTATGATGACGGTATTTATGCAATGCTGCGATTATTTGAAATTTTAGAAAAAACAAAAAAAAGGCTATCAGAACTTCTTCAAATTTTTCCAAAAAAAGTTAGTTCTGTTGAAATTAAATTGCCATGTTTAGAAAAGCAAAAGCAGGAAATTGTAGAAAAAATAAAAAAAGAGTTTGAGCAAAATGAATCAATTGATACAGTTACTATTGACGGAGTACGGGCAATAACAGATTATGGTTGGGGAATTGTCAGAGCTTCTAATACTCAATCAGTTTTGACGCTGCGATTTGAAGCAAATTCTGAAAAAGATCTGCAAAAAATAAAAGAAAATTTTTATAAAAAATTATTACCGTATTTTGATGAACAATTTTTAAAACAAAAAATGGGAATGTAAGTGAGTGCTTTTGGATTGCAACTTCCGGTAGAGACAACGTTAACTGATTTAGCTTATAAAGCAATTCGCTTAAACTTAAATATTTTTCAATGTTTTTTGACGCAAAAATTAAATGGATCGCATCTTTCTTTTAGGCAAGATGATATACAACTGTTTAAGCAGTTGCGACAAAAACATTTTTCTTCTTTATTTTTGCATGCTTCGTATAAAGTTAATTTATCGGCGGTTAAAATTGTACATCATCCGGTTTTAAAAAAGGAGTTGGAGCTTGCAAAGCGTTTACATTTTACACATTTAGTACTTCATCCTGGTTCAGCTCAAAAATATTCTAAACAGGATGGTCTTGATGCATTGGTTCGTGTTTTAAATTCTGTTTTAAAATATGAAAATGATATTACTATTGTTTTGGAAAATATTGCTTTTAATGGAAAAAACATCGGTGGCGACATTCAAGATTTTTATACTATTTTGAAGAAAATTAATTATCCAGAAAAACTACAATTTTGTATAGATACAGCTCATGCACATGCTTATGGTTATGATTTGGTTGATAATAAAAAACAGGATGAGTTTATTCAGTTAGTTGAGTCATTTGTTGGCTGGAATAAAGTTGCACTTATACATTTAAATGATACAAAAGAAGGTATGGGAACACATGTTGATAGACACAATATACCAGGAACAGGTACCATTGGTTTGAAAGCTTTGCAAAGATTTCGGTCGCATGATTGTACAAATACTATACCAATTATTGTAGAAGCACCGGTAATGACTGAGCAAGAACAACAATTATTAATAAAAAAAATGAAATAGGAACATGAAATGAATATTGCTATTAACGGTTTTGGAAGAATAGGGAGAAATTTTTTACGGGCACTGCTTGCAGATAAGAAAGCGTTGCAAAAAATAAAAGTTGTTGCAATTAATATTGGTCCTCAAAATATTGATAATGTAGCACACATGTTTAAGTACGATACTCTAATGGGAACTTATTCTGGTTCAGTTGTGATACAAAATAATAAATTGGTTATTGATGATTATAAAATAGATCTTATTTCTGAAGTTGACCCAAAAAAAATACATTGGAAGCAGTACAATATTGAGTGGGTCGTAGAATCTTCTGGTTTTTTTACAACAAAAGAAAAAGCTCAATTGCATCTTGATTCTGGAGCACAATCGGTTTTAATTTCAGCACCTGCAAAGCAAGAAGATATAACAATTATTCCTGGTGTTAACCATAAGTTGTTTGATAAAGGTAAGCATAAAATAGTATCACTAGGAAGCTGTACAACAAATGCTTTTTTGCCACTTCTTACAATAATTAATAATAGATTTGGCATTAAAAGCGGCTTTATGACAACAATCCATTCTTATACAAACACGCAAGTTCTAATAGATACAGATCATAAAGATCTACGAAGATCTCGAGCGGCTGCACTCAACATTATTCCAACAACAACTGGTGCTGCAAAAATGGTTGAAAAAGTTATACCAGAACTTACAGGAAAAATTGGTGCAACGTCTGTTAGGGTTCCAGTTGCTAAAGTTTCTTTAATTGATGCAGCGTTAGTTTTGCAAAATGATGTGACAAAAAAGCAGATTGAAGAAGCTTTACAACTAGCTGCAAAAAATGAAATGAAAAATATTGTACAACTTTGTTACGATGAGTTAGTTTCTTCAGACTTTAGCTGTAATGATCATTCTGTTATTGTTGATATGCCATTTTTAGATGTTCGTGGTAGTACAGTGAAAATATTTGGTTGGTATGATAATGAATGGGGCTATAGTGTGCGACTTAAAGATTTTTTAATAAGCATATAATCTTTTTTTCATAAGTAGATAGTTGCTTAAAACGAACAAAGAAAATGTTGATAAATTTCTGAAGCTATATTGTTTCCAGTCGTGCCAGAAAAGATCATTATATATTTTATGAGCTTTTTCTTTTGTTAAAATAGATTTATTAAGAATTGTAGAACCTTGATGAGCTAACTCTTTGTCAAAAGGAAGTTTTAACTCTTTTCTTATTGCTTGTTCAATTGCATTAAGCAGTTCTATATTTTTTTCTTTTATATCAACATGTGAGCCTTCTTCTGTAATAATAAGACGAACATTTTTGTGCCCATTATCAACAAATGCTTTTGCAAGTCGAGCAGAACTTGAGGCTGGAATTATAGTATCTTTTTTACTTGCTAGAATTATTATCGGTATATTTTTATCAATATTATGAGCAACATGAATGGGTTGTGTTTGATAAGGATCAAGTTTTTTTATTTTGAAATATGGTAAATAGTAGTTTGTAAGAAGTTTATTAAGTCCAGGCATCCAACCGCAACCCCACCATTGCATTTGTAAGGTCGTAATATCTGTAATATGAGCTGCTGGAGATTCTATAAAAATTAGTTTAACTTCATTTTCAATAAGACCACTACCTAAAGCGTTTATTGTTGTAATTGCACCTCGTGAGTAACCAGTTAGTAGTAGTGGGCCATTTATATTATTTGTTTCACTGACAAGTGTATTGATATCATCTTTGCCGCCTAAATTTAGGTTGTCATAATTTATAAGCCCATTTTTATCGTAATCATTAAATCTTGGAGCTTTAATTTTAGTATTTTGGGCAAGATTTTTATAGTAATCAATAGCTATTTGTGGTGTTCCACTCATACCATGGGAAGCTATTACTGTTATTTGTGAATGTAGAGATACAAATGAGAAGATAAGAAAAATAAAGAAATAAGAGAAAAAAAACATAAAATTATATTTATTATCGTATGAAATATAGAATTCATTATTTAATATAATATAGCAAAGGAAATCTTTTTTGTAAATATAAATATAACTGCAAAAGCGACGATATTCTATTTGTATTTGCATTTTTTTTGTATTTGTATATTGTTATTTTATTTCTTCACTTTTTAGTGAATTTACTTTATTCTACAAAAGAAGTTTGATTCTTATTTAAATAAGTTTCATTATTTGGTGGGGGCCCATAGCTCAGTTGGTCAGAGCAATCGGCTCATAACCGGGAGGTCCCAGGTTCAAGTCCTGGTGGGCCCACCAAAAATCAAGTAGAATAATCCTCATGGTTCTTGAGAAAGGGTTTTTCATGAGCGAACATCCATTACAGGCATTTATCAGTCTGATTAATTTTGATCAAAGTACTTATTTATTAGAAGAGCAAATTAATGAAGTTAATTCTGAAATACAAGCATTGCAAAAAGATCAATTAGTTTTATTGCAAGAAGTTGAATTATTGAAACAAAAAGTTCATGATGCTCAAAAAAGGGTCGATAGCTCTGAACTTGAAATGAAGTCTTTAGAAGAAAAAGAAAAAAAAAGAAAAAAAGATTTAGAGTATGTTTCTAATCAGAAAGAGTATAAAGCTATTACAACAGAAATTAATGATTTAAAGCAGCAACAACATGAGTATGAAGAATATTTACTTGATGCTTGGAATAAGCTTGAAAATTTAAAATCTGATCTTACAAATAAAACAAAATCTCATGATGTAAAAAAGCAAGAGCTTGAAAATCAAATAGAAGATAAGCAAAAAAAAATTGAAGAAATAAAAAGTTCTTTGCAAGAGCGGCAGCTGAGTAGAGAGGATAAAACAAAAACAATTCCTGTTGAGCTTCTTGATAAATATGTTGCTATGCGTTCAAAAGTTTCAGATCCTGTGGTTCCTGTTATTCGAAATAGTTGTAGCTCTTGTTTTTGTCATTTATCACCACAAGATTTGTCTCAAGTAAAAAAAAGACACATTTTACAATGTAAAGGTTGTTATAGATTTTTGTACTTTCAATCTGAAGAGCAGTAAAAACGTATGAAACAGTTATCTTTATTAAAAATAAGAAATGATTGTACTAAAGATACAGTTTATTATTGGAAACTTTTTGTCGATGGAGCTTCTCGTAATAATCCTGGCCCAGCGGGTGCAGGAGTTTTTGTTTTACGAGATGAAAAAGAGTTTTATAAGGCAGGATATTTTCTTGGAAAAAAAACAAATAATCAAGCTGAATACTTAGCCTTGTTACTAGGTATTTTTTATATTCGTAAAAATATGTGTCCCGAAGATTTAATTGTCATTGTTTCCGATTCTTTATTGTTAGTAAAACAACTTAAAGGTGAGTATCGAGTTAAAAATGGTGGTCTTAAACCTTTGTATAGTCTTGCTAAAAAACTACTTGAAGGTTTAAATGTTTCATTAACACATGTTCTTCGTGAAGAAAATAAAGAGGCTGATGAGCAGGCAAATAATGGAGTTGATCATAAACATAAAGTTCCACAAGACTTTTTAGATTTGCTGCAATCATATGATATTTCGATTTAATACTTTTATAGTTTTTAGTTTATTATTTTTTAATGTGTTTGTAGTACAAACAAAGCAAAAAAAAACATTTAAAAAAGATCAATATGTTCGTGTACTTCTTGAAGAAGTGCATATTCCTAGTAAAAAAGAAATTGTATTTTATTCAAAAAATGGATTTATTTTAACGAACTTAAGAAACAAAAATGATAATATAAAATGTCTGTCATCATCATTAACTGTAAAAGTTGTTGGTGATTCTTTTTATTTAAATGGTAAAAAATTCTTAAAAAAACATGTTTTAATAAAACCAATAAAAGATTCTATTGTTTGGCAGGGCAATGCTTATCAAGGTTCTTTTTTATGTGCAATACAAGAAAAGTCTCTTTTAATTATTAATTCTGTTCCTTTAGAAAAATATATTTTTGCTGTACTTAGGTCAGAAAGTTGGCCAGGTTGGCCTTTAGAGGTCAATAAAGTTTTTGCAGTTGCAACTCGAACTTATGTTCTTAAAAAAATAGAAAATGCACAAAAAGCAGAACGTTTGTACCATATTAAAAATACAAACATTCATCAGCGTTATAATGGACATACTTTTATGGTTCGCAATGATACGGTTTTGCAACAAGCTGTAAATCAAACAAAAGGTACTTATCTTAGTTATAAAAATGCCCCCATTACAGCAATGTTTGACTCTTGTTGTGGTGGAATAATTCCAAAAAGAATAGATGGTGTAGATTTCAAAAAAGCTCCTTATTTGGCAAGGCCTTATGCTTGTAAGCATTGTAAATCTTGTTTTTTATATAATTGGAAAGTTGAATATTCTCCTCGCCAATGGTCTGATAAAATTAAATCAGAAATTCCTGCTTTACGTTCTGTTAAAAAAGTATGTTCAATTAGCCGTGATAAAGCTGGTTTAGTACAAAATATTCGTATAAAAGGCCGACGTTTAGTTTCGGTTACGGGAAAAAAAATATATTCTCTTTTGGATGATGTAAAAAGTTTTTGTTTTTCTATTAAAAAAAAATGTAAAAAAGTTATTGTATTTGGTCGAGGCTATGGTCATCACTTGGGTCTTTGTCAGTGGGGTGCTCGGCAAATGGTAGAAGAAAAGTGGAGTTATAGAAAAATCTTAATGTTTTATTATCCTGGTACAAAATTTAAAAAGATATAGTGTGATATTGTTTGACATTTACCGTTGCTCCGTCATTGCGAATTTGCGTCCATCTTTGCTTTTTAAGCTTCGCCATGACAAGTAAGCAAATATGGCAATCTCAGTAATTAAAAATAAAATTACATTTTAAATAAAAGTATTATTTATATAAGGTAGAAATTAACAAAATCAACTGGATTGCCGCGCTACGCTCCCAAAGATGTATTGGAAAATTTATTATTAATTTTCATGTCTGTTTATAAAATATAAGTAGATTTACTACATTTAAAAAACAAATAAAATTACCTAATAAATTGAAACTATAATCATCGCCTTACAACTCAAATCAATTTTATAGTAGTTTCTCTCGCACGTCTTTGCGAGCGTAGCGCGGCAATCCAGTTAATTAAAAACTTCCTTAAAAACTAAAAAAAAGAGCCTCAATTAAGAGACTCTTTTTTTTAGTTTTTAAACTAATTTAATGAAAAGCAATTCCGCCTTTAGCCCAAACACCCCATTGAGAAAGTGTTGTATGAACTTTGTTTTGTTTTGATGCATATTCAAGTTCAAAACCAAGACCTAAGAAAGTTTTCCATTTTTCATCTTTAGTTTCTTTCCATGTATAATTTATGTGCCCAAAAACTTTGTGTGATAAAGCTGATGGTCTATCTTCTAAATCTAGATCTGATTGTTTAATGAGTATAGGATTGATAGAAGTTCTTTGTTGGTCTCCAGTAGATTGGTTAACTCCAAGTATTCTTACAATTTCATCATCAGCACTTGCAGGAACTGTTGCACCAGGAACACTTGTAAATGCAAATTGAGGATTATCAATGTTTGGATTTCTATAATCAACTCCTACATCAAATAGTTGACCAGAAGGAGAATTTGTACCGGCATTAATAGTTGCACCACTTTGTGTTGCAGAAAGTGCAAAAATTAAGTTCTGAAGAGTTGCTGTTGCCGCATCGGCAGCACCAAAGCCGGCAATCATCGCATCACCTTTGATGCCATATCGATTTGCTTGAATTGTTTCTTGAGGAGTTAGTTTTTCTTTTGATCTACCCCATAGGTTGTAACCTAAATTACAAGTAAGAGCTCCATGAGAAAAAGCAAGTTTAATTGCCATATCACCTTGTACTGCAACGTTTACTTTTGTATCAAGTGTTGTAATGTTAATTGCATGATGAAGTTCTTTTTTGTATTGAGCTGTTGGAGCTGCTGCGCCTGTAATATCACCTTCTGTTACTGCGCCAAATAGTTGGTCGACTGGAGTTCCAAACTCAGAAAGTAGCATGTATCTACTATTTGGCTTATTTTTAAAGTCATAAGAGCGTTTTTGTACGCAGTCCATTAAATGAGTTATGTTTCCATCTAAATAAATATCCAAATGTTTTTCTTCGTTTTTGCTTGTCCATAATCTTGCATGCATATTTGTTCCACCGCCGACTTCCCAGTGATTTGTATTTCCTACTACAGGTTCAAAAAGCCATTTAGCATCAGGAGTATTTCCTGTAGGAGCAACTACTTGTAAAGAAAATCCAAAGTTATATCTACCATTTCTAAATGAGAAGTTTTTACCTAGAGCCATATGGATATCTGCAAAGCGTGTTGATGTATGAGCTCCATCTATTTTGCCATATTGCAGTGGTGTTTTTAAATCTCCTAATACTGACTCACCTTTTATGAATGTTGAAAAATCTTTAGGCATAGTTGTTCGAAGTAAATTTGTTGTTCCAGTATTTAAATATCCACGAAGATGAGGGAATACTCCAGGGGTATTAACCTTTTCATTTAAGTTTAAGTCCCATTTACTATGACAAAGCGGAGCATGCATCTTGAAGTACATACCTTTCCATACATGATTCATGCTAATGAAAAAACTTATATCAAACATTATATTAGTAACACGAGGTTTAAATGTAATATCTGATTCAAATTCTCTTGGAAGAAGAAAATAGTCAGCAAGCCATTCATTAGCTTCACGTTTTCTTGATGGATCTATTCCAGAAACTCTGATTGTCTTATCATCTCTTAAATCAGATCCAAAAAGTAAATTGTTAATATCATCAGATTTTATTGAGCGAGCGTAATGTGGAGTTATAGTGACAGCGCCATACCTCATATTATGATTTTTGTTAATGTGTTCATGGCATCCAACCATTTCTCGTGCTGCGTTTGTTCCTTGAGATCTTATACTAAAAAACGGTAAAGTAGCATTTGCAGCTGCTTGTACCGATCCACTCATGATGAGTGTTATAGAAATAAATAAACGTAATTTTTGTTGCATTGTTAACTCCTTTTTATTGATAATCATTTCTTACTGATTAAATAAAATGCAAAAAATATCATGTGTTTATCACACTATTATTTTTAAAAAAAATATGCAACAAATTAAATAAATAAATTAATAGCAACAAATATTATTAATTTATTTATTTAAAAAAGGTTTTAATTCAATTTATTAATAAGGAATTTTTATGCCCGGTTACAAAGGTCACTTATTTGGCGGAGCAGCTTTTTATGGTTGTATTTTATTTATTGCATTTCAATGTGGTTATTATTTTTCTACATTTACTATATTTAGATGGCTTGGCTTTACTTTAGCTGGTTCTTTATTTCCTGATATAGATACAAAAAGTAAAGGTCAAAAATGGCTTTATAGGCTATTATTTGTTGTTTTAATTTTTTTATTATTATTACAAAGGTTTGATGTTTTTGTTGGACTTAGTTTGTTAGCTTGCCTTCCTTTACTTGTTAATCATCGTGGTATTTTGCATAATATATGGTTCGTTATTGTTTTAACAGCAGCGATTGTTTTTTTTATTATAAATATTTGTAAAATATCAAATTATAATAATATTGTATGTGATGCATTTTTTTTTATAATAGGTGTTGCTTCTCATTTATGGTTAGATCTTGGTTTTTTAAAAATGATTGCTTACAAAAAAAGAAGGCGATTTTAACTGTTTTTTTCTTTTGTAATATATGACACTGTATAAATACTTATTCCACTTAATAAAAAGCCTGGTATAAGTGGTAATATGTCTGTATTAAAGTAAGGCCATACGGCTGAAACAGTTGCACCAGTTATAATTCCTGTAAATGCTCCATATTTATTAATATCTTTTACATAAAGAGACATTATAACAAGTGGGCCAAAAGCACTACCCATTCCAGACCAGGCATAATTAACTAAATCATAAATTGTTTTACTGTCATTCCAAGCAATACAAAGCGCAATAATTGAAATTAATAATGAACCAACTCGAGAAAGAAGCATTGTTGTTTTGCTTGAAAGTTTATTTTTAAATAGTTTACTAGAAATGTCTTCTGCTATAATTGACCCTGAAGTCAAAATTTGGCTATCGACAGTTGTTAGTGTTGCAGCCAAAATTGAGCATAAAACAAAACCTGCAATCAGTGGTGCAAAAAGTTGTTGTGTCATTTGCACAAAAATCATTTCAGGGTCATTTATTCCTTGTGAAAAATAAGAAATTCCAATAACTCCAACGGAAATAGATGCAATTAAAGAAATAATTTGCCAACTAATACCAATTTTTTTTGCAGAAGAAATGTTTTTTGGATCTTTAATACCCATAAAAAAACTTAAAATATGGGGTTGGCCAAAATAACCAAGGCCCCATCCTAATGAAGGAACCAAAATAGTTGTTATTTCTGAAAATTTAGGAAAAAGTGAAAGAGAAATGTTTTTTTCAGATGCAACAAAAGCAATTTCTGACCATCCTTCTGTTGAAAAATATGCAAATAATGGAACAAGAATAATCATTACTAGCAAAAAAAGCCCCTGAAAAAAATCGCACCAAGCGACAGCAACAAATCCGCCAATGAGTGTGTACGCTACAGTTGTTCCAAGGCCAATTAAAACTCCTGTATGATAATTCATATTAAATATGATAGTAAAAAGCCTACCAAGAGCTACCAACCCAGATGAGATATAAAAAGCAAAAAATATAAGCGTAATACATGCACTTGTTATTTTAATTATGCCAGAGTTGTCATTAAATTTTTTTTGAAAATAAGAAAATAATGTTATGCAGTTATATTTTTCTGTTTCGGTTCTTATTTTTGGAGCAATAAAATGCCAATTTAAAAAAACACCACCAATAAGGCCGATTGCAATCCATGCTTGGGTTATTCCTTGTGTATAAATTGCACCCGGTAAACTTAAAAATAGCCAATGGCTCATATCACTTGATTGTAAAGCAATTGCTGTAACCCAATAATTTATAGATCTACTACCAAGCATAAAGTCTGAAGAAGTTTTATTTTTTTTTGAAAAAAATAAGCTGATAAAAATTAGAATTAAAATATAACAAAAAAAAGCAATCATTATAGAGATGTTCATAAAAGTCCTTTAGGCTTTATAAGCTATAGATTATAGATCTATATAGGTTAGACTCCGCCTGCTTGCAATGGCAAAGGGAAAAGTTTGAATCTATATTTTTATAGTATACCAAAAATTCGAGAAACATTTTCATTTGTTTTTTTAGATACTTGCTCAATTGAGCAATCTAAAAGTTCTGCAAGATATTGTGCAATGATTGTAATATTTTTTGGGTGATTTTTTTTACCTCGCATAGTTTGTGGTGGCAAAAAAGGTGCATCTGTTTCTAAAATGATATGATCAAGTCCAATATTTTTTATTACATCACGTAGACTATTGTTTCGTGGGTATGTACTTGTTCCTCCAATTCCTAAAACAAAGTTGAGCTCTATTGCATGGTCTGCAAAACTTTGATCTTCGGAAAAACAATGGATTGTTCCTCGAAGGTTAGATTCGTTTTTATATTCATCTAAAATCTTTAAAGTTTCATCTTGAGCATCGCGTGTATGAATGATAAGAGCAAGATTGTTTTCTAGAGCAAGTTCTATTTGTGCGCGAAAAGCATCTTTTTGTCGTTGTACATTATAATCTGGATAGTGGAAATCCATTCCACACTCGCCAATTGCAACTATTTTATATTCTTTTTTATAGAGCAGTTGTTTTTTTAGTTCTTGTAAATCATTTTTCCAACTACTTGTAGCATCATTAGGGTGAATACCAATAGCTGAATAACAAGATGAAAATTGTTTAGCAAGTTCTATGCAATTTAAACTTTCTACTAAGCTTGTTCCTACATTAATAATATGAGTTATATTATTACTTTTTGCTTCAGAAACTACTTTTTCTGCGTCTATAAAGTTTTGTTTACTCATTGGAATATCGAATTTTTTTTTTGTAAGTATATTAATGTGACAGTGAGTATCGATAAACATTAAAAATTTCCTAATTATGATTGTTCTATTTTATGTATGTTTTTATAAAAAAATTATACTTCTGTTTGACAAAGTTGCAAATAAAACTAGTCTGAAGTGCAAATACTATAAACAACCATGGTATAAATTTAAAAAAGAGAGTGTTTTGAAGAAGCAGTGTTTTAACCATTAACTACCTTAATCTAAGGAGTTTGTTATGAATAAAAGTGAATTAATCAATTCGCTAAGCGAAGAAACAACTTTTAGCAAAAAAGATGTTGCTCGTGTTCTTGAGTCATTTACTCGCATTATTGAACGTACATTAAAATCTGGTGGCAAAGTTGCTATTACAGGTTTTGGAAGTTTTACAATTTCTCGTCGTCCAGCTCGCATGGGTATTAACCCAGCAACAAAAGAACGCATTCAGTTAGATGAAATATGTGTTCCTCGTTTTAAAGCGGGTAAAAACTTACGAGAAAAAGTAAAATTAGTTAAAATCGCTTAATTTAAAAATTAAGTTATTTAATCAAGCTTTACTCATAAAGGTCGCTTTTGCGACCTTTTTTGCTTTTCAATAATTATCTTTTGGCATATACTATTTATATTAATTTTATATAATTTTTTTACTTTTACCTCGTAGGAACCTGCTATGATCGATTTAGGTTTGCTCAGAAAGTCATCTGAAGTTGTTATTTCTTTATTAAAGAAAAAAGATCCTTCATTTGATGCAGAAAAACTTTTTTTACTTGATCGTCAACTTTCCTCTGTAAGACTAGAAGTTGAAGAATTACGTCATAAAAAAAATGAACTTGCACAGCAAGGTAAATCTGGTGTTACAGATGAATTAAGAACTTTATCTAAAGAAGTTGGCACTAGCCTTAAAAATAAATTACAAGAATTGAAAAAAATTGAACAAGATTTTAATAATTTATATCTTTCTTGTCCAAATATACCAGACTCAGATTTGCCAGTAGGAAATAAAGAATCAAATACAGTTGTAAAAACATTTGGTCAAAAACCGACTTTTACATTTCCAGTTAAAAATCATGTTGAACTTGGCCAGCAATTGGGTTGGCTTGATTTTGAAACAGCTTCAACAATTGTTGGTAATAATTTTGCCTTATATAAAGGTGACGCTGTTAAGTTAAAGTATGCATTGACAATGATGATGCTTAAAAACAATATTGAACATGGTTTTGATCCGATTCTTCCTCCATATTTAGTTAATGAGAAATCACTGGAAGTTTCTAGTAATTTTCCAAAATTTAGAGATCAAGTGTATGCAGTAACAGAAGATAATCTGTTTTTAACACCAACTGCAGAAGTAAATTTGGCAAATATGTATCGCAATAAGATTTTAGTTCCAGAACAACTTCCAATTTCTATGACTTCATGGACAAGTTGTTTTAGAAGAGAAGCTGGTGGTTATGGTTCAAACGAGCGTGGGTTGATTCGTATTCATCAGTTTGAAAAAGTTGAGCTTTATACATTGTGTGAACCAGAAAAGTCACAAGATGAACTTGATAGAATGATCGCATGTGCTGAATCTATTTTACAAAAGCTTGGGCTCCATTATCGTGTTAGTTTGCTTGCAACACAAGATTGTTCGTTTCCTTCTGCAAAAACATTTGATATTGAAGTTTGGATGCCTGGCCAAAAAGCTTATTATGAAGTTTCTTCATGCAGTAACTGTACAGATTTTCAGGCTCGTCGAGGAAAGATTCGCTACAAGGGTGCTAATGATGAAAAAACAACATTAGTCCATACTTTAAATGGTTCTTCTTTAGCGCTTCCAAGATTGATGGTCGCTCTTATGGAAACATATCAGCAAGAAGATGGAACAATTGCTATTCCTGATGTTTTAAAAAATCAAACTTTATTTTAATATTTTTATAAGCTTGTTATATTTATTGGCAAATACAGTAGTTATATGTTGAAAGATATACTATGTTATCGTCCGATATTATTAAAAAAATAAAAAAAATTGAACTTTATACAAAGCGACTATTAAGAGGATCTTTGGCTGGAAATTATAACTCTATTTATAAAGGCTCAGGTTTTGAGTTTGATAAAATTAGAGAGTATCAGTCTGGTGATGACGTACGTTTTATAGATTGGAATAGTTCAAGCAAATCTAACAGTTTGCTTGTTAAGCAGTATATAGAAGAAAGAAGTAGAACAATTATTATAGCGGTAGATGTTTCTGCTTCTGGTTTTTTTTCTTCTACTGCAGCAAGCAAGTATGATGTCATTGCACAAGTTGCTGCAATTTTTGCATTAGTTGCCTCTTTTTCTAAAGATTCTGTTTCTTTAGTTTTGTTTTCAGACGAAATTGAGTTTGTTGTTCCTGCAAAATCTGGGCCTGCACATATTCACTATATTATGCAAAAACTTTTTGAATATAAGGCCAAAAAAAAGTTAACGAATATAGCTTCAGTTTTTAAGTATCTTGCAAAATTGCGAAAAAAAGATGCAATGGTGATTTTGTTGTCAGACTTTATAGATAATCAATCATATGATAAGTATATGTCTGTTGTTTCTAAAATATATGATCTTATTGTTATTCGTTGTTTAGATAAAAATGAAAATACACTACCAAATGTTGGGCTTCTTTCTATAAAAGATTTTGAAACAGGAAATCTTATTGTTATTGATACATCACAACAAAAATCAATTGACGATTTTTTATTAAGAAGAAAAGAAAAACAATCTTTGTTATTTAAAAAATATGGGATCGATTGTTTAGATTTTAATACCTCAGACCCTTTTATAGATGATATAGTACTATTTTTTAGAAAACGTATGATGCGTTAATATGTGGAGAAAAAAGTATGGATAAAAATACATTATATCCTATATATGAAATGATTCATGTGCCATTTTGGCAAGAAAAATGGTTCTATATTGTTTTATGTGTCGCTGGATTATTGTTTTTCTTTTTATTGTTAGTTTTTGCTTTTTATTTTTATAAAAAACGATTTACTTCTAAAGGTATACCTGTTCATGTTGAAGCTTTAAATGAATTAAAAAAATTAGAAGAATCATTAAAGAAAGATATTTTAAGCAAAACTTTTTATTTTAAATTAACATGGATTTTAAAAAGATATTTAAATGGCAGATATGGTTATGATGTTTATGGTAAAACAGATTCGGAATTAATAACTTTTTTAGAAAAAACAAGCTTAAATCAAGAGTTATTTGAAAAAGTACAACTTATTTTAACTGGTAGTGAAGTTATTAAATTTGCAAATGAACTTGCAATAGAAGAAAGAATGAAAGCTGATGTTAAAAGAAGCGTCGAATTTGTAAAAAATACTATGCAGTCAAAGGGTTAGCAGTACATTATATTTTATAATTATGTTATTATAATCTTTTGGCTATTTTTTAAGTAGTTATAACTTTATTTTAACAATTATTATAAAAAGTAGGTATTTTGTGCTTTATAATCATCTAGTATCGACAAAATCTTTGTATATTCATTGGCCTTTTTGCCCATATCGATGTCACTTTTGTCCTTTTGTTGCACTTGCAGGTCACGATAGTTTTATGCACAGGTATCATGCTGCACTTAAAAAAGAAATTATTCTTTTTGCAGATAAATGTGAAAAAAAAGAAGAAATAGATACAATTTTTTTTGGCGGTGGTACTCCAAGTACATATCCAAATGATTTGCTACTTGACATGTTTGGTACACTTAAAAATAGATTTATTGTTACCTCAAATACAGAAATAACAATAGAGGTAAATCCTGGGACAGTTACAAAAGATCAATTATTATTTTGGAAACAAATAGGAATTAATCGATTAAGCATTGGTGTACAAAGTTTAAATGATAAAGTTTTGCAAAAATTAAATCGATTACAAACTTCAGAAAGTGTTTATCGGTTATTAGATGTAGCAAGCAATTTGTTTGATAATATATCGATAGATCTTATTTTAGGTTTGCCAGGAATTACAGATGAGGAGTGGAAGAGTTTATTGCAAACAGTTGTAACGTGGAAAATAAAACATCTTTCAATGTATTTTTTAACAGTGCATGAAAATACGCAGTTATATTTTGGAGTTAAAAAAAAGAAAGTAACGTTACCGCCTGATGATTCATTGGTAGACTTGTATATTTGGTCGGTTAACTTTTTAAAGCAACATGGCTTTGAGCAGTATGAAACATCAAGTTTTTCTCGATCAAGTAATTATGAGTGTAGTCATAATAAAGTTTATTGGGACAGAAAGCCTTATAAAGGATTTGGCTTAGGGGCTTTTTCGTTTGATGGCACTTTGCGATTGCAAAATAATAAAAATTTAATGAACTATTTAGATTTAGTTGAAAAAGAAGAAGATATTTGTATTTTTTCAGAAAAGTTAACAAAGGAGCAGATATATTTAGAAAAAATAATGCTTGGACTTAGAAGAAAAAGTGGTTTAAAAATAAGCTCTTTATCTAGTGGGCTTACAAAAGAAAAAAAAGAAAAGTTGTTGCACAATATTGCATGGTTAAAGAGTAATAATTTTATTTATGAAAAAGAAGGTAAATTAGGGCTTTTACCTGCTGGGCTTACTGTGCAAAATGAAGTTTTTGTAAAATTATCTTTATAAAAATTGTTTTTTTATTGTGATAAAGAAATAATAATAGTTATTGTTAAGGAGATCTATGGCTGCTAAGCATGTTGGTGTAAAATTACCAGAAGATTTAATTGAGGTTATAAAAAAAGGAACAGTTGGAATTCTAGCGACGTTTTCAGAAAAAGGTTTGCCTCACACAACACCAATACAATCTATTTATCCAAAAGGGCAGGAAAGCCTTTTAATTTCAATTCATAAAGAGCATTCAGGTTATCATAATATGGTGTGGCAAAAAAAAGTTATGATTAGTTTTTTAGATGCTGGAAATGTTGCCTATAGTGTGCTTGGCAGAGCTGGTGTTGTAAAAGCACCATCAAATGTTCATCCACTTATGAATGTTGTACGTATTGATATTATTGATATTAAAAGTGATAGATCTGTTTTAACCAAAGTAGAGTCTGGCGTAAAATGGGGTTACACATCGTGGGAAGCAGAAGAACTATCTAACAATTTATTAGGTGAGTTAAAAGATTTATCAAGAGTGCTATAACTATATTTTTTTGATTTTAAAGGAGTTATTTATATGAAAATGTTTATTAAAAAAAAGTTGTTTCATTTTATTTTTTTGATTTTTACATTGCATATTATAGCTCCTGTTTCTTTTTTAGATGGTCAAAATCAAGCTAAAAAAGTAGAAAAAAAGAGTTTAGATGTGTCTAAAAAAGTAGAGCCAAAAAATCAAAAAAAAATTAAAGTTATAGAAAAAAAGCCTGTTAATAAATCAATTGCTTCTTCAAAAAGAAAACAAGCAAACTCTTCAAATCGAATAAAGCCAATTGTTGGTACAGTAAAAAAAGGGCCTATCTTTTCTAAATCTATTGAAGAAAAAATAGCTAAACCTTCTGGGGCTCCTCTTCCTAAAGTTTCAGAAAAAAAAGAAAAAGTTAAAGTTTTAAATGATCAACCAGAAAAAGAATCTTCTGTTTCTACTAATATAGATAATGTTTCTATTAATGAACCTGGTGGCAACTGGTTAAAAAAAAGAATTTGGTGGCAAGAAGCTCAAAGAAAAATAGATAAGATTGAAAAAAGTATTAAAGTTATTATTAACTCTAATCAACCTTTTTTAAAAAAAAGAAAAACAGTCAACAATGAGCTTTTTGATCCTTTTTATATAGAAATTGGCTTTAAACAAGGTCAACTAGAAGAAGTTCTTAATTTTTTAATTAATCATATGCAAGAGCAGCGAAAAGAAAAAATAGCTCTTAATAAAACAGAAAAAAAAGTTTTAGATAAGTTAGAGTTGAAAAAGGATTTATTACAAAAATTAAAAAAAGAAGTTGATATTGTCAAAAAAATAGACACAGCAATCTCTGATGCACTGCTACAACTTTCAGATCAAGTCAATAAAGTTTTTACTTACAAGCAAGAAGCACAAGAAAAAATCAAAGAAATAGCAAATGTTTTAGATCCAGAAAAAGCAAAAGAGTTATATTATCAAATGGATACTTCTTGGCAAAATATTAAGGGAGTAGAAAAATATATTGCGCAAGATTTTGATAAGCACTTTCAAGGTTTATTATCTAAGGCAAAAGAGCAGGTCGATGAGGTTAGAAAAAAGGTACAAAATCTTAAAAAAGAGGGTGTTGTTTTAAAGGATGAAATTCAAAAAATAAAACAACAAGAAAAAAAGAAAAAAAAAGAAGAAGAAAAGAAAAAGCTTTTGTTAAAAAAACAACAACAAGAAAAAGAAGAAATGGAGCGACTAGCACAAAGAAGCTTTTTTGAAAAAATTGTTGATGGCGCTTCTTATTACTTTGTAATTATTTCTGACTTTGTTTCATCATGGTGGAACTTTATTATAGAAAAAATAAAAGGAGCAGATTCTGACAAAGATCAAGGTGTAGTAGCAGATAGTAAACCTCAGAAAAAGCCGTTACATAATCAAAAAGATATTGATAAAAAGTTGGTCAAAAAAAAGGTTCCGGCTACAAAGTTACCAGTTTCTAAAAAAGATAATGCTACAAATAAAGTAGCTCCTGCTTTGAAAAAAATGCAAGATCAAAAAACTTTAAAAAACGATCTTCAATCTAAGAAATATAATAAAAAAGAAAATAAAGTTTCCATAGGTAGTCAGCCATTAAATACTAAGGCTGTAAAAGACAATAAGAAAAAATAAATTATAATCTTTTTAGGTTGAGTAAAAAAGGTAGAGAGTACATAATTTTTTCATACTCAAATTTGATAAATTACTTTAAGTATGCTACCTTTTATCAAGTTTATACTTAAATCAAGTATAATTATTTGTCGAGGTGGTGAAATTGGTAGACACGCAGCTTTAAGGGGGCTGTAAGAGAGATCTTGTAGGGGTTCGAGTCCCCTCCTCGACACCAAAAAAGAGAGTATGAAGATAATTTTAATAAGTTTTTAGGAGATATTATGACCGCACGCAGTGTAGTGGCGTCCAGTTTTACTTTTTGGTTAGCTGTAGCTGGAATATGCATGTACTTATTACATCCATTACGTGAAAATTTACGTTTTGGTATCGATTTAGTTGGTGGCACATATTTAACACTTGAAGTGCAGACAGAAAAAGCTGTTGAAGCTTCTTTGCTTAATCTTATGCAATCATTTCCTAAAAAACTTGAAGCAGTAAATAACGCTTTACCTGCTTCCAAAAAAGTAGAAAATAGTGTTATTAATTTAGAGTTTGATTCTGTTTCTGATGCACAATCTGCAGCAATTACTTTGAAAAATACTCCAAATGTTCTTGTTAGTGTTTTGGATAAAGTTGTTACTGTAAAATATAATGAAACTTATGAGAAAAAAATTAAAGCTGATGCTGTAAAAACAAATATAGAAGTTTTTAGAACAAGACTTGATAAATTAAGTGTTGCAGAAATTTCTATTGCAGCAGAAGGTGAAAAATCTATTGTTGTTGAGCTTCCAGATGTAGAAGATCCAATGCAAGCTCGTACTATGATAGGAAAACCTGCAATTTTAGAGTTTAAATTAGTAGAGCGTATGGGTGCTTCACCAGAAGATATTTTGTATGAATATGATGGAGTACTTCCAGATGATATGCAAATTTTACCAGGAAAAGCTCAGGGATCAAGAAGTCCATATTATTATATGGTTCCACGTTATACAAATTTGACTGGAAAAGATTTAAAAGATGCACGACCAAATTTTGGTGGTCAAACAGGTTCAGAGCTTGTTGTAGGGTTTGAACTTTCTTCTACTGGTGGAGATATTTTTTATGAGTTAACTCGTAAAAACCCTGGTAGACAACTTGCTGTTGTTTTAGATGGTATTGTTATTACTGCGCCAAAAATTAATGAGCCAATTGCAGGTGGATCAGGAAGCATTACTGGTGGTTTTACTTCTGCACAAGCAAAAGAGCTTGCAATGCTTTTAAAATCTGGTTCTTTAGTAGCACCTGTAACAATAGAAGGTGAAAGACAAATTGGGCCTTCACTTGGAGCTTCATCTATTAAGCAAGGTTTAATTGCTTGTTTGGTTGGCCTCGGTTTACTTTTAGTTTTTGGGTTGTTTTATTATAGTTTAGCAGGTTTTTTTGCCTTTTTAGCTTTGATGTTTAATTTAGTATTAGTTTTATTTGGTCTTTCAACTCTTGGTGCAGTTCTTACGTTACAAGGTATTGCGGGTATGGTTCTTACCATTGGTATGGCAATTGATGCTTCAATTTTAATCTATGAAAGAATTAAAGAAGAGCTAAAATTAGGAAAATCTGTTAAAGATGCAGTCAATGCAGGTTTTTCTAGCGCAATGATTGTTATTTTAGATGCCAATATTACAACGTTTATTGTTGGTGTTGTTCTGTATAAGTTTGGTACAGGACCGATTCAAGGTTTTGCAGCTACAATGATGCTTGGAATTATTTCAACATTAATTACTGGTTTGTTTTTCCTTAAATCTATATTTATGTTTTGGATAAATAATTTTAAAGTTAAATATTTAAAAATTTAATAAATACTATATACTAAAGAAATAATTAAAGGCGACGTAGCTCAGGTGGTTAGAGCGGCGGAATCATAATCCGTAGGTCCGGGGTTCGAGTCCCTGCGTCGCTACCAAAATAAGAAAGACATTTTGTACCGTACTGTTCCTATATTTCTTACTTTAATTCGGCTTACTTTTTCTCCTTTAATTCTACCATTTTTACTTGTTTATTTATTGCCTTATAACGATTTTACTATTAATAGTTGTTTGGCTTTGTTTTTTATTGGGTTAAGTTCAACAGATTTTTTTGATGGATATTTTGCCCGCAAATTTGGTCAAGTTACTGCACTTGGAAAAGTTTTAGATCCACTTGCAGATAAATTTTTAGTCTATACAACAATTGTTAGCTTGCTTGCTGTACATAAAATCTATTTTTATTGGGCAATTGTTTTTATAGGGAGAGATTTTTTTATGATGGGCCTTAGAACAGTTGCTTTGACTTATAATTTTACAGTACCTGTTTCTTATTTTGCAAAAGTTAAAACTATTTTTCAAATGGTTCTTTTTACCTGGATTATTTTTAATCCTTATCAATCTTTGGGCTATAAACATTTGTGGAATAAAATTGAATATGTTTTGCTTGGAGTTTCTTTATTTTTTGCACTTTGGTCTGCAAAAAGATATTATAATTTTTTTATTCAAGAATTTTTTATAAAGATCAAAAATCAAGAAAAAGATAAGGTAGTAGTAGATGAAGTTTAGTAAGGTTGCACATTTTTTTTATCAAATAGAGTTTGTAAGTGGTCGCTTAGACAAAACAGTTCTTCTTGCAGAGCTACTTTCTCAGGCAACGCCGCAAGAAGCTTCTATTATTTGTTATCTTTCTTTGGGGAAATTGTATCCTCCATATATTGGTACACAATTTCAGATGGCAGAAAAAAATTTAATCTTAACAGTTGCAGATTTATTAGGTTTTGATCCTAGAGTAATAAAAGAGTCGCTAAAAAAACTTGGAGATATAGGACTTGTTATAGGGCAATCTGTTTGGGCATCGGCTGCAGATATTTCTATCGAAGATGTGTATAAAAAATTACAAAATTTAGAAAAAGTTAGTGGTACTGGCGCCCAAGAAGAGAAAATTAAACTTTTAAAAGAACTTCTTTTGCAAACAGATTCTTTATCTGCAAAATATATTTTACGTATAGTCCTTGGAAAATTACGTTTAGGTTTTTCTGATATGACTATCATAGATGCTCTTTCTTGGATGGAAGTTGGTAGCAAAGCACTAAGGAAAAAAATAGAAAATTCATATAATTTGTGCGCGGATATTGGAAAAATTGCAAACACATTAAAATTGAGAGGTATACAATCGGTTGAAGCTATTACTATTCAAGTAGGTATACCAATTCGTCCAGCTGCAGCAGAGCGGCTACCAACAGCGCGAGCAATTGTAGAAAAAATAGGCTCATGTATTGCTCAGCCAAAATTAGATGGTTTTCGTCTTCAGCTTCATCTAAAAAAAGAAAATAGCATTACAACTATTAAGTTTTTTTCTCGAAATTTGCTTGATATGACATTTATGTTTCCCGATATTAGACAAGAACTAGAAAAACTTGATGTCAAAGAACTGATTTGTGAAGGTGAGGCAATTGTTTATGATAGCAATACAAATAGTTTTTTACCATTTCAAGAGACAGTAAAACGCAAAAGAAAACATAATGTAGAAAATATGGCGACACAAATGCCACTGCAAGTTTTTTTGTTTGATCTTTTGTATCATGATGGCAAAGAGTATCTAGCAAAGACCCATCAAGAAAGAAGAGTTGCACTAGAAAATTTATTTAAAAACTCTATTGATAGCAGTATCAAAGTTGTTGAAGAAGTTTTTATACAAACACCAACGCAGTTAGAAGATTATTTTATAAAAAATATTTCTTCAGGTCTTGAAGGCTTGGTCGTTAAAAAACAAGATTCTATCTATCAACCAGGAAAGCGTAATTTTAACTGGATCAAACTAAAACGGCAAGAAGAAGGCAGGTTAGACGACACTTTAGATTGTATTATTCTTGGTTATTATAAAGGCAAAGGCAAGCGTGCAAAGTTTGGCATCGGTGCATTTTTAGTTGGTGTTTACAATAAGAAAAATCATACAGTTGAAACAGTTGCAAAAATAGGAACTGGTCTTAAAGACAATGAGTGGGTAGATTTAAAGAAAAAATGTGATGCAATAATGGTCAGCAAAAAACCAGACACTGTTTTTTGCGTTAAAGAGCTTTTTCCTGACGTCTGGGTTGTCCCAGAACTTATTTGCATGATTCGCGCGGACGAAATTACAAAATCTCCAACTCATACAGCTGCAAAAACAAAAAATAACTTAGGCTATGCATTGCGGTTTCCTCGCTTTATGGGATATCGGCAAGATAAATCTGTAGAGGATGCAACCGATAATAAAGAAGTTGAGCGGCTATATAAAAATCAGTTTGAAAAATAACAATTTATTTTTCAAACTGATTGTTGTGACTTACTAATAGATGAAGACCGATTTTTATATTCTATGATAATTTCGTATAGTTTTTCCAATTGATTTGTTGAAAGAAGAGTTTGAACATCAACATTATTATATTTTTTGATAGTGGTT
The DNA here is from genome assembly GCA_964647685.1 of uncultured Pseudomonadota bacterium. Taxonomy (GTDB): domain Bacteria; phylum Babelota; class Babeliae; order Babelales; family Vermiphilaceae; genus CAZYJE01. The sequence goes on along the minus strand of CAZYJE010000023.1, from coordinate 72,769 downwards.
ATTTTTAATAAGTTAAAGTATCGTTTATCAGTCTCTCTATCTTTTGAATACTGATCTAAAAATTTTTCTAATAATTCTTCTTTGTTAAGTGTATTGTCATCGATGTAATACTTATTTTCTTTATGATTAGCAATTTTTTCTTTTTTTGAAAAAGATTCTTTTAAAGAGTGATAGGTTCTATTAAAGAGTGATAGGTTCTATCTTTTGTTGTTAATATAGTTTTGACTGTCGTTAATTTTTTAAGTTTTCCATTTTGATTAAAGAAAATATTTTTCAAAAACCAACCTCTCATATTCAAAAATGAAAATGAGAAAGTTGGTATCAACACTATGAAAAATGAAAAAATAAGAGAATTATTTTTTAGATTTTTTATAGTTTAAAGTTTTTATCAATTTATTATTTTAACTTTAATTGTAAACTTTTTATAAGATTTAACAATAAGTTATGAAATTTATAAAAAATAATTGAATAAATAAACTTTAATGATGAGATTGCCACGCTTTTTATAAAAGCTTGCAATGAAAGAAAAAAGTTCAATGTGTTTAATTTTTTATAATAATTTTTATTAGATGTAGCTATATAGGTTGAACTTTATTTGTTTTTACCGCTGCGTCATTGCGAGCGTGGCGCGGAATCTAGTTGATTAAGAGTAAAAATACCTTATAAAAAATCAACTTACATCGTCATATACATCATCTTCTAAATCACTATCACTATCACTTAAGATTATATTACTAAGAGAACTGATTTCGCTAAGATCTGTACAAGAGGAATAGTTATCGATTTCATTCCATTCTTCCATTGTTAGCCCACTTTCATTATTTTTTTTACTTATTAATTTATATAATTGATTGATAATTAATTTGTTTTTTTGTATTGATATATCACTTGGGCTGTATTTATTTAATTCAGCTTTAGAGTAGGCCTGTTCTTTTTTTAATTTTATTTTTAATTTTTTTATTTCATTCTTTTGACGTGAGATCTTTGTTTTTTTATTTATATTTAATTTTGGTGTTAATTCTTCGATTGTTACGTTGAAATGTAATAGGTTTTAAATTAGAAGATTGCGGTGTTTCAAAAGATTCCATTGCAGGTTGATAAATAGCAACTTGATTACCATTTACTTGTTCTGTTTTATATATAAAGGGTGCTTTTACTTTTATAATTTCACCTTTTTTATATACAATTTCTAAATAGTCCGGTTTAATTGATGCCATTAAATTTGCATCTTCACTTGAAAATGATGATGTAGGAATTATCTTCTTTAAAGAAGCAGTTTGAGAGGTACTATTTATAGTAGTTTGTAAAGTTGTTGTAAATAGTAGAGTTATTGTAAATAAATGTTTATTCATATTTTTCTATTAATTTTGAGTAGATAAAAAGACTTACTAACTAAAGTATATTTTTTTTTTTTAATATTTTCAATTAGTCTTGGTGTTTTATTGTAGTTATTTATGTTTAGTAAAAATAAAGCTTTTTTTATTAACAACGATTTTTGGGTATAGTAAAACAGTAAATTATAAAAGTTATAAATAAGTTTATGATGGCACAACCTAAAGGGTAAAAGACAGATGAAAATAGAACTGAGTATAAAAAATACTTTGCAAAAAGTTCTTGCAGGTTACAAAAATATACATGCAATTTTTGATGAAATAGTTGCAAGTGGGGCAAAAGTTCTTCTTGTAGGTGGAGCTGTGCGTGATTTATTGCTAAAAAAAATACCAAAAGATTTAGATATAGAAGTTTATAATGTAACGATTGATCAGTTGCAAAAAATTTTAGAAAAATTTGGTCCAGTAAGTTTGGTTGGAAAAGCTTTTGGAGTACTGCGGTTGCATCATTTAGATATCGATTGGTCATTGCCACGCACAGATGCGCAGGGTAGAAAACCAGAAGTTTTTGTTGACCCGCAGATGAGTTTTAAAAAAGCTTTTGCAAGAAGAGACCTTACAATTAATGCAATTGGTATAGATTTGTGTAGTTATGAATTAGTAGATCCATTTAATGGTAAAAAAGATTTGGAAAATAAAGTTTTAAAGGCTCCAGACGCTTTGTTGTTTATTCAAGATCCTCTTCGTTTGTTTCGTGTAATGCAGTTTGTTGGCAGATTTCAAATGCAACCAGATGATGAGCTGAATAAAATTTGTGCAACAATGAATATAAAAAATGTTTCTGTTTTGCGGATTGAACAAGAGTTTAAAAAACTTTTTCTAAAATCAAAAAGACCATCGCTTGGAATTTTGTGGTTGCAAAAAATTGGTCGTCTGCAAGAAATCATACCAGAATTTTTTGCAACAATTGGTGTGCTACAAGATAAAAAATGGCATCCAGAAGGAGATGTTTTTGTGCATTCTCTGCAGGCACTTGATGCTGCAGCGCAACTTGAATATAAAAATGAAGAAGAAAAATTAATAATTATGTACGCAGTGCTTTGTCATGATTTGGGTAAAGTTACAACAACAAAACAAGAAGATGGCAAGATAACAAGCAGAGGGCACGCACAAGAAGGTGTAAAATTTGCAAAAAAGTTGCTCAAAAAAATGTTAACAAAGAAAAAATATGTGCAAATAATTTTGCTTCTTATTAAATATCATATGGCTCCAGTTCAATTTGTACAAGGTGGTGCAACAAAATCTGCATATAAACGTCTTGCAAAAAAACTTTGGCCGTACACAACTATTGAAATGCTTGCAAAAGTTGCAATTGCAGATAGTCGCGGCAGAAATGGTAAAGGTAGTAATCCTTTAACGCAGCACAATAAAGATATTGATGTTTTTTTAGATAAAGCAAAAAAACTGTCAATTGAGCATAATGCAGAAGAGCCAGTTTTAAAAGGCAGAGATTTATTAGATACAGTTGCTCCAGGAAAAAAAATGGGACAACTTCTTAAAAAAGCTTATGAGATTCAAATAGAAGAAGGAATTGTAGATAAAGAGCTTTTAAAAAAGAGGGCTTTAAAATGAGAGATTGTAGACTTTTGCCCATTTTTTAATCCATTTTTTAAATTTAATAATGCTGTTTTATTCTTTTTACATATCGAAAGGAGTGATAATTTTGGGACTTTTATATCTGAATCAAGAGCTTCCATAAAGAGGAGGTTTTCTATTTCTTCCATTAATTTATTTATAAAGTTAGAATTTTTCTTACTGATGTTTAGTAATTTATATATCTCTATAAAAATTAAAAATCTTCTACCTTCTAGATTTATATTTTTTCCATTTTCTTCAAGTATAGGATCGTGTGAGCAAATAGTTTCTTTTAATGTTTCGAGCTCAAATTGACTAATTATATTTTCATCGATTTTATCAAAATAATGTGGAGCTATATCAACATGTAAACTATTTGAAAATAAGCTTAAATTCCATGCTGAAGCTAATAAAAATTTTTTTAACATAAATAAGTGCTTTTTTTGTTTGTTGATTTATAATGATCTGTTGATTTATAGATTTGAATGAAATTACTTAATGACTTATTATCATTATAATTCGATTGAATTTTTTTATATAATTTTTTACAAATATTTTTATCTTTTTTCGATAATATATTGTTATTTAGTAATTTATGTAGTTCCATAAAAATTAGAAATCGACTATATTTTTCACTTATATCTTCTTGGTTTTCTTCAAAATGTTCAAAGAAATTTCTTTTTTCACAGGTTTTAGATTCTTTTATTTTTACTATTTTTAATGTATCATGGACTCCAGTAAAATATGGGCTTTTCTTTTTAAAATTTTTATATTTATATGTTGAAATTTCATTATAAAGTTTTAGTTTTAAAAGAGTATAAGTAGCAAGTTCTTGTGCCCTATATTCTTTATAGTATTCTTCTTTGTTATGAGAAAAGCAACGAGGTTCTATTGCATGGGCGATTTCGTGTGCCATAGAAAAAGGGGATATTTTTTCAGGGTAAAATATTCCATGTATAGAGCAAAAAGCTAACGGTACTTCTTTTTTATTTCTATATATTTTTTCAAAAGTCTTTTTGTCGTTATAAAAATTTATTAACCCATTTATTTTGATAAATTTTTTATATTGAGGCTTACTTAAGCAATCTAAATAATTATTTTTTTTATTTTGTTTGTATTTTAAATCAATCATTAGGTCGGTAATTTCATTTGCCTTTTCTTGTATTGCTTTTGGAGCTGGCTTAAAACAACGCAATATTTTGGGCATATTATTCATTGAAAACAATGAGCTGTTATATCTTGTTATGGTTATTATAAAAAATATGTATAAAATTTTTTGTTTAAATTTCATAGCTATTTTCCTTGCATATTTTTAAAAAAATAATATTTTTTTTAAAAAAGCTTTTTTCTTGAGATGAATTCTATTTGAATTTTTTATAAGATATTATATAAATTCAAAAAAGTCTATATACTTTGTTTTTCTTCTTGTTATTCTAAAGTCACTTAATTTTTATAATTTTAGATTAAAAAATAAAAAGGACACTTGTATGGTTAAAGTTTTTTTAGGCAATTCTTTGTGGCAACTTGTTGTACAGGCAGATTTTATAAGTAAAACGGTTTTGGTTTTTTTGCTTGGTATGTCTGTTATTTGTTGGACAATATTTTTTTATAAAATAATTTTGCTTCGAATAAAAAAACAACAAATTGCAGCTGGCAAAAAAGCTATGATGCAAGTAAACAATTTTGAACAACTTCTTTCTGTTTCAACAGAGCTTTCTGAAACACTTCCAGGTTATTTTTTAAAGAAAAATTTAACTTTTTTAAAGTCAATGCTCGTTTCACCTTCTGGTCAGCAAAAAACTGGTCTTCACCCACAAGAATGGGAACTTGTTCAGCAAAATATAGATCAAAATGTAGATGAAATGATTCAGGCAGAAGAGTCTTATTTGCCAGTTCTTTCTACCTGTGCAGCAGTTGCACCGCTTCTTGGTTTATTCGGAACTGTTTGGGGTCTCGTTCATGCATTTATTAGAATTAGCCAGCAACAGAGTGCAGATATTGCAACCGTTGCACCAGGTATTGCAGAAGCTTTGATTACAACACTTGCAGGTCTTGTCGTTGCAGTTCCTGCACTTATTATGTTTAATGTGTGTGCAACGCAAGTAAGAATGCTTGATCGTCAATTTTTACAAATAGCAGATCAATTTTCTATTATTGCTCAACAACTGGTTATTTATCACAATGTAGAAAAAGAAAAATCTTCGGTATCTTCTTCTTTTTCTCCTGATTATCAGCAACCAGAAATTGAAGGGTAGGTTATGATAAAAAAAAGAAGTCGTCGTGGAAAGTTAACGATGCCAGAAATTTCTTTAACACCACTTATTGATACTGCCTTAACCTTGTTAATTATTTTTATGGTAACAACGCCTATGATGAACAATTCTATAAAGGTGACTTTACCTAAAGGGCAGGCAAAAGAAAGTAGCGATAGTCCACAAGATTTAATTGTTTATGTTGATAAGCAGTCAAAAATTTATTTTGAAGATAAGCAGGTAAACTTTGAGCAACTTATTCCTGCAATCAAAAAAAGTATTGGAACAAATAAAAATAAAACAATTTTTGTAAAAGCTGACGAACTTGTTCATTATGGAAAAATTATATCAATTGTTGATCATATTAAAGTAGTTGGTGGAGTTGAATATGTGGCGCTTGCAACACAAAGCCCTAAAGCCGCCTAAACGGTTTTTGTTTTGGTCAAAGTTACTTTTCTTCTGTAGCTTTGTTCATGTTTTTTTACTTTGTGTTTTATTTTTTTTATATAAAAGTGATTTTTACTCTTTTTCTGTAAATGTTCATAAAAAAGCGTTACAAAAAAATATTCCAATTTTGTTTTTGCCGTTTCAAAAAACAGTTAAAAATATACATAAAAAAGAAGTTGTATACAAAAAAGTTGCTACAAAAACTACTTCTGTTAAAAAAAAGACATCAATTGTTAAAAGCAAAGTGGCAAAAAAGGTTGCAAAGAAAAAAGAGCAACCAGCAAAAAAAACTATAAAAAAAAATATTCTTAAAAAAGCTGTACAAAAAAAGAAGCAAAAAAAACAGGATAAAATAGTAAAAAAAACTACCTCTAAAAAAGTTGCTCCTAAGAAGATCGTTACTAAGAAAGTTGTTTCTAAGAAAAAAAGTGAAGCTCATATAAAGACAAAAACAAAAAAACAGGTTGTACAGCAAAAACAGCAAGCGGTCTATTGTGGTCAAAAGCAGATGGTAGCTTTGCAGATGCAAAAAATTATTCAGCAAGAAGCTACAAGTTGTTGGAAGGCTCCTGTAGGTGTTTCAAAAAACTTAGTTTGCAAGCTTTCTCTTTTGGTTGATTGGTCTGGAAATATAAATAATGTTGCAGTTGAACAAAAATCTGGCGTTTTAATGTACGATATTTCTGCAAGAACAGCAGTTGCTCATATGAAGTTGCCAAAAAACTTATGGGGTAAAAAATTTACAATTACTTTTGCGCAGTAAGATAAACAAAAAGAAAGAAAACATGATTAAAAAAATTATTATAGCGAACTTATTTTTTGTACAGTTTATTTTTTGTATGGACGTTGGTGTTCAAGCTCAAAAAAGTGCGACCATAAATCTTATGATTTGCACGGAAGGTAAACCAAAGAAACAGCTTCAAAAAATTGCACAGCAAATGCAAAAAGATTTTTCATTTACACGGCAGTTTACTGTTAAAGTTGATCATATAAAAAAAATTACAACACAGTCTCAAATTAAAAACTTTTTTGAGCAAGGCTATCCGCTGGTTTTGTTTCTAAGTAAAGATAAAAAAAAACAGAATATTTCGTGGCGTCTTTATGACGCTGAACATGCCGCAATGGTAGACGGTAAAGTGTACAAAAAAAAGGGAAAGATTGTGCGTGGTTGGGCGCATAATATTGCAGATATGGTTTGGCCGGCACTTACAGGTCTTTCCAGTTTTTTTTCTACAAAAATTGCTTATTGTAAAGAGGTAAAAAAAGTTGGTAAACATTTATGTAAATATATTTGTATTGCAGATTATGATGGTAGCAATGAACAAGTTTTAATTGATACGAAAACAGTCAATGTAGCACCGCGTTGGAATGGTGATCTTTTAAATCCATTAGTTTTTTACTCTGAGCATACCAACAAAAATATGCGTTTAATGGTTTGTGATATGCAAAAAAATAAAAATGTTGTTGCTAATTTTGATGGTCTTAATATGTTGCCAGCATTTTCTTATGACGGAAAAAAAGTTGTATTTTGTGCTTCAAAAAACAGCACAACTTGCCAGCTATATTATTACGAAAAAAATATCTTAAAACAACTTACAAATAATAAAGGCAACAATATTTCGCCGACACTTTCTGGTGATGGCAAAACTATTTATTTTTGCTCAGATTATCAAACAAATAATCCACAAATTTATTCTTATGATGTAAATACAAAAAAACAAATACGTCTTACACAGGGTGGTTATTGTGTTTCTCCATCATACTGTTTGGAAAATAAAAAAATTGCTTACAACAAAATGGTTCGGGGTGTAATGCAGATTTTTACATACGATACTATTACAAAAAAACACCAGCAAATAACGTTTGATAAAGGAAGTAAAGAAGAGTGTTCATGGTCTCCATGTGGAAACTATCTTTTGTTTTCTATTTTTGATGGCAAAAAAACTAGAATTGCAATGCTTAATACTATTACAAACTATACAAATTTTATTACAAAAAGTGATGTTTCGTGTTGCTACCCAACATGGTCACGATCGTATAAAATATTTCCAATTGCTTTGTGATTTCTAAATTCTTAATCGACAATTATAGGGAAAAATGATATAATTTTTCTTTAAAATAGCGCATTATTATTATTTATTAATAGTATGTGTTTATTTAAGTAGCAAAAATAATTTTATGTATCTAGGTTTTTAATTATGAAAAAAAATAGAAAATCGCCTTTTGGCAAAAATTCAAAAAATTTTGTAATGGCTTTAGTTGTCATTGGTGGGTGCTTACTCTTCCTTTCTGCTTTGATGAACTATACAAGACAAATTACAACAATTAGTTATTCAGCTTTTTTAAAACGAGTTGAAAGTAGTGATGTAAAATCTGTAACAGTTAATGGAAACACTGTTCAAGGTGTTTTTAGAAATGGTACAAAGTTTGAAACAGTTATTCCTTATACTTCAAAAAATTGGGACTTGCTTGATAAGCATAATGTTGAAACAGTGATTGTTGATCCTTCAAACCAGTTTAGTATTTGGTATCTTCTTCCTCTTTTATCTTTATTTTTAACAGTTTTTGCGTTGTGGTATTTTTTCCGTCAAGCTCGTAGCAGCATTGGTGGAGGAAGTAGCGGCGGTCCTGGTGGTATTTTTTCTATGGGAAAAAGTAAAGCAAAGTTGTATTTGCCATCAATGATTAAAGAGTCTTTCAAATCTGTTGCTGGTGCAGCTGAGGCAAAAGAGGAGCTGCAAGATGTTATTGATTATCTAAAAAATCCAGAAAAATATACAAAACTTGGTGCAAAAATGACTCGCGGAATTTTGTTAATTGGTGAACCAGGAAATGGTAAAACACTCATAGCAAAAGCTGTAGCGGGAGAAGCAAATTGTCCATTCTTTAGTATTAGTGGTTCTGATTTTATAGAAGTTTTTGTAGGTGTGGGTGCATCTCGTGTTCGTGATTTGTTTGCACAAGCTCGTAAAAAAACACCAAGTATTATTTTTATTGATGAAATTGATGCTGTTGGTCGTCATAGAGGTCGCGGAATGGGCGGCGGGAACGATGAGCGTGAACAAACGTTAAATCAACTTCTTACAGAAATGGATGGTTTTCAAACATCAAAAGATCCTGTCATTGTTATTGCAGCAACAAATAGAGTTGATGTTTTAGACAAAGCTCTTTTAAGACCTGGTCGTTTTGACCGTCATGTTCATGTACCTTTTCCAGATTTAAAAAGTCGTGAAGAAATTTTAAAAGTGCATGCAAAAAATATCAAAATGGATGAATCAATTGATCTTCATAAAATTGCACGAGCAACGCCAGGTTTTTCTGGTGCTGGACTTGCTAATTTAATTAATGAAGCTGCGCTTCATGCATCAAAATTTGATAAAAAATTAGTAACACTAGAAGATTTTGATGAAGCATGGGACAAAGCGATCATTGGTAAAAAGCGTAAAACAATTACTCAAACTCAGCATGATCTAAAAATTACTGCATTTCATGAAGCTGGTCATGCTCTTGTTGGCCTTTTGTTACCAGATATTACTGATCCTCTTCATAAAGTTACAATTGTTGCCCGCGGTGGCGCTCTTGGTGTGACATGTTCATTGCCAGAACGTGATAAGAATCATCAAACAAAATCTCAACTTTTGGGCAGTATCTATACGGCAGTTGGTGGCAGAGCCGCAGAAGAGTTGGTGTTTGATGAAATTACAACAGGCGCAGGGTCTGATTTTAGAAAAGCTACAGAAATTGCAAAACGTATGGTTTGTTTGTATGGAATGTCGGATTTAGGTACAGCTATTTACAATCAAGATAGTAGAGAATTTAACTATTCAGAAAAAACTGCAGCAGCAATTGATGAAAATGTGCAAAAAATATTAGATCAAGCCTATGCAAAGAGTATGCAACTTTTAAAAGATAATCGTGATAAGCTCGATAAGCTTGCAAATGCTCTTTTAGACAAAGAACTCATGACTGCAGAAGAGATATATGAACTACTCGATATTGAACCTCGCACAATGCATAAATTGTAAGCAGTAGTTATTTTGAATAATAATTTATATGAAAAAGTAGCACCGGTTGTAAAAAAAGCCGGTGCTCTTTTATTATCTTTTTATAATAAAAATATACATACAGTAAAAAAAGGTGATGGTAGCTTTGTAACCGAAGCTGACAAAAAAGTTGAGACATTTCTTGTTCAAGAGCTTACTGGCATTGTCAGTAGCGCATCATTTTATTCAGAAGAAAATTTTTCAGATATTACTAGTTTAGATAGTGATTATTGTTGGGTAATTGATCCACTTGATGGCACAACTAATTTTTTACATTCAATTGATTATTTTTGTATTTCAGTAGCTCTTGTTTACAAAAAAAAGCCTATTTTTGGTGTTATTTACAATCCAATTACAGATGAGCTTTTTTATGGGCAAAAGGGTGAAGGTGCTTTTTTTATTAAAAATGATAAAAAAACAAGAATTATTAATGATAAAGATGTTTTCTTAAGTAGTAGTATTGCAGTTGTTTCTCCTATTTTTAATAAGCAGAGGTACGGGCGATATTCAAAAACTATAAAAAAGATTGCATCTACGTTTTACACAACACGTTTTTATGGTGCAATTGCTTTAGATTTGGCTTATATTGCAATCAGGCGATTTCAAGCTGCTTTTTATGTTAATGCTGCCTGGTGGGACTATGCTGCAGCGACTATAATTCTTCAAGAATCTGGGTGTAAAATTACTAGCTTTAATGCTCAAACTCCGTCTAGAGAGTCAAAAATAATTGTTGCCGCAAACAAAGCTATTTATAAACAGTTATTATCTTTATTAAAAGTGGATGATTAATTTGTAAAAATCTTCATTTTTAGTAGAATATACTAATATAGATAATTTTTTTATACACAAGATCTATAAGGATAGCAACAGATGTCTAGAATTTGTGCAGTATGTGACAAACGTCCACATGTTGGTAATTTAGTGAGTCACGCTAATAATAAAACTAAAAGATGGGTTTACCCAAATGTCCATAAGATGCGCTTTAAAGTAGCAAAAGAAACTTCTGGTAAAGTTTACCGTGGTAGTGTTTGTACAAAGTGTGTTAAAAAGGGAAAAATAGAAAAAGTTATATAATCGTATGAGGTTTACAATTAATGGCAAATACTAAACAGTCAAAAAAGCGAGCAAAACAAGCGGTTAGTCGTCGCTTAAAAAATTTGAATCGTAAAAATGCTATAAAAACAGCGATTAAAAAATTTAATAACGCTTTTGAAAATAAAGAATCAAAAGAAGTTGTTGTTGCTTTATTAAAAGATGTTGAGTCAAAAATGGCTCGCTCTATTGGTAAAAATGTATTTCACAAAAATACTGTACGCCGTAAAGTAAGTAGTTTAGCTAAAAAAGTTACTCAAGAATATAGAGTTTAATTTTTTTAAATAAAAGATTAAAAAAAGAGTCAATTATTGTTTGACTCTTTTTTATTGTTATCAAACATTGCTAATTGAAGGTTAATATTGTTTAAAAAAGCCAAACTGTTACTATTAGTTTTTTTTACTTTTCAAAATACTTCATCAAGTAGACAAATTAATGATTCTTTAACTTTAAAAATATTGCATTTGTTTAAAAATTCTTCTTTAGATTACGTAAAATTATTCTTTTTAAATAAAGGTCTTGAAGCTTCAACAGAAGCAACTGGTGCACAAGGACTATATCCAATTACTAGTAATTTGTGCTCAACAATAAATTTAAAATCATTAATAGAATCTATACATGAACAAGAAAATAAAGATTATTTAACATTTGAAGAAAGTAAAACTCTTAATAAAGATAAGAAGAAACTAAAAAAATCTTATCAAATCTTATTAAAGTTAAATCAATCAGAAAAGAACTTCCATAGAATTGCTATATATGACTTTAATCCAATATCAATAGTTGGAAGATTTGCTCGTTTTTATAATAAGTTATTTGTTTATAGAAAAAAACGATATAGCTAAATATAGTTTATAACTTCTTATAGTGAGTTAAAAATCGTTTTGCAATAAGTGCTGGAACTCTTGAGGTACCGGCATGTTCTACCAAGACAATCATAACAAGTGGTTGTTTGTTTTTATGTTTAAAGTACATAACAAACCAGCCGTGTTCTTTGTATTTTTTACCTAAAAAACGCTTGCTAAATGAACTTGTTTGTGCTGTACTTGTTTTTGCATATATTTCCATATCGTCAATTTTATTAACTCGTCTTGCTGTTCCTTGCGTTACTACTTTTTTCATTGATTGTTGTAAAAATAATCTTGTTTCTTCTTTTAAGTTGAGTGGCTCTTTTTGTATTTCTTCCGATGTTAAAATTCTTGGTTTAACCAAATAGCCAGTAAAAATACTACCGATCATTCTTGCAATTTGTAGTGGCGTTGTAAGTAAAAAACTTTGTCCAATAATTGCAGATAATGTTTCTCCTGGCCACCAACGTTCACCTTTTTTTTCTAGCTTCCACTGTGTTGTAGGAACAAGTCCAGCTTTTTCTGGAAATAAAATATTTGTTTTTTGCCCAAGGCCAAAACGTTGCGCATAGTCTGCAAGAATATCAATAGGCAGCTGTTTTGCAATATCATAAAAGCAGATATTACAAGATTTTTCTAAAGCTTGTCCAATTGTTACTTGTCCGTGTCCCCATCTTCGATGGCAAAAATATTTTCTTTTACCAAAATGTAAAAAGCCTTTGCAGTCCCATGTTGTATCTTCTGTTACAAGATTGTTTTCAAGTGCCGCTGCAACACTAATCAGTTTAAAAATAGAACCTGGAGGATATTCTGCATTAAAAGCTCGATTTAAAAAAGGATTATTTTTTTGTAAAAGGCTCCACTCGTTATTTAAAATAGGACTTAAAAATAATGTTGGGTCAAAGTGAGGATAAGAAACAACGGCAATCAAAGCACCATCTTGTGGGTCCATTAAAATACAGGTTCCAGATTCATCTTTTGGAAATATTTCTTCGACAATCGTTTGCATTTTTAGATCCAGTGTTGTCTGAACTGTTTTTCCCGATAGTGCTTTTTCGATAGATGTTTCTTGTAATTTTTTTCCAAGTGAGTTGATTGTTTTTTGTTTTATTCCATCTTTTCCTTGCAAAGATTCATTGAAAAGTTTTTCAAGGCCCATTTTGCCTGCAAGTTGTTTGATAGTAATCTTTCCTAAATAACCAAGAATATGACTTGCCTTTTTTTGGTGTGGATAAAAACGTTGAAAGTCTGTAGTAATAGTTATATTTTTATTTGCGCAGAAATATTCTTCTAGTTTGCTCAGTTTTTCAAAACTAATATCAGCAGCAATTTTTACTGTTTTTCTGTATCGTTCAGCACGGCTAATTGATTGTATTTTTTTATCTAGTGATGTGTCTAGAATTTTTTCTAAATAAGAAATAGTACTGTTTTGTTCTGCAGATAGCCGGTAGTTGCCAGTTCCTTTCCACTCTATAGAGTAAACAGGTCTATTTGTTGCAAGTAAATTGCCATGCTGGTCGATAATATTGCCGCGGGGTGAAGGAACAGTTTCGAGCTTCAAAAAATTATGCATACTTTTTGATACAAAAAGGTCTTTCAAATGGACTTGTAGTTGCACAAGTCGTGCAATTATAATACAACCAATTAAAAGTGTACAAATAACTAAAGTTTTAATTTTTTTATCAATTACTTGCTGTTGCATTATTCTTTTTTGTCACTTTTTATTAATGAATCAAATGGATTTGTTTTTTCACATGTTTTTTTCAGTTCTCCTAAAGAAACATGTGTATATTTTTCTGTACTAGAAAGAGCTTTATGACCAAGAAGTTCTTGAACAATTCTTAAATCAGTTCCTTGATTAAGCAGATGTGTTGCAAAAGTATGTCGAATTTTATGTGGCGTAAGTGCTCTTCCAATATTTAAAAAAGAACGAAACATCTCAAGCACTCGTTGCACAGATCTACTTGTCAGTGGTCCTTTTCTGTAGTTGAGAAAAAGTTTTTCATTATTATTTTTAATTTCAGGTCTTTCAAGTTGCAAATAGTTGAGTATTGCTTTCTTTGCTTTATCTCCAAAAAGAGTAATACGTTCTTTTCTTCCTTTACCAAAAATTCTAATTGTTTTGTTGGTAAAATCAATATCGTTGATACTAATGCTGACAAGTTCAGAGCAACGAACACCAGTTGCGTACAAAACTTCTAGAATAGCTTTGTCTCGGTAAGGGCGTTTGCTCGGTAAATCTTGTACTTGTATTTCATCAAGAAGATGGGTAATTTCTTCCATGCTTAAGTATACAGGTAGCTTTTTATCAAGACGCGGCCGCGTTAACTGTAAGCTGAGATTGATATTTTGTGTTTGTAAAAATTTTTCAAATGACGTAAAACAAGAAAATTTACGAGCAATAGAGGCTTTGTCGATATTTTTATAAAATAAACTGACCAAAAAACGTTCTATAATCTGTCTAATTGGTAAAAGTTGTTTTTCTTCTTCTGTAAGATCCTGCCAAAATTCTATAAACTGGTTAAGGTCTCCTGCGTAAGCGCGCTGTGTATTTTGTGCTAAATTGCGCTCAACATTAATATATTTTAAAAACTGCTCTTTTTTCTGTTTAAATTCTTCAAAGTTCATGCGTTACCTTAATTTGATTGAAATAATACAAGGTACTGTAGTTATATAGTTTGAATTAATATTCTCATCATTTAAAATGAGCCAAACTTATATTCTATAGCTACATTTAACGCATCAAAGGTAACAGTTTTATAAATTTTTTTGAATATTTTTATCGAGTTAAGTTGTATTCTTTACATCGACGGTTAATCGTTGATCGATTAACGCCAAGTAAATTTGCTATTTTATTTTGATTTTTGAACTTATTCCACAGAGCTTCCATGATCTTTGGTTCTTTCAGTGCATGTTTGCCAAGTTCTATAGCTTTTTTTAATAAAGGGTCAACAATGCTGTACGTTTCATCAAGCGTACTTTCTGGGTTGATAGCATTTTTTTCTGATTTTTTAGTCAGCAGCGCTTTGACTCGTTTTTTAATTTCTTGCAAACTTGTTGGCCGAGAAAGAACAATTTTTGCTTTTTCTTTTTCTGTCAGTTCAAGAAAGTTTTGAAACGTGTTTGCTTTCAGTACTTGATTGGTAAATCCTGCAGCAAGTTCTGCAATCTCTTGCTCAGAAATATGAACAAGTGACGGCATATTGAGCGATGTTTTTCTTAGTTCATCAAAAAGATTTTTGCTAAAAAGATCTTGTTCAACAAGAAGTTTTAAGTTTTTATTTGTTGAAAAAATAAGGCGAACAGAGCTTACTTTTTTTATATCGCTTTTAAAAATTTTATAAGAACCAAATTTAATAAACAGTGCCAGTTCTTCTTGTAGTTGCTTACTCATTAAATGAATATTTTTTATAAAAAGTGTTCCCGTATTGTTAAGCTTTTCAAGTAAAGATTTTTTTGACGTTTTGAGTGCAAAAAGAGGATTGATGCCAAAAAGCGTTTGCGCAAGTTCTGCTTGGTCATCATTAGGTTTTATTTCTAAAGTATGTAGTACTTCTTTTAAGCTAATGTGGTGGATAATTTCTACTAAACTTTCGATATCTTCTTCTAGAGCATCAAGAAGTATTGCTTTTTTGCTCAGAGCTATTTTCAAAAGATTAATTTTGAAGTTCAATAATGTTTTTCCGTTTCCTGGAATAAGTTTATTAATAAGTTTTCCAGATCGTGTTGTCTCAAGATACAAAATATAGTCAAGCTTTCTTGGATCTTTTAGCAAATCTATTTTTTGTTTTAAAATATCAGAAACTTCTGGGTAGTAGATCGTTATAATAAAGTTGTTTTGTTGAGCATTTGGTATACCAGCAAGAATAAGCGTATTGCCTTTGCTGTCTTGTGTTGAACTTGTAAAAGCTGTTTTATAGTTTTGAATATGGTCAACAACTTTTTTTAGCGCTCTTCTTGCAGGGTGCCCCTCTTGGGTGTTTAAATTGATCGGTAAAAAATCTTGTGCAGCTTTGTTGCCAAAGCTAAACTTTCTATTTTTATAAAAAATAATGCCAATTTTTCTTTGTGCTTCTGAGCTT
This sequence comes from uncultured Pseudomonadota bacterium, assembly GCA_964647685.1. Taxonomy (GTDB): domain Bacteria; phylum Babelota; class Babeliae; order Babelales; family Vermiphilaceae; genus CAZYJE01. The sequence goes on along the minus strand of CAZYJE010000023.1, from coordinate 57,042 downwards.
AAAAAAGAGCGTAAACTTTCTTTGTACTGATTAATTTCTTTATGTTTTTCATACAGTTCTTCACGCAGCTCTTTTTCTTGAGCAATGAGCATGTCAATATTTCTATTTTGTAAAAGATTAATAATATTGCTCAAATAGGTTGTAAACACAACCATCTGGTCTCGCTCAGTTTTTGTATAAAATTCGTATGTATCGCTGCGAGCATTTTTTTCGACAATAATGTAAGCAACTATTTTTTGTTCATTATAAATCGGTATAAAAACATCTGCATTAATTGCTTGCATAAACTTTATAATAGTTGACTGGACTGTGTTTTCTTCATAAAAGTTGCTAAATTCAACTTCATCGGCGATAACAATTTTTGATTTTTGTAAAAAATAACCAATATCAGTTTCAGCTGCGTGCAGGCTTAAAAAATTTTCTGTTATAGCTTCTTCATTAAAGTAATGGTTACCATTGTTGTCTTTTTCATCAGTAGGGCGTATATACAAATGAATTCTTCTATGAGGAACAAAAAAAGCATCTTTAAAAAATGTTTGTGTGATATGCCGCAACTCTTTGATGTTGGTAACACTACTAAACTGCTCAAGAACGGTTTTAAAATCTTGAATAAAATTGAACTCTTTGGTCGGTTGGACATGCTGCTTAAAGTTCAAAAATCTAAGGCCCATAATTTTTTTTGCACAGTAGTACATGCAAAATGTAAGAATTATGTTTGATATGCCAATTACAGAGTAGGTATGAGATATAAGTGTTTTGTAAAAGGTAAAGGGGTAATACTGAATAAGGCCAGAAAGAAAAAATGGGAGTAAAAGATAAATAGTAATAATCGTAAGTTGTTTTTGTAAAATTGTTGGTATAGTTTTTTGATATATTTTATACAGCACAATGCAAATACTTGGAAATAGTAAGATAAACGGCCCGCTAATGGTTATAATTTTTAGTAATTTAAATTCTAAAGGTGGTCTGCTGTATGGTAGGTTAAAATGTAAAAAAGCAAGAAAAGTGAAGAATAAAGCAAAGCAGCTACTAAAAAATAATGTTGTGTAATGACGAATTGAAAATTTAAAATTTTTTATTGCTAGACTTTCTATAAAAAGGCCAAGATATTGACGTTGAATTATAGAAAATGCCCATGCAAGTCTCAGAACAAAAATAATAAAATGATAGTTTAGTGTTGGGATAAAAAGTATTTGTATGAGCTTTATAATCCAGCCAAGGTCACCCACAAGGGCACTTGTAAGAACAATGACAAGAAAATACCATGATTTTTGTTTATTTTTAGAGCGAAAACCGTTAAGAAAAAGTGGTATTAAAAGACCAAGCTTTATAATAAAAGAAAGACTAATGCTTGCAAAAATAAAATTAAAAGATCCCAGTTGTTTCCAAAAATAAGTAAGATAAGAAAGTAATAAAGATAAAAAAGTTAACATATTTTATTGATCTTCTTTTTTGTACCAATTATTATAAGTAACATCTTAAACAGTTTAAGATAATATATTTATTTATAGTTTAACTTTCTTTTTAAAGGAATGCGAATGCTCAAAAAACTACTTACAAATTCATCTATGCAAACATTATTGGCAGTTGTCCTGACAGTTGCATCTTTAATGGATAATTGGCCGCCTACAAGTTAAAATATTATTTAATTTATTAGGTCTAGAGGTAGATAAGGTGAAGAAGCGCACGAAGCCCGGCCGTACTGATGATGTTGTAAAAAATATTATTACAGTTTTGCGTAATGCTACAAAAGGTATGGTCGAGCCTGCTTGCATGACGATTGTTAAAGAATATGGTAGAAATCCTTTTTTAATTCTTGTCAGTTGCATCCTTTCTTTGCGGACAAAAGATACCGTCTCATTGCCGGCCTCTCGGCGGCTTTTTGCTTTATGCAAAACTCCCTTGCAACTTCTTGCAATTTCTCAACAAAAAATAGCTCAAACAATTTTTCCTGTTGGTTTTTACAAAAGAAAAGCTCAACAACTGCATAAACTTTGCAAGCAGTTAATAAATAATTTTGGCGGCAAAGTGCCGTCAACAGAAAAAGAACTTATGAGTTTGGTTGGTGTAGGGCTAAAAACAACAAATCTTGTCTTAGGTGAAGGTTTTGATATCCCTGCAATATGTGTTGATGTGCATGTGCACCGTATTTCTAATCGTTTGGGTTTGATTGCAACAAAAACACCAGAAGAAACGGAAAAAGAACTAAAAAAAATACTGCCAAAAAATATATGGATAGAGTACAATAGGCTACTTGTTATGTGGGGGCAAAATATTTGTACCCCCACGTCACCTTGGTGCTCTAAGTGTCCACTTTTTGATGTGTGCGAAAAAATAAATGTTTTAAAGAGCAGATAAGTTATTCGTTTTTCTAAGAAATAATTTTGTTTATACCGTATGCTCGCAGCTTAGATATTTCTTTTTAGTTTTTTTCTTCCATTTGCCATTGGGAAAATAGTTGTGATCTTCCATATGCTTGAGAACTGAAATAGCTGTTTTATTATTTTTTACTTGTTTTTTAAGTTTTTGTATATTACATTTTGCTATTTTATAGAGAAATAATAAGCTTACCATTTCTTTTTTAAAATCATTCATTTTTTTAAAATGTTTATCACCTGTAAATAAATTTTTTGGAAAACTCCAATAGAATGGAAAAAACTCTCCTTTGGTATAAGGACGAATATTTTTTTCAAAAAATTTAATATTTTCGTCTGTATTACTTGAGCAATTTGAAGGATGCAGTATTATTTTTAATCCTAAATCTTCAATTGCTATATCTTTTGGTATTTTATTATTTTTTTTTAGTTCTTTAAATATGGTAACATAATCTTTTATGTTCCAATTTATTGGTGAATATTCTTCCTTTACTGAAAGAGTAGCTAGCGTAAATTGTTTTCTTTTTGATGGTGAATTATATATAAATGCTATATTCTTTTTTTTAGTAAGCATCATAAATTCTTTCATTTCCTGTTTTTTCATTCTTTTAAGTATTTTAGATGTATTGCTATATTTGTTCATTCCAAAAAAAATACTATTAATTCCAGATAAAAAAGTAAAAAGGATGATTTTTTGCATGATCTTTCCCATTAAAAACGTTAATAGTTGAATTTTTTTAAAGTTCTTTTATTTTTTCTTGAAGTTGCTCTAACGTAAGGCCAAACTCTTGTTTTCCACTTCTGTGCCGAAGTGTAATTGTACTGTTTTCAACTTCTTTTTTACCAAGAATAAGCATCCATGGAACTTGCTGCAGTTGTGCAGTTTTTATTTTTGCAGAAATCTGGTCAGAAGAATCATCAATAGTTACTCGCACTGCAGAGTTTTGCAATGTTTTGTATAAATTTTGCGCATATTCTTTTTGCTCGTCAGTTATTGTCAAAACAGTTGCTTGTATTGGAGCAAGCCAGAATGGGAGCTTACCTTTGTAATGTTCAAGTAAAATCGCAAAAAATCTTTCAAAAGAGCCATAAATTGCACGGTGAATCATAACAGGACGCTTTTTTTGTCCGCCTGATGCAACATAGGTTAAATCAAAATTTTCTGGTAAAAAGAAGTCAACTTGAGCTGTTCCACATTGCCACTGCCGGCCCATTGAATCTTGAATAACAAACTCTATTTTTGGTCCATAAAATGCACCTTCACCTTCTTGCAAAACGTAAGGATGGCCAGCTTTTTCAAGTGCATTTTTAAGTGACTGAATTGCTTTTTCCCACAACTGGTCGCTGCCCATAGCTTTTTCTGGTTTTGTAGAAAGGCCAATGGTTATATTTGTAAATTCAAACTTTTTAAGCACTTTCATAACCATATTAATAACATTCAGAACTTCGTCTTCTATTTGTTCAGGAGTACAATAGATATGTCCGTCATCGATAGTAAAACTACGAGCTCTAAAAAGACCGTGCAAAACACCAGAAAGTTCATGGCGGTGAACATGGCCAAATTCTGCAAGTTTGAGTGGAAGTTCTCGAAACGAGTGTGGTCTGTTTTTATAAATTAAAATAGAACCAGGGCAGTTCATTGGGCGCAGTGCATAGCTTTTGTCTTCGACATTGCTAAAATACATATTGTCTTTGTAATGTTTGTAGTGGCCAGACTGGCGCCAAAGTTCGTCGCTTAACATTGGTGGCGTGCTTACCTCTTGGTATCCATCTTTTTGTAGTAAATTTCTCAAGTAATTGGTGAGGGTATTTAAAACTGTTTTGCCATGAGCATGAAAGAATGGAAAACCAACACCTTCTTGATGAAAAGAGAATAAATTGAGCTCTTTGCCAAGTTTTCTGTGGTCATATTTTTGTGCTTCTTCTATCTTTTTTTCATATTCAGCAAGTGCTGTAGCATTTGGAAAAACAACACCAGAAATTCTTTGCAGTGGCTGATTATTTTTATCTGCACGCCAATAAGCACCAGAAAGGTTGGTTAACTTAAAATGTTTTAATTTTTTTGTAGAAAAAACATGGCCACCACGACAAAGATCATAAAAATCGCCTTGGCGAGCAATGCCAACAGTTTCAAAATCGATACCATCAATAAGTTCTAATTTAAATGGATTATCTTTATAAAGTTTGCGTGCATCTTCTTTGCTCATTTTTTCATGTGTAAGGGGCAGATTGCGTGTAACAATTTCTTCCATGCGTTGTGCAATGGTTATCAGATCTTCTTCTTTAAAATTTGTTTCTGGAAGAAGGTCATAAAAAAAACCGGTTTTTGTTGCAGGGCCAATGGTTAATTTTGTTTTTGGAAAAAGTTCTATAACTGCATGTGCAAGCAAGTGTGCTGCAGAGTGGCGAAGTTTTTGTAATTTGTCGTTATTTTGCATGTAAATCCTTTGCTAAAAATAGTAATATAGCAAGTGTAATAAAAGTTTTGACTAATAATCTTGATTATATCAAAGTTACCACGAAAATATACCAATCTTATTGTTTGAAATTTTTAACTATGGTACCATCCATCGGAGTACTAATGAAGTAAATTCAATAAGGAGTTCCATGGAAAAGAAAAAAATATACATTCTTGATACAAATGTTTTGGTCTATGACCCAAAAGCAATATTTTCTTTTAAGGGGGCGTTAGTTGGAATTCCTGTTATTGTTTTAGAGGAACTTGATAGTTTTAAACAAGAGCATTCAGATAGAGGTAGAAATGCTCGGGAAGTTAATAGAATTTTAGATGAACTAAGGGAGCGAGGATCTCTTGCAAGTGGTGTTCCATTAGAAGAAGGGGGAACTTTACAGGTACTTTTTTTAGAAAATATGCCAAAATCAGGGTTTCCTGAATATTTCAAACAGGTTGCAGACAATATTATTTTGCAAACAGCTGTGATGTTCAAAAATGATGGTTATGAAGTCCGCTTTATTTCTAAAGATTTAAATGCCAGAGTAAAAGCTGATGTTCTTGGTATAAATACAGAAGATTACTTAAAAGATAAAGTTTCTGAAGATCAGTTTTATCAAGGTTGGAAAAAAGCAGAAGCTTCTGCTATGCAACTGAAAAAAGAATTTCCTGATGTTTTACAAGATATGCTTTCATCAAAAGCATTGATAAGAAATGAATTTGTTTTAGTTGAAGGTGCAAATAATCCTTTTAATAATAAAGTTTTTCGCTATGTTGGCGGCAAAAAATTTATTCCAGTTTGCCATCCAAAATTTGCATGGCAACTACAGGCAAGAAACCCTCAGCAACTTATGGCGCTTAACTTGCTTCTTGACCCGACAATTGAATTTCTTGTCCTTTCTGGCCCTGCAGGAACAGGAAAAACTTTTTTAGCTCTTCTTGCAGGTCTTCATCAAGTACTTATTGAAGATACCTATAAAAAAATGCTTATCTCTCGGCCTGTTGTTCCACTTGGAAAAGATATTGGTTATTTGCCAGGAACAATAGAAGAAAAACTCCATAGTTGGATGCTTCCGATTCATGATAATATAGAGTTTATTTTGCATCATGCAAACGGAAGGGGTCACTACGAAGATGATGGTTATTCTCGCAGAGACAAAGACCGCGGCAGAGACAAAGGGCGAGACAAAGACCGTGATAAACATCATGGAAAAAAGAAACATGGTAAAAGCAAAAAAAATAAAGGTGGCCTTGGCCCAGTTGATATGCTCACAAGAAATGGCAAATTGAGCCTCGAGGCAATTACGTACATGCGTGGGCGGTCAATACCCTATCAATTTATTTTAATCGATGAGGTTCAAAATTTAACACCACATGAAGTAAAAACATTAGTAACTCGTGTGGGTGAAGGTAGTAAAATTATTTTAGCCGGTGATCCGTATCAAATTGATTCACCGTATTTAGATTTTAGCAGTAACGGACTTGTTGTTGTCAGCGAGCGCTTTAAAGGACAAAAGTTATTTGGTTCTGTGTATCTAGAAAATAGTGAACGTAGTCAGTTGAGCAAATTGTCTGCAGAATTACTATAAATTAAGAAGGGGCTGCACAATTTGCAGCCCCTTCTTAATTTATTACCAAAATGGATTACAAGTAAGCAGTCGCTTGATGATATTTACAAAAGCTTTGTGTAGTGGCTCATCTTTGAGTTGGTTTTCTGCATAAACTCCACAGGTAATGGTAAATTTGCAGGTTGCAGGGCCAAGAAGCGGCCGAAGGCCAACATGAAGAAAAACAAGAATCTTTTTAATCAGAAGTAGGAGCTTTTTGGTTATGATTTTCTTAGGTTTCATTATAATAATTTTTTTCTACTGGTCTTTGTGAACTTATTTTGGTTTGTATCACGGGTTATTGCGTTTTTCGTTAAGGCAAAAATTTTAGAGCAAAATCGTGCTACATTTGTAATAAAAAATATTCATCCACTCGTCATTGGGAGATTTTTAATTTAAAGCTTATATTATTTTTGTTGAATAGATTTTCGCGCTTGCCAAGGTGAAGCTTTTAAAGCGAAGACTGGCTACGCTCGCAATGACGGTGTGATAGAATCTTTATTCTCTTATATTTTTACTTAATTTTTTTTAAGCTATTTTTCTAGTGAAGCAATTAATAACTTTTTAAGTTCTTCAAAAGATAGTTTGATACCTTCTTTTTTTACAATAACAATAATGTCTTGCTTTAACTTTGCTAGCTGCTCTTCATGAAAAATTGCTTTTATTCGTCTTCTGATTTTGTTTCTTTGTGGCGCATTTCCAACTTTGCGTGATGTGATAACCAAAAGACGCCCTTGGTCTAAAGTTGCGGGAGCTGACAAAACATCAAGGCCCGAATGTTTTAACACTCTTCGGGCCTTTTTAAATAAAAGTCGAATTTCTTTTGTAGTAAAAGTGGGCATAAGTTTCTTATCCTATCCCGTTATTGCAAGTTTTTGCAAATAAGTTTAGTACTCTTTTACTGCTATTTTTTTTCTACCTTTAGCACGACGACGATTTAATATCGCACGACCAGCTTTAGTTTTCATACGTGCACGAAATCCGTGTTTTCTACGACGTTTTTTGTGACTTTTCTTTTTGATAGTTACAGACATGTACAATCCTTTAGTATCTTTTTAGTAAGTTTATATTCTTTATATTAAGCAAATAAGAGATTTTTTCAAGTTTTTAACCCATTAATCTAAGGTTTTTGCAAGATATCGTTCTGCATCGAGCGCTGCCATACAACCACTACCTGCTGAGGTGATTGCTTGACGGTAACGGTAGTCTGCAACGTCACCAGCTGCAAAGACACCTTCTACAGATGTGTTGGTATGGTTTTTTACCACAAGGTATTTAAATTTATCAAGCTCTACTTGGTCGCCAAGCATGTGTGTATTTGGGTTCATGCCAATTGCAATAAAAGCTCCGTCGATATCTATTGTTTCTTCTTTATTTGTTTTTTGATTTTTAATAGTTGCTTTTGTAACTTTATTTTCATCACCTTCAAAAGCAGAAATTGTACTGTTGTAAATAACATTAATGTTAGGATTATCAAGTACACGTTTTTGCATAGGGGCAGAGGCTGTTAATTTATCTAAAATGTGAACAACAGTAATTTTGTTGGTAAATTTTGTCAAAAATGAAGCATCTTCCATCGCAGTGTCGCCACCACCAATAACAATTACTTTTTTGTCTTTATAAAATGCACCATCGCACACAGCGCAGGTTGTTACACCTTTTCCCCAATATTTTGCTTCACCAGGGCAGCCAAGTCGTTTTGCAGAAGCACCTGTTGCCAAAATGACACTGTGAGCTTTTAGTATTTTATTTTTATTAGTAGTGATGGTAAAAGGTTTTTTTGAAAAATCGACACTTTCTACACTTTCGGCCAAAAAGCGAGAACCAAACTCTTTTGCATGGTCACGCATATTCATAATAAGTTCTGGCCCTAAAATACTTTTTTCACCTGACCAGTTTTCTACATAACTGGTTCCCATAAGTTGTCCACCAGGGTTGGGGCCATCTATAATAAGGGGATTTAAGTTTGCACGACTTGAGTAAACACCAGCAGTCAGGCCCGCAGGGCCAGAGCCGATTATAATTAATTTTTCAATATCATTCATAAAAAACCTTTAGTAAGCATTGTTCAAAATAGCTTTTTTAGTGTCTTATATATTGCTTGTATCGTCAATATTTACTAAAGGTTTTACTTTCTTTATGCTTTTGTTAAATGGTGAATAATATAGTTTAAGGTTTTTTCTCTTAAACATGTTTGTTTGAGTATTTCAGAAGAAATTGGTAGTTCACGGCCTGATAGTTTTGTCTCTGGTGGGTTGACGTAGATAAAGTTTTTCATTCGTGGTCGGTTGGTTAGGTTGAGGTACTGTTTGATGTCGTCATGGCCTATTGCAATGTTTTCACTGCTTGCAACTTGGTCAAGAAGAATTATCTCTTTAATTTGTTTTTCAGCTAATTTATTGACTGTTTCTTCAAAATCTTTTTGCATTCGGTATACATGATAATCTGGATTGTTTTTGATTGCAGCAAGTACTTTTTTTTGTTGTCTGAGCGTAATAAAAGGTGGAACGTTAAATTTGTGTTTGTTAAGAAGTAGTTTTAATGATTCTTCGACCATAGATTGTCTTTGAGAAAGGTCATTACGGAAAGAAAAAACTTCAATAAGCCTGTGGGTCGTTTCTTTATTTGTTTTTAGTTTAAAATGTTTTTTAAACTGTTCTAAACAGAAAAAAGATGCTGGTAGAATATCGATAATTTCTATGCAAAACGTATAGTTTGTATTCATCGCTGCACTAAAATAATCTTGTATACATTGGGCATTGGTATAAAAAGTTTCACCAATTTTTTTGCTTATAAATAAATCTTGAAATTCTTTATCACCAGCCTCATTTCCTATTTTTAACCATACATTTTCTTTGTAATTTTCAAGAATTGGTTGATGATTTTTATTAACAATACTGATATTAAAGCTGATCCAATCATTAAGCGCTATGAGTGAATGATCTTTTTTCTTCAGTTCTTCTTTTTCATGCTTGATAAATGATTCAACTTGTCTGTCCAGATCTTTGTACTTTTTTCTTTTAGGAGCTTTAAATGGGAAAAACTTCCAATTTTTCAGTGGAAGTTCGGAAAAAGTATTGATATTAAAAGTAAAATGTGCACCTTTGTGCAAATCTATTTTCATATCGGTCAGTCGCGGCTCACCAGTAAAAAATATTTTTTGTATGCGCAGTTGTTTATACAAAAAACCAAGAACAAAATAGTTAAACAGAAACTCTTTTAGATGTTCCATAATTGCAGGGCCAAAGTTTTTCTTTATATATTCTATGGGAACGCAACCTTTAGAAAATCCATAAGCGGAAACAATTTTTTGCTGATCTTTAATTGTTTCATCATATATTTTTTGGACAAGAATTTGAGGGACAGAAACTGTAAGTGTACATTGATTATTATTTATTTTTTGAATATCCAGTTGTAGTGATGAATTTTGCTTAGTCATACTACTACTACCTTTTTATATAGTTTTAGGGTTATTTTAAAATAACCCTAAAAAATTTATCATCCTTATTCAAGAAGATAATAATTTTACTATAAAAAAAGATGGTACAAGAGGAGGGACTTGAACCCACACTCCCTCTCGGGAACTGGATCCTAAATCCAGCGCGTCTACCAATTCCGCCACTCTTGCACGAAATTTTTTATAAAAATTTCAATAAAATAAATACTTATATTATGAAAGTAAATATATCATAGATGTAAAAAAAATAAAGAAAAATTATACTTTTTTAACGTCTACTTCTTTCTTTTTGCTAATATCGTCTGTTTTTTTGATATGAGCGTCTGTGACATTTTTTAATGAATCTTCTAAGCGATTATAAAAATCTTCAGAAATAGTTTTATTTTTTTTAGCATCACGCATAAGGTTGTTAAACTCTTTTCTGATGTTTCTGATTGCTATTTTACATTCTTCAGTTTTTTTAAGAAGAATTTTCACCAGTTCTTCACGTCTTGATGTACTCATTGCAGGTACTTTTAAACGAATTACAGTACCATCGTTTTCTGGATTTAGTCCTAGGTTAGACTCTTTAAATGCTTTTTCTATGTCATTTATAACAGAAGTGTCCCATGGTTGAACAGTCAGAAGTTGTGCATCAGGAGCACCAAGAAGTGCCATCGTCTTGAGTGGCATTGGAGCTTGTCCATAAGCAGATACTGGTAAGCTTTCAATCATAGAAGTATGAGCTCGTCCAGTTCTTATTTTAATAAGTTCACGTTCAAAATGAGCAATAGGTTTTTCCATTTCTAAGCCCATAGCTTTTTCAAAACCTTTAAAATCGTTTTCGATAATCTTATATTCGATCATAATTTTTATTCCTTGTTTAAAACTAAATTATACGATGGTGCTACCAAAGTCTTTGTTCTGTGCGGCTTTCAAAAGAGCATCTTTAGCAAAAATATTAAAAATTCGGATAGTGCTTTTTTGTTCGTCAGCAAGAGTAAAAGCAGTTTGGTCCATTATGTTTAATTTTTTTTCTAGTACATCTTTATATGATGCATTTTTTATAAGTAATGCATCATCATTTTTGTGTGGATCTTTGTCATAAATACCGTTAACATTAGTTGCTTTCCATAGTTCATCGGCATTTATTTGTAAGCTTCTGATAACAGCATTGGTATCTGTTGTAAAAAAAGGATTTCCAGTGCCGCCAACAAAAATTATTGTTTCGTTATTATTACAAGCTTTGTTTATATTTTCTTCATTTATTGGTTGTGCAATAGAAGGGCAAAAAATAGAGCTTAAAAGAGTTACTGAAAGATTATTTTGCTCAAGGATATCTTTAAGTAAAACACCGTTCATGATGGTTGCAAGCATGCCTGTTTGATGACCAGTTGGCTTTGTTATGCCAAGAGAAGCCCCATGCTGTGTGCCTCTAAAAAAATTACCGCCACCAATGACAATATGAATCTGATGAGAATTGCTCAACATTTTTATCTGTTGAGCAATTATATCTACAGTTTTGCGAGATAGTTTTTTTTCATCTTGTGATGAAAAAATGTTACCCGTTACTTTAAGTAAGATCTTTTTTTTCTCTAACATAAAGTAAAATCCTTTTTTTACAATTTATGCACAAAAATTATGCACCAATTTCAAAACGAGCAAACTTTTTAATTTTAATACTTTCGCCTGTTTTGCCGATAAGTTCTTCAAGAGCTTGTTCAACAGTCATTTGATCATTTTTTACAAAAGATTGTTTAAGCAGGCAAACTTCTGATTCTAATTTTTTAACTTTACCTTCTACGATTTGATCAATAATTTTTTCTGGTTTTCCAGATTCAAGTAATTGTTCTTTAAAAAGGTTACGCTCATGTTTTAAGAAGTTTTCATCGATATCTTCAGGAGCAAGATAAAAAGGTTTAAGAGCTGCAATATGCAAACATATATCTTGAGCAAACTGTTTCATGTTGTCTGTACGAGCTACAAAGTCCGTTTCACAGTTAAGTTCAAGCATAACACCAACACGGTTTCCAGGGTGAATATATGTATGAACAAGTCCTTCAGTTGTTTCTTGTCCAGAACGTTTTGCTGCAACTTTAGCACCTTTTTTACGAAGTAAGTCAATTGCTTTGTCGTAATCAGAATTTGTTTCTTGTAATGCTTTTTTACAATCCATCATTCCAAGACCAGTTTCTTTACGTAATTTTTGTACCGTTTTTAAATCTACTTTTGCCATGATACTCCTGCATCAAATAGGGAAGGTTTTTAATTTATTTATATTTAAAGTGTGCCATAAATGGCATTTTTATCAACTTTCTATCTTTTTACTTACATTTTTTCTGGTTTACTTATACCAATAAGTGTCAAACACGTTTGCAGTGTGTTTTTCAGTAGTGTAATCATTAAAAGGCGTGCTCGACTTTGAGGGAGATTTTCCATGTTAATAACACGGTTTTGAGCATAGTATTTATGAAATTCTTGAGCAAGTTCAACCACATAATAAGTAAGCAAATGTGTTTGATAGTTTTTGCTAATTAATGTTAAAAGTTCTTTAAGAACTATTATTTTTTTTAGTAAATAATGTTCTGTTTTTTCTAAAAATTGTATATCTTCGATGTTTATATTTTCAAACTCTTTTATTTCTAAAGCTTTATTTAAAATACTTTTTGTTCTTACATAGGCATACTGAGCATAAAAAACTGGATTTTCATCTGTTTTTTTCAGCGCAAGTTCAAGGTCAAATTCAAGTTGAGCATCGGCTTTTCTATTTAAGTAGAAAAAACGTGCAACATCTTTTCCTACAAGCTTAATAACTTCTTTTAAAGTAACAATATTTCCAGCTCGTTTTGACATACGAACAAATTCGCCGCTCGCCTTCATTCTTACAAGTTGATAGAGAATAACGTCTAAAGGAGCAGAAAGTTCTTGAGCTTGGCGCAAACCTTCTAGTCTTGTAACATAACTATGATGATCGTGACCTAAAATCATAATTAAATGATCATGATTTCTATCGACTTTATTTTTCATATAAGCAATGTCAGCTGCAATATAGGTAAGGTCGCCAGTTTTTTTACGAATAACACGGTCTTTGTCATCACCAAAATTAGTTGATTTAAACCAAAGTGCATCGTCTTTTGTATAAAGATGTTCTTTGTTATCCAATATTGTCAAAATTGCTTCAATTGATTTGTTGTCATGAAGTTGTTTTTCAGAAAACCATGTGTCAAAAATAACACCATAATTGCCAAGTGTTTTTTCTTGTTGTAAAAGCATTCGTTCTTTTGCGTATGTTGCAAAAAAAACATCATTTTCATCTAAAACATTGTTTCCATGTTCAGCAATAAGTTCTTTTGCAAGGTCTGCAAGATACTGTCCTTGGTAACCATCTTCTGGCATTGCTACTTCAAGACCTGATGCTTGCTGACAACGTGCCTTAAAAGATTTACCAAGTTTTGTAATTTGAGCACCTGCATCATTGATATAAAATTCTTGTGTAACCTTATGACCAATAAATTTGCAAATATTGCCAAGAACATCACCAATAATTGCGCCACGTCCGTGACCTAAGTGTAAGGGGCCAGTAGGGTTAGCGCTGACAAACTCTATATTAAAATTTTTCTTTTTGGTCTCTTGTGCAAGCTTGAAAAAATTTTCATTGTTTTCAAAAATATCTTGAGCAAGCTTTTTAAAAGCTTTTTCTGTTAAGTGAAAATTTAAAAAACCAGGACCAGCAATTTCTATTTTTTCTATATATATATTAGAGAAGTCATTTGCTATTGTTTCTGCAATTTGGCGAGGGTTGCGTTTGAGTTCTTTTGTAAGCACCATTGCATGATTTGAATTAATATCTCCAAATTGTTGTTTTGCAGGATCAACGTTTAAGCTGAATGATCCTTTTTTTGTAAAGTTTTCATCTATAGAAAATGTTTGTGATAAAAACTGTTCAAATGATTGTTTTATTTGCTCAATAATGTTCATAAAAAGCCTAAAGTAGTACTATATTTTATAATTTATATATAGATACTACTTTAGCAAAAGTTCACTTAACTGTCATATTATTAAAATTTAATGTGATAAAAAATGTAAAATAAATATTTAATAAATGTTTTGGGTATAAATTTTTGTGATTTTTGGCATACTAAGCAGTATGAAGATTGCAATGTTAGTTTCTGGAGGTGTAGACAGCTCAGTTGCGCTACGATTACTCGTTGATCAAGGGCACGATGTCACAGCTTTTTATTTAAAAATTTGGTTAGAAGATGAGCTTGCTTACTTGGGTGATTGTCCATGGGAGCAAGATTTATCGTATGTTCGTAAAGTTTGCAAGCAGGCAAATGTTCGGCTTGAAGTAATTTCACTTCAAAAAGAGTATTTTGACCATGTTGTTTCTTATGCAATTAAAGAAATAAAAGCTGGTAGAACTCCAAATCCAGATATTTTTTGTAATCAAAAAGTTAAGTTTGGCTTCTTTTTTGATAAAATCAGCAAAGATTTTGATAAGGTTGCAACTGGTCATTATGCGCAAGTTAAAGAAAAAGATGGTGTTTTTCAACTAGTGTCAGCTCCTGATGAAGTTAAAGATCAAACATATTTTTTATCGTATCTTAGTCAAAAGCAGCTTTCCCGTCTTTTGTTTCCTATTGGTTCTTTTGTAAAAAGTAAAGTTCGAGAACTTGCTCATCAGTATGATTTACCAAATAAAGATCGTAAAGATAGTCAAGGTATTTGTTTTCTTGGAAAGTTAAAGTTTAGCGATTTTGTAAAGCATTATTGTGGAAAAAAAGAGGGCGATTTAGTTGAACAAGAAACTGGAAATGTTGTTGGAAAACATAATGGTTTTTGGTTTTATACAATCGGACAAAGACAAGGAATTGGTCTTTCTGGCGGTCCTTGGTATGTTGTGCAAAAAGATGTAAATAAAAATATTGTTTATATTTCTCGTAACTATTATCAAACAAATAAAGTTCGCGATACTTTTGAAGTTGAAGATATAAATTGGTTTTCTGGTTTTATGCCAAAAGAAAAAGTACTAGATGTTAAGCTCCGTCATGGAAAACATCGTTATCAATGTTTTGTTCAGAAACTTTCAAACAATCTTGTTAGAGTTAAACTTAATGAAAGTGATCAAGGTATTGCTCCAGGTCAATTTGCTGTTTTTTATAAAGGAGCGGTTTGTCTTGGTGGTGGTATAATTAAGCAATCACTATAAAATAGGTTTGTTATTTTTTATGGATATCAAAACTTTATTTTTCAAAAATTCTTTTAGTTTTATTAAAAAAAAAATTACTGTTTCAACATGGTTGACAATTTTGCGTATTATAATGACTCCAATTATTGTCATTTCTATGGTGTATGAATATTGGGAAGTTGCGTTTCCTCTTTTTGTTGTTGCAGGTATTACAGATTTTTTAGATGGAGCACTTGCTCGACTATTTTCTCAGCAAACATTTTTAGGTGCATGTTTGGACCCTATAGCAGATAAGTTTTTACTTATTTCTTGTTTTGCAACACTTGCATTTGTTCGGTCTCCAGTTTTTTCGATTCCTCTGTGGTTTGTTATTTTGGTTTTAATAAGAGATTTTACTATCCTTTCAGGTGCTTGTTTTATTTTTTATAAACAAGGTTTTTTAAAGATAAGGCCAACATTTCTTGGTAAGGCAACAACAATGGTTCAAATATGTTTTATTGCTTGGTTATTTGCTTGTTATTTTTTTGAGTGGGCTCCTGTAAAAACCTATTATACTATGTTGGGGCTCTTATTTTTGTTAGTATCTTTTTCATTAAGCCAATATATTATTATTGGCATAAAACAATTGAATAAAAAAAGCAGTTAAGGTATTATGGCAAACTTTTCTAAAATAAATAAAATAGCATATGTTTTTTTGATAGCTCTTTGGTCAAAAAGTTTTTCAGAAACATTTGTACTTCCTAAAAAGCAAAAAAAAGTTTCACTTTCTCGTTGCAAACAAAATGTTTGTCAGTTGTTTGCAGATCAAATTTCTTTGATACCATCAGTACAGATAGAGACTGCTTTTATTCAAAAAAAAATTTTTGACAAAACTTTAGATTATGTAGAATCTGCTAAAACAGGATTTTTTGCAAAAGCTACAAAGCAAGAAATGTTAGAATGTCAAAAATTTTGTAGGGAGTTTGATCAGGCTCAAAAAAAATATTTGCATGCGTGCAAAAAATATTCAAAATTTTTAAGAACATTAACTTAATTTTTTAAGTTAGCCTTTTGAACTTCTTTTTTATCAATGATATTTTGGTAAAGATTATAAGTCTTACTATAAAAGCTTTTGGAATTTTATGATAAAAAAAAAAGTATGGATTATAGTTTTATGTTCTTTTTTTTCTACAGTACTTTTTTCTACAAATAAAATAGTTAATTATGAATCTATAAGACCCATTAACTTACAAAGAAACTGGTTTTGTCATGAAGTGCGTACTCACATTGGCTTAATTAATAAATTTTCTTATCAAAATGATCTTGTTTACTTTTTTAAAAAAAATAAAAATATTATCAACCTCGATATTGAATGTGCTCTTTTTTATCAAAGTATTTATTTGATGCATAAGTCTTTAATAAAGATTATAGATAACTATGATAAACAGTTGCTGTATTGGAAAACTATGAGTACAAAACCAGTGTCATATTGGTTTTATCGTGGTCCATTTCGTTGGTTTGAAGATCGATCTGTAAAAAATGAAATTAATAATTATATAGATATTTTGCAAGAACATCGCAATAAGTATGCAGAGTTATTATTTAAGGTGTCTTGCGCTTTGTCAAAAGTTAGATTATTGATTTGTTCTGATGAATCAAATGAAAAAGTATTGCAGGAGTTATCAGTTCTTATTAATAAAACTATTTTTAATAAAGCAGAAAATTCTCCCGTTATATTGAAAGATTTTCTAGAGTTTATAATTTGTTATGAAAAAAAAGAGCTGAAAAAAATACATCAACATGGTCTTCCTAGTCATTTGCAGCGTAATTTAAGTTTGTATTTAATGTCAGGTATAAGTTTTTGTGTTCTTACCACTTATATTTTAAGAAATAAAAAAAAAGTGCCAATTATTGTTGATAGTTTTAATAAAAGAATCACTTATTTTTATAGTCAAGCTGCTTCAAAAATTAATGAAGTTAAAAATATTTTAACTGGTAAGAAAATTGAAAAAAAAGATGTTTTTTTACAACATTGTCAACGTGCAAAAATAGATGCAAAAAATAAGGTTGATGATATTGTAAGGCGATTGTACCCTGATATGACTGATCAAGAATTAAAAGGGAAAAGAAAAGCAATATGGGATCTTGTTTATATAAAAAATGAAAAATCAATTTTAGATTATAATGATTTTACTATGCCTCTTGATAAGTATAATGAAAAAATTTTTGCAATTTTAGAGACAATGGAAAAACAAGAAAAAAGCAGTTTTAATTTTGCCGAAAAAGTTCCTGAAAGAATTGATGTTGATGAAAGTAGCAATAGTAATTCGATTGGATATTATGTTAAAGGGAAGTGGGTGCTCGATGGTATTGTAGACCATCTTGGAGAAAGAGCAAAGAATGAAGTGTTCAATAATGAAACAGTAATTGCACGTTTAAAAGAAGAAAGAAATAAAATAATTTTAGTTTTAGATGAAGTTTTAAATGATTTAGTTAATGGACAAAAATCCCAGTTAGCAGCTTTAATAAAGAAATATAAACTTTTGTATGAAGCATTTACTTACATTCACATTTCTAAAGTTATGAATTTATTATTATCGTTTAAAGAAACAGCTGACAAAACATATGAAGAAAATAGATTAACTTTATTGTTAATTTCATCTATACCAGTTGCAGTTGTTGGCTGGGGGCTGTATAGATGTTGTAAAAAAATATATTTATGGGGTTGCTCTAAAGAGAAATTATATAAAAATATACGATTTGTGCTGTGTGAAATTACGAATATTTTACTTGACTCTTCTTCTAAAAAATTGACTGATAAAGATCATGGCTTACTTTTGTATTTTTTTGATAAATTACAAGGATATTCTGAAAAATTGGGTATTTATGATTTTGAAAATGATTTAAAAAGTTTATTATCATCTGATAATAAGTTAAATAGAATTAATGCAATGTATCATCGATATTCATTTTTAAAAATATAAATTTTTGGTAAAGTGTCTAGACTTTTAATCGTAGTTTTTACTTGTACAATAAATACTTTATACTATTTATATGTAAATAAAATTAGTTCTTATAAACTTTAATATGTCTTTTGAAAGGCTGTAAAATGGCAAATTATAATCGAATAATTATGATTGGTAATTTAACACGTGATCCAGAATATAAGCAGTTGTCATCTGGGCAAGCTGTTTGTCGTCTTGGTATTGCTTCTAATCGTCAATTTAAAAATCGTCAAACAGATACAATGGTTCAAGAAGTTTGTTATGTTGATATTGATGTTTGGGGTGCTCAAGCAGAAAGTTGTCGCCAATATTTGCAAAAAGGTAGAGCTATTTTGGTAGAAGGCCGTCTAAAGCTTGATACGTGGGAAGATCAAAATGGTCAAAATCGTAGCAAGCATTCAATTGTTGCAGAACGTGTTGTTTTCTTATCTCAACAAGCTGCAGGGCAGTCTGATAACATTGGCTCATATCAAAATTCAAATAATAGATCAGCTCAAAGTCAAAAAATAGAAAAAGATTTAATGAGTCAAATTGATTCTATTAAAAGTAGATCAGAGGTTAAACCTGCACAAAAAGCTGCTCAAGCTTCAAGCAAAGGATCTGAAAAAGCAAACTCTGTAGCTTTTAAAGATGAGCCTCCATTTCAGGACGATTTACCATTTTAAAAGTTAAAATTTTAAAAAAAGAGGCTATTTTAAGTAAAAATAGCCTCTTTTTTTACTTGTCTTGTTGACAGATAGTAACTATTTTTGAAAGAATTAAAGTATAGGAATATGCTTAGTATTTTTTAAATTGTTACTATTTGTCGAAAAGAGATGTTGATGAAGCGAATCCTTTTTATTTTTTTGTCTCCAATAATGGTTACTCTTTTTTTTCTCCAATCTTGTGCTCTTTATGCAGTAAACGCTGCTACTGTTTCATTTGATGCAATATTTCCTCAATCTTTTTATTCTTCTGCTTTGCAGAGTGTTATGCAGCTTTACGGTCAACTTTTAAAAAACTCTAAAGTAGAACATTCAGATAAGCAGTTATTATTGTTTGCTGATGATATCATTAATAGGCTTTCAAAATCTTATAATTTGGTCATTGCTATGCAAAAACAAAGTAAAAATATTTTAAAAAGAGACATTGATTATTTAAAGTCATTATTTCATAAAAGCAATATTTTAAAAAATAGTGTATTTAGAAACTTATCTATTAAAAGTAAGAGAAATGCTATGGATAGATTGTTTTTTTCAATACAGTCATTATTGCAAAAAATTAAAAATTCATAATTTTTCTACTCAAGAGCAACTACTCCATTATTTGTTCCGGCCATTATAATTCCTGATGATCCAATTTCTTTTATCCAATTGAAAAATTTTGTTCCATTTGAATGTATGACTGGATTTCTTATAATTGGTGGATCTTCAGAATTTACGTTCCATATTGTTGAATTAAAAGGAATAAGACAGATTTGATTTGTTTCATTATTATCATTTGTTTCTCTTATAAGAAAAAATCTTCTACCTTCGTCGGTCCAGAAATTGGTTGTATATTCTAATGATGGAAAAAAAGTTTCATTATTTAAGAAAGTTGTAAGATTTGGGAAAAAAGTTGGAAAGGTAGTGCTACCAGCAAATTTTTCTTGTTTTGTTTTATTGCTTAAAGCATTGTTAATTTTTATACTCCAAAATGTGCTTTGTCCAGGAGCTTTTTCAGTTAGTAGCTTACTGTAAAAAACTTTTTCAGCTTCAGGTATAGCAAACCATCTTGCTCCAGCTTGAGAAAGAGCTCCGAGTGTTCCACCGGTAGCAAAAGAAACAGATCTAAACAGACCGTTGTTTGTGCTTAAAATAATCTGTTCTGTTGTTGTAAAAAGCACTGCTATTTCTAGTCCTGTCATATATAGAACATCACTAAAATCAGAAAGTCCAGCTGTTACTTGCGATTCCCCTAATATAAAAATATTAGCTTCCATTGCTGCAACAGTTGTATTATGGGCGATTCGATAAATAACACTTTTAAATGGAGCTTCAGGGTCTTGTGTAAGTTGAAAGGTTAGAACATAAATAGATCCACTATTAGGTGTTGTCGGTCCATTGCCACTTGATTTTACAGCAATAACTTGTCCTTCTATTCCGTTTATTTTTCTCCAACTACCAGTAGAAAAAGGTGCAGAGTTTAAATCGTCAACAGTTGCAGATACAGCAAATCCTCCTCCAGTAGTTGAATCGGCAAAAACATAAAGTCCATTTTGTGTTCCTGCAAAAAAGTAATTTTGTGCTCCTGCAGCTATAACTCTTTTTGAGTATTCTAGACAAAGCACAGCTCCAGCTTCTGAAGGTAAAGATGTTTCTTTGTAATGTGCAGGGTTAGAAAAATCTTGAGTAATAGTTTGAGGAGTCATTAAAACTTGTACAGTTGGTGCAAAATCTAATGATCTGTTAAATGGTGATCCTGGTCCCTTTGAGCGTGCAATTTTTGCAAAAACTACTTTATTATTCCCTCCAAATAGAGCATATCTACCAGGAGCATCTGTACTTATTCCATTAACTGTTGCATCAATATCTAAAACAGAAAAGCAACCATCAGACAAAGATTCATTTAGTTTTTTTGTTAAAGAGTTTTGAGTATCGCCTTTTGTCCAGGTTGTTGTTGCAAGAGTTTTTGCATCATTGCCGTCAACTACCCAAATAGATCCAGTTTTTGCATCTACAGAGAAAAATTTAACTTTGGCTTGGTCTAAAACATTTGTAATATTTTTACTTGTAAAGCTATTGTATGGAAATGCTCTTTTTATCCATGGACTCCATGTTGAAACATAGGCTGTTTCATCAAAAAACATTTGAGATCTAAAAATACCAGATTCGTTTGAAAGAGCATCTTGCTGTGCATTTGTTGAAACATAGACAGCGTTATTTATAACTTCTATATCAGAGATTGTTGTTGTTTCATTAACTGGTAACCAAAAATTGCCAACATGCGCTTTTGCAAAAAAAGCATTAAATTCAAAGCTTACATGTAAATTTGCAGCTGTTGCTGGAAGAGTTGTAAATTTATAATTACTATTTGCATCTGGAGATAGGTTTTTTGTTGCAAGTATGCCATGTGTCGCAAGATTTGTAGGATCATTAATAAGCGGCAAGGAGCAAAGTGCATTTGTAACAGCCGGAGCTCCTGCTACAGCACCAACTTCTGCATTTACAATAAGGTAACTTGGCCCTCCATAGGGGTGCATTGTTTTTATATTTTTTATAAATAAATGAGTATTTCCTTTTCTAACTCCAATAATTTGTCCACTTGCAAGATTTGGGTTTGTTATAAATAAAGTATGTGGGCTTACAAATCGAACAAAGTTTAATATTTTTGTTGTTGAATTTATGTAAGCTGTAACAACAGAAATTCCTCCATTGTTTACAGCTATATTTGTTTTAATATTTACTCCAATATAGAGTCTTTCGAGTCTTTGGTCCCAGTGAAGAACAATATTATTTGGTTGGAAAGTAAAATCAACATCGCCAATATGTTTTATTTCTGTGCTTGCAGCATTTAAAAGTTTTGCTCTATTGCCATCAGATCCAGTTGTTGCATCTTTTAAAATTAATTTGTTATTTATTTTGTCAATTTCAATGAGTGCAATACCACTATTTCCAATCCCAAATGTTGCTTGAGCATTTGCTTTGACTGCTGCAAAAATATAATTATTATTAACTTCTATATTTACAATGCCGTCGATTATTGCTGCTCCACTTGCATCATTAATATCTGTTTCAAGTTCATGTATAATTTGTCCATCTTTGGTTGCTAAAATAATTTTTGTTTGTTTTAAGGGGCCAAGGTTGCTTTTTTTTACAATAATTAAATAAGGATTTGTGTCACCTTCAGATCCAGAAATTTTTAAAAATTCTATACTCGCATTATTTAAAGTAGCATTTGTAGCAATGCCAGTCAGTTGAATGTCTCCAGAACCAGAGTATCGGTCTATTTTAGAAATTGCTTTTTCATTGCCGCCATCAAGTCCTAAATAAAGTGTTCCACTCGCTCTATCAAAAGCTTTTGCTGTTGCTGCTGCTTCAAGTTGAATTTCAACAGTTGCTTTAAAATTTTTTAAAAAAAATAGTAAAAATACTATAAAATATTTTTTTTTCATTTTTTATCTTTTTATTTATTTAAATGCAACGATTCCTTTGTCTGTACCTGCCATTAAGACACCAGAGGCTCCAATCTGTTTTATCCAGTGATAAAAATTAATTTTATTATTGGATAAAGTTTCATTATTTAAAATTGGAGGTTCTTCTTTTGTGATATTCCAGGAAGTGCTATTGAAAGGTATTGGTAAA
Organism: uncultured Pseudomonadota bacterium; assembly: GCA_964647685.1. GTDB lineage: Bacteria > Babelota > Babeliae > Babelales > Vermiphilaceae > CAZYJE01. Next base: position 34,678 of record CAZYJE010000023.1, on the reverse strand, counting down.
ATATTATTTATACCGTTACTATTTTTTTCTTGGGTTAAAAGAAATCGTCGACCTCCATCTGTCCAAAAGTGATTAGAAAATTCTATAGATGGAAAATCTTTTTCTGAGTTTAGATAATTAAATTGATTTGGTGTTGTGAGTAATGTTGTAAGGTTTGCGGTGATTTGGGACAAAAAGGTACTGCTATCAAATATACTAGGTATTGAAAGTGGCCAAATAACACTTCTTGTTGTTCCTTCTACTCCAAAAATTTTTGATACAATTGACTTGCTTAAATTTCCTATAAATGTCCATCCTGCAGCTGTTTGATCATTGACTGCAACCATGTTTCCAGATGTGCTTATATAGAGTCCTTGGTTTGTTCCTAAAAGAAGTTCTTCACCTCCTCCTATGGTAATGATATTCATATCGAATATAAATATTATATCAGATAATGAAGTTATTCCTGTTTCTGCAATTCTTGTAATGTTACCTTCCATATTAGAGATACTGTTATGATATCTCATTCTATAGATAACAGATTGTAAAGGAATTTCAGGATTAGTTGTTAGTTGGAGCGTTAAAATATATAAAGAGCCATTGTTAACCCCAGTTGCACCAACGCCTGTTGTTCTTATTGCAAGTACTTGTCCTTCTATTCCATTAACTTTTTGCCAAGATTTATTTAAAAAGGGCGCTGTATTGAGTGCATTTACTGTTGATGCAACAGTAAAACCAGACCCGTTTGTAGAATCTGCAAAAGCATAAAGTCCATTTGTTGTGCCTGCAAAAAAGTAGTTTTGATTTGCAGCAGGTGAAAGCCTTTGGGAGTATTCAAGAGTGGTAACAGGTCCGGCGTTAGGAGGAAGAGGTAGTTCTAAAAAATTTAAAGGAGAAGAAAAGTCAGAAAAAACTGTTTGTGGAATTGTTAGAAATTGAAAAGTTGGAATAAAAGTAAATAAAAAGTTAAATGGTATAACTGCAGATTGTGATTCTGAAATTCTGGTAAGAATAACTTTATTATTTCCTCCAAAAAGTGCATATCTACCTTTAGCTGTATGACCAAGTCCATTAGTGACAATTTGATTAGTAAAATGGTCTAAATCTAAAACAGAAAAGCATCCATCTTGTAAACAAGTATTTAATTTATTTGTCAAAGAATTTGATGATTCATCTGGTGTTGTTGAATTTGTAGATGATATTGATAGTGTTGTATTATCTATTCCATCAACTGCTAGTATTGTATTATTTACTACATCTATTTCAAAAAATTTTACTCTAGATTTATCTGTAAATGGTCCTCCAATATTTTTTATGGGAAAAAGATCAAAAGGAATAGTTCTTTTTCCCCATAAAGTCCAAAAACTAATTCTGCCCAGTTGATCAAAAAGTGCTTGTAAGTTTAAAATTCCAGATTCATTTGTTGCGCTTAATGGATTTTCAATAGAGATATAAATTCCATCATCTATAATTATAAGGTCAGATATAGATTGAGTAGCATCAACGGGTAAAGAGGTAAAGCCAGCTCTTGTTTGAAAGGTGAAAATATTTGCTAAATTAGCTGCACTTGCAGGTTGAGTTGTAAAATGAAAATTTGCATCGAGTGTATCTACAATGCTTGCAAGTGTTCCATGTGTTGTAAGGTTTGTAGGATCATTAATTATGGGTAAAACATAAAAGCTATTTGTTGGAGCAGCGGCTCCACCAGCAGGACCAACTTCTGAATTGCAAACAAGGTAATTTGCACCAGAGCTGACTTGCATACTAGAAATTTTATTTGTTAAAATCGTATTGTTTGAGCGTCGAACTCCTATGCATTGTGTTGCAAATGCAGATGGATTTAATGTAAATAAAGATGTATCAACAAATGGAACGATAACTAGTTTTTTATTTGTATCAATTCTTACTAATCCAATTGATGTGCCACCATCAGTTGCTCCAGCTCCTGCTGCAATATCAAGTGCTAAATATAATCTTTGTAAATTCTGGTCCCAGTGCATTTGAATATTTTTTGTGTTGGCAGCATTAAAAATAACATCTCCACCTTCTTTAATTTCATCAGTTGCTCCATTAAATAGAAGAGCTCTGTTGCCATCAGATCCAGTTGTTGCATCTTTTAAAATTAATTTATTATTTACTTTGTCAATTTCAATGAGTGCAATTCCGCTACTTCCAGTTCCAAATATTGGTCCAGCATTTGCTTTGACTGCTGCAAAAATATAATTATTATTAACTTCTATATTTACAATTCCATGAGTTATTGCTGCACCAGAAGCATCATTGATATCAGTGTCAAGTTCATGTACTATTTGCCCATCGTTAGTTGCTAAAATAATTTTTGTTTGTCTAAGGTTGCCAAGGTTGCTTTTTTTTACAATAACTAAATAAGGATTTGTGTCACCTTCAGATCCAGAAATTTTTAAAAATTCTATACTCGCATTATTTAAAGTAGCATTTGTAGCAATGCCAGTTAGTTGAATGTCTCCAGAACCAGAGTATCTTTCTATTTTAGAAATTGCTTTTTCATTGCCGCCATCAAGTCCTAAATAAAGTGTTCCACTTGCTCTATCAAAAGCTTTTGCTGTTGCTGCTGCTTCAAGTTGAATTTCAACAGTTGCTTTAAAATTTTTTAAAAAAAATAGTAAAAGTACTATAAAATATTTTTTTTTCATTTTATTTACTTATTCTAATGATATAACACCTTTATTTGTTCCTGCCATCAAGATTCCAGATGCTCCAATCTGTTTTATCCAATTAAACAATATATTCCCTTCTTTTAAAATAGAGTCGTTTATTATTGTTGATGTTGTATTCGCTACATTCCAGACAGTACTATTAAAAGGTATTGCAGTAATTACATTTTTTGTTTTTCCATTTTCTACAGTTTCTGCAATAAAAAGTCTTCTTCCACCATCGGTCCAAAATTTTTTAGTAAATTTTAAAGTAGAAAAGTTTTGCTCTTCATTAATAAAATTAGACAAATTTTGGGTAAGCCTTGTTTGAGTTTGTCCACCTGTAAATTGATTTCCATAAAATTGTTGTGTTTGACTGTTTAGTGCTAAGCTACTTGTTAATTTAGTAGGCCAGAACATTGTTTTTGTAAGGTTGTCTATTCCAAAAATTTTAAAATACAGTTCTGAGTCAGTTTCATCTATTTTTTGCCATAAAGCGTCAGCTTGGTTATTAGCATTAGTAAGAATTCCACTTCCAGTTGTGTTTGATTTAAATAGCCCTTCATTAGTTGAAAGGATAAGTTGTTCAGATGTACCTGCTCCATTTGTTGAAATAATTTCTATGTCAAAAAAAGATAAAACATCGCTTAAATCTGATCCTGCTGCAAACGTTTTTGTTTCTGCTATTTTTGCAATGTTACCCTCCATCAATGCTATCGTGGTATTGTACCGCATTCTATATACATTATTTTTAAAAGGACTTTCAGGATCTTGTGTTAGTTCTAAGGTAAGTATATACAACGCTCCATTGTCAGCTCCTGTTGCTCCAGCTCCAGAAGTTTTTATAGCAAGCACTTGTCCATCAATTCCATTAACTTTTTGCCAAGACCTTGTTGAAAAAGGAGCAGCATTTAAATTGTTTGTTGCAGAGGTTAAAGTAAAACCTCCTCCAGCAGAGTCAGCAAAGGCATAAAGGCCATTTTGTGTTCCTGCAAAAAAATAATTTTGATTTGTAGAAGCAATAAGTCGGCGAGAATATTCAAGAGATGTTACAGCTCCAGCTTCTTCTGGTAGAGTAGAAATAAAAAAGTTTTCTGGCGAGCTATAATCAGTTGGAATTGTTTGTGCAGCTGGTCTGTTGCTTGCTTGGATTGTAAAGTTTCCTCCTGGCTCCTTAGAAATAGATGCTTTTGCAAAAACAACAGTGCCTACTCCACCAAAAAGATGGTACCGTCCAGGGCAACTAATAGATATTCCACGAGTATCTTGATTAATATCGAGTGATGAAAAACATCCGGAGCTTAAAGCTTGATTTACATTATACGTTAAACTTTTTGTATTTTGTTCTCCATTACTCCATTGTAATGATGCAACTGTTGTATTAGTATTGCCATCAACAGCAAATATTTTTCCATTTAAAGCGTCAACAGATAAAAATTGTACTCGCGGTTGGTCAAAAGGATCAGTTATATTTTTTGATGAAAAGCTATTAAAAGGAAATGCTCGCTTTTTCCATCTTGTCCATCTATTTATTCTTCCTGTTTGATCAAATAAAGCTTGTGAATAAAAAATACCAGAATCATTAATATTACTTTGTTGCTCAGCTATAGAAATATAGACAGTATCTCCTATTACCATCATATCAGAAATTGATTGAGCAATTTGCAAAGGCAAAGGATTGCCACCAACTTTTGCAGGATTTTGATTATTACTTGTCAGGTGTCCAGCTGTAGTTGAAGGCGTAATAAATTTAAACTCATTATTTAATGCGCCATTTCTTTGTGCTGTTGTACCATGAGTTGTTGCATTTGTAGGATTATTAATGAGTGGAATTGCAAAAATACTGTTTAAAAGTGGTGCAGTTCCTGCAGGCCAACCTACATCTCCGTGAACAATAAGATAGTCTGAGCCAACTGTTGTCCTCATGATATCAAGATGTTGAATGCCAATATTTATATTTGCTCTTCTAATTCCAATAATTCTTCTTCTGTTGGTATTAAAAAGATTTAAAGGCGCTGCAGGTAAATATTTTAATTTATTTGAGTCGGTAGTGTCGATATTTGCTACTAAAAGTGCAAGACCACCATCTGATCCTCCAGGGCCTGTTCTTATATCATAACCAATATAAAGTTTTTGAAGTTCTTCACTCCAAGCCATTGTCACAATATTTGGATGATTAAATCCAAATATTACATCCGTGTTGATTCTCAATTCTGTTGTCGATTCATTAAGAGTTAGTGCTCTATTTCCATCTGAGCCTGTTGTTGCATCTTGAATGACGAGTTTATTGTTTATTTTATCGATTTTTATGACTGCAATACCACTGTCATTTTTCCCAAAAACAGTTTCGCCATTTCCTTTTACTGCAGCAAAAATATAATCATTACTTGCAGCAATCTGAACGATACCATCAGTTATTGCTGTTCCGCTTGCATCATTAAGGTCAGTTTCAAGTTCGTGAACAGTTGTGCCGTCATTTGTTGCTAGAATAATTTTTGTTTGTTTAAAGTTTCCAAGATTACTTTTTTTTACAATAACTAAATATGGATTAGTATCGCCTTCAGATTCAGAAAGTGTTAAAAATTCTATGCTTGCGTCATTTAAAAGTGAATTTGTTGCAATACCAGTCAGTTGAATTTCATTTTCTCCATTATAGCGTTCTATTTTAGAGACTGCTTTGTCATTTCCACCATCAAGGCCTAAATATAAAGTTCCAGTTGCACGGCTAAAAGTTTTTGCTGTTGCAGCTTGAGCTAAGGTTGTTTCTATTGTTGAGTAAATTGGTATAGAAGATAAAAATAAAAATAAAGATAATTTTTTTTTCATTTTAATAGTCCCAATTTATTTCAAAGCCAAAATTGCCACCAATCATATTTGCTTTAAATGTACGAAGACCACTCAATTGATGATTATAAAAAACACCAATTCGTGGTCCAAAAATATTTGTTTTTTTGGTAAAGTCTACATCCGCTTTTAGATGTATTGTATGTTGATCCCATCCTTTTAGAGCTTGATCGCTGTTAGCGTTAATTTGAGTAAAGTTAGAGTTTTTTGGAATAACACGGTCGTTGCGTTTGTGGGTTCTTGAATAACCAATTAATAAAGAAATACCTGCAATAATATGGTCTGCTTTTGCAAAAAAACCGCAATTAATGATAGATCCTTTTTTAAATAAAACAGTATCTTTTGCAAGTTTTATCATGCCACTTTGTTCAACATCGGTTGTTATACGCATTTCTTTTTTATGGTCAAAAAAATGTAAAAGTTCTAAATGAGATCCTATTGTTAGCCATTCATAAGCTCCAATTGCAAAATCAAGTGTAAAGTCAGCGCCTTTATGGCCGTTGTATCCTTGAGGTAAAGAAAAAACATGGTCAGGGTCTTTCTTCTTACTGGTTGCAAAAAGTACACCTAATTTTGTAGTAAAGTCTATAAAGTCTAGATCTTGAGTATCTTCATAGTTTTTTGTCCAACCAATGTACCAGCTGACATCGCCGGTACCAGTTCGGTTATAAGAGTCTATATTTAAGTTTTTCTTTCTTAAAAGAACCGGAAACCCTATTAAAAAAGCTTGCCAATTCAGATCGTTTTTATTTGGATTTCCAATTTCAGGAGAAAGGTCTACAAATGGATCGACTTGTACTTTTATTTTACGAAAAGGAATGTGAGCTTGTGTAAAAAATCCATTAATTAAATTTTGAGATAGGGTAAAGTCTGCTTCAAAGGTAGAAAATTTACCAGAAAAAGAGAGTTTTGCAAAATTGCCATTTGAAGGAAGCCCAATTAAGTTAAATAAGATAAGGTCATGTATATCATTAACATTAAGGTCAGTTCCTTTACCTACAAGTTTCATGTTGGCAAAGCCGTATATATCAAGAAGTTCAGCTTTTTTTTGAAGCTCATTTTTACTATGCTTTGTCGATCCTCTTGATACATTACATTCAAAAGAAGAAAGCCACTGTTTTTCTAGTCGAGGTTCTTCCCAAAAGGATGATGCTCTATAAAAATGTAAATAATCTTTTGATTTTATTGATGGCGAGATTATTAGCAATAGATATATTGCGTAATTAATTTTATAATACTGCTTTTTTTCTACTCTCATATTTTTTTACTTCCTTTATTGCCACTGTAAGCAGAAGTTTCTTATTTATTTATCAGGTATAAAAAAAATAATTAAAAAGGGGAAGTGGAATTTTTTACTTGTTGCTTTGCTTGTCGATCATAATCGGTATGATATACTTAAAATAAGGTAAAAACCATAATTTAACGGAAGAATTATATTTATGAAAAATAATGAGCAAGAAAAAAATATTGAAACAAAAGTAGATGAAAAAAAAGAAGAACAAAAAATAGAACTTTCACCTTTGCAAGAAAGTCAGATAGAAGCAAAAAATTGGCAAGACAAATATATGCGTTGTGCAGCTGATTTTAATAATTTTAAAAAGCGTACAGAAAAAGAACGTATATCTTGGATGTCTATGGCAAAAGGTGATGTTTTAAAAGATATTTTAAATATACTAGATGATTTTGACAGAGCTTTTGAAAAAAAAGAAGAACTTTCAGAAGAGGTAAAAAACTGGCTTACAGGTTTTGAAATGATTCAAAACGCTTGTAAAAAAGTTTTAGAAAAAAACAATGTAAAAGAAATTGAACAAATGAAAACATTTGATCCAAATTTTCATGAAGCATTGATGCAAGTAGAGTCTGGCGATCATGAAGAAGGTGACGTTGTTGCGGTTCTGCAAAAAGGTTTTATGCTTGGGGATCAAGTATTAAGACATGCAAAAGTTAGTGTTGCAAAATAAAGGATAATTTTATGAAAAAGTTATTATTGTTCACATTAATTTTTTTTAAAATATCTTTTAGTCAAAATTTAGGTAATAATTCCTTTAAAAATTTTGTTAAACCTGAGGCTAATTCTAGTCAGGAGTCTAAAAAAATTTGAAAATGGAAATATTCCTTTTATTAGTTGATTGTCAGAAGCATTCTGAAGAATATCCTGAAGAATACGCTAAGGCACTTAAGTTGGCTGCAAAATTAAAAGACTTATAATTAAAATCAAGTTTCAATGTAAGCAGAGATTGCCGCGCTTCGCTCGCAATGACGGTGCGGAGGTAATTATTTTGATGATCAGAAGATTTTTAAGCCTAGAGATGAATGATCATGAGTTTTTTTAGCTGACTCATTGTTTTTAAGTCATAGTGTGCTTCAATCTTTTAAATGATCGTATGGAATTAATTTTTATAATTTAGAAATTATATTTAAAGCAATAAAGTTTGATACTCTTCTTCTCGTCATTGTAAACTTGCGTAAGCAAGTGTGGCGATCTCTATGCTTATAATAGAATTTGCAGGTAAAATTATTTTTATAAATATTAAGAAACCTTCAGATATTAATATAAAATTTTATATTGAGAGATCTTATAATTTTAAAATTATTATGAAAGATGTTCCTTAAGTGATTTTATAAAGTTTATTACTAATAAAGAATATGAAGACTTAGAAAGTTTTTACGAAAGATCTTTAAATATTTACAAGCTTTTATTTCATAATATAATTCAATGATTTTTTTGCAATTAATAGTATAGTTATCTTTATAAGGATATTTTTCTTTATAGAAATGTACATGGTACATGCTTTCATTCTCTATCCGAAAAATTATCGTGCGTGTTCGTTTTTGTAATAGCTCCAGAAAAAAGAAATGATAGTCCAAATAGTATAAAAGTTGTTTTTTTCATTTTAAAGTTCATAGACTCACTTAATAGATATGCAAAAGGGTGGTTAAAATTTACTTTTTCAAAATTGTTAAGAATGCCTCTTGTGGAATTTCTACATTACCAACTTGCTTCATTCTTTTTTTACCAGCTTTTTGTTTTTCAAGAAGTTTTCTTTTTCTGGTAATGTCTCCACCGTAACATTTTGCAGTTACGTTTTTTCGCATCGCAGAAACTGTTTCTCTGGCAATAATTTTTGAACCGATTGCAGCCTGAATTGCAACTTCAAAAAGTTGTCGTGGAATAACTTTTCTTAGTCGTTTTACCAGTTCTCTGCCAATTTCGTAAGATTTGTCTTTGTGAACAATTAAAGAAAGGGCATCAACTGGTTTTGCATTAATTAAGATATCCATCTTTATAAGTTTTGCAGGCTCAAAACCAGCTTCTTCGTAGTCAAAACTTGCATAACCGGAACTTAAAGATTTGAGCTCATTATAAAAATCTGTTGCAACTTCATTAAGTGGAAGTTTGTATTGCAAAATGACTCGATTTTCATCAAGGTAATCTAAACTTTTTTGAATACCACGTTTCTCTTCGCACAAAATAATTATTTTTCCTAAATATTCTTTTGGTAAAATAATTGTTGCGTTAATAATTGGTTCTTTTACTTCTGCTATTTTTGTAGGATCTGGAAACTCAGAAGGTCTTTCTAGGTTTATTGTCTCACCAGAAGACATAACAATTTTATAAAGTACACTCGGTGCGGTGATAATAACGTTTAAATTATATTCTTGTTCAAGGCGTTGTTTAAAAACATCCATATGTAGCAGGCCTAAAAATCCACATCTAAAACCAAGTCCAAGGGCAACAGAAGTTTTTTTCTCAACCGTTACACTCGCATCATTTAATGTTAATTTTTCCATCGCATCGCGAAGAAGTTCAAAGTCTACATTTTCTACTGGGTAAATGCCTGCAAAAACCATTGGCTTTGCTGGCTTAAACCCTGGAAAAACTTCAACAGGATATTTTGAATGATAAATTGTGTCACCAACTTGTGCTTCTTTTACAGTTTTCATACCAGTAATTAAATAACCAACTTGTCCTGGATGAAGTGCAGTCATTGGAGTTTCATCTGGGTACATAAGGCCAAGTTCAAGTACTTCGTATTTTACGTTTGATTGTGCAAGGGTGATGGTATCACCTTTTTTAATGATGCCGTTATTGACTGCTATTAAACAAACAACACCACGGTATTCATCAAACCATGAATCAAATAAAAGAGCTTTAAGTGGTTCGCTTTCGACTCCAGTTGGGGCAGGGATTTTTTCTATAACATTGTTTAAAAGATTTTCCACGCCAACGCCAGTTTTTGCAGACGTTAAAATCATTTCTTCTTTTTGAAAATCAAAAAGTTTTGTAAGCTCTAGTCCAATTCTGTCTGGATCGGCGTTACTCATATCAATTTTATTAATAACAGGAAGAATGGTTAGATCTTGTTCAAATGCTAAATAAAAATTTGCCATTGTTTGTGCTTGCACACCTTGCACCGCATCAACTAAAAGCAAAGCTCCTTGGCACGCATAGAGTGAACGTGAAACTTCGTAACTAAAATCAACGTGGCCAGGAGTATCAATAAGGTTAAGTAAATAAGTTTCACCTTTGTATTCATAAAACATAGAAGCAGTTTGAGCTTTTACTGTAATGCCACGTTCTTTTTCTACTTGAAGCTTGTCTAAAAACTGTTCATTTTTTTTGCGTGAAGAAATTGTTCCAGTCATTTCAAGCAGTCGATCAGATAATGTTGATTTACCATGATCAATATGTGCAATGACAGAAAAATTTCTTATTTTGTCGGGAGTAAAATTTTTGAGATTAATTTTTTTTAAATCCATGTCATTAAGTGTACGTAAATTCATTGGTTTGTAAATACTCTTTGATAAAAAATATGAGTACAATTTTTTGTAGTTTTGTTATAAGCAAGAGCTTTCTTGTTTTCATGATTTATTCGAGGTATCATTAGATATGCTTATTTTATAATATAAAATTAGATATTAACGTGTTAGAAAAATTAATAAATGGTTTAATTCGGGAAGGGCTCATCTCATGGTTCCGATAGATAATCAAGGTAGAAATTCAAAAAAAGGCGTACGGCCAATTTTAATAGAACAGGAATTAAAGGATTCATTTCTTGATTATGCAATGTCAGTTGTTGTCAGCAGAGCTATTCCAGATATAAGAGATGGTTTAAAGCCAGTTCATCGTCGTGTTTTGTATACAATGAATCAACTTGGGTTTCATTATAACAAACCGTATCACAAATCAGTTCGTATTGTTGGTGATGTAATGGGTAAATATCACCCTCATGGTGATCAAGCAATTTACAATACAATGGTCGGAATGGTGCAAACGTTTTCAAAACGTTATCCACTTCTTGACGGTCAAGGTAACTGGGGTTCTGTCGACGGTGATAATGCAGCTGCTATGCGTTACACTGAAGTACGAATGAAAAAAATATCACAAGAAATTCTTGCTGATTTAGAAAAAGAAACTGTTAACTTTGTACCAAACTTTGATGAGTCGACCGTTGAACCAGTTGTTCTTCCAAGTAAGTTGCCAAATTTATTGGTAAACGGAACTGCAGGTATTGCAGTTGGTATGGCAACATCGATACCACCACATAATTTAACAGAAGTTATAAATGCTTGTTTGGCGTTACTTAAAAGATCAGACGTTTCTGAAGAAGAACTTTTTGCATTAGTTCCAGCACCAGATTTTCCTACTGGTGGAATTATTTGTGGACGAGCTGGCATTGTAAAGGCGTACAAAACTGGTCGTGGAAAAGTAATTTTACGAGCAGTTGTTGATATTGAAGAAACAAAAAAAGGTTCTAGTCTCGTAGTGACTGAGCTTCCTTATCAAGTTAACAAATCTGAACTTACTATTAAAATTGCAGATTTAGTTAAAAATAAAGTAGTTGATGGTATTTCTAATATTCGTGATGAGTCTGATAAGCGTGGTATGCGTTTAGTTATAGAACTCAAGCGTGGAGAAATTCCTCAAGTAACTTTGAATCAGTTGTATAAACATACAAATTTACAAACATCATTTTCTATTTTGATGCTTGGACTTCTTGATAATATTCCACTTGTTTTTACGTTGCGTGAACTTCTTGAGCATTTTTTAACTCATAGAAGACAGGTTATTTATAAACGTTCAGAATTTGACCTGAAAAAAGCAAAAGAGCGTGAGCATATTTTAGCTGGCTTTATTATTGGGCTTAATAATATTGATGAAATAGTTGCTGCAATTAAGCAATCAAAAGCTACAAATGTTGCAATTACTACATTAAGTGAACAATTTAATTTAACTGCAGCTCAAAGTAAGGCCATTTTAGAAATGAAGTTGCAAAGACTTACTGGTTTGGAGCAACAAAAAATTCACAATGAGATGGAAGAGATAAAGAAAAAGATTGCTGGACTATCTTCTATTATTCAAAACAAAGAAATTCTTGATGGTGAAGTAGAAAAAGAGCTACTTGAAGTTAAGCAAGTTTATGGTGACGAAAGAAAGAGTGTTATTTCTGCGCCTATTGATATTCTTACTGAAGCTGATTTAATTCCTGAAGAAGATGTTGTTGTGACATTGACGATGAAGGGCTATATGAAACGAGTTCCTTTAGAAGTTTATGGTGTTCAACATCGTGGTGGAAAAGGTAAAATGGGTATGGCTACAATGGAAGGAACAGAAGATGTTGTTCAAGACCTCTTTGTTTCCAAAACTCATGATACATTATTGTTTTTAACAAACCTCGGCAGAATTTATAGTTTAAATGTTTTTGAAGTTCCAGAATCTTCTCGTACCGCTCGTGGCCGCGCTGTTGTTAACTTATTGCCTCTTAAAGAAGGTGAAAAAGTTGTAAAGCTTCTTCCTGCAGGACAGCTGCAAGATAAATATTTAGTTATGGGAACTAAAAACGGTTTGATTAAGCGTACAGATACAAAGTTCTTTACAAAAATTAGATCAACCGGAATTTGTGCAATTACTTTAAAAGATCAAGATGAACTTGTATTTGCTTCTTTAAGTGATAAAAATAGCACCATTATTATTGCAACGAAAAACGGACAAGGTATTCGATTTAAAGAAGATGAAGTTCGTGCAATGGGAAGACAAGCATCAGGTGTTATTGGAATTCGTCTTAAAGCCGGTGACGAAGTTATTGGCATGGAAGTAGTTGGTCAAGTGACAAAGGGTGATATATTATTTGCAACACAACGTGGTTATGGAAAACGGGTTAAGCCGGAGAACTTTAGAATAGCGCATCGTGGTGGCCTTGGTGTTAAAACTATTCCAACAGATAAGCGTAATGGTCCTGTAATTGGTCTTGCAATTGTGGAGCCAGAATCAAATATTTTACTTATCGATGAAGGTGGTAAGATTATCCGTCTGTCACCAAAAGAAATTAGAACTATGGGAAGACAAGCTAAAGGTGTTCGTCTAATTAGACTTGATAAAACACAAAAGTTAGCTTCTTTGGTTGCTTTTACAGAAAGTGAAGAAGAAGAGCCTTCTGAAAATGGTTCTGGTAGTTCATCGGGCGGTTCTTCTAATCCCACTGATTATAAAGCTGCATCTTTACATGAATCAGCTGTAAAAAAAATAGAATTGAGCTCTTTTGATGAAACTCAAACTGTTGATCAAGAAACAAGTTCTTTTGATGATTTAGATAGAATCAGTATTACCGACTCTTATGAATCTGTTTCAGAGGATGTTTTTTAAAGATATATGAAAAGTTCGTTAGTTTTTTTACATATTTCTTTAATCAAAGGTATTGGTCCTCAGGCAGTAAAAAAGTTGCAAGAACATAAATCTAATGATAGTAAATGGTCTGACCTGTATTTATATACAGTGTCAGACTTTATTTCGTTGTTTTATTTATCAAAATCTGTAGCAGAACTTTTATGCAGCGGTTTAAAAGATACAAAGTTATTAGACCAAGAACTTGATTTGATAAAAAAATATTCAATTAATTGGACAACAATAATCTCAGATGATTATCCAGTATTGCTGAAATCAATTTATGCACCGCCAACTATTTTGTATTGGAAGGGGCAACATTTATTTTCAGAAGAAAACTTGATTGCTTGTGTTGGTTCTCGAAAAGCGAACTTTTATGGGCAAAAAGTTGTTGATTCATTAGTAAGTGGTTTGGTTCAAAACAGTTGGATTATTGTCAGTGGTGGTGCTCTTGGTATTGACAGTATGGCTCATAATCAGACTGTAAGATCTGGTGGACAAACAATTGTTGTTCTAGGTTCAGGGCTTTTAAGGCCATATCCTGCAAGTAATAAAAAACTCTTTGAAAATGTTTTGGCATCTGGTGGAGCTTTGGTTAGTAGTTTTCCTCTAACAATGCAGGCAACTCCTGGCAACTTCCCGGCAAGAAATAGAATTATTGCAGGTCTTAGTAAAGGTTGCCTTGTTATTCAAGCAGCAGAAAAAAGTGGTGCTCGAATAACGGCACAATTTGCTTTAGAGCAAGGTAGAGAGGTTTTTGCAGTCCCCGGATCTATATATGATGATATTAGTATGGGGTGCCATCGTTTACTACAAGAAGGCGCACGACTTGTCAGTTCGGTAGATGATATTTTAAGTGAGTTTGGGCAAAAAGTTTGTTCTGTAAAACGAGAGAGAAAAACTGTAATTTCCTCTTTCAAACAAGTAAATATTTCTGTAAGACCTACAAGACCTACTGTCAAAACAAAAAGTAGTTGCCCGAAAGATTCTATTTTGAGTGTTGCTGTAAAGGGAATTTCATTTGATGAGTTAGCTGATATAGTCACAATTGAGTCTGATAAATTATCTGATTTATTATTTGATTTGCAAATGGATGGCAAAATAGAGCAAGATTTTTCTGGTTTGTGGCGTTCTTTGTCTAAATAGGTTTTGCCTTTTTTCTCTTTATTTTATAGTATATAAGTATAATAATTTAATTTTATTGTGAATTTTTGTTTGATATTAAAATAATATAAAATAATTTATTGGAGTTAACTACCATGCCAGTACCAAAGCGGAAACGATCCCGCGCTCGAAGAGATAAAAGATTTGCAAATAAAGGTATTAAAGTAGCATCTTTTACTGCTTGTCAAAATTGTAATAAAGAAGTTGCTTGCCATCAAGCATGCAAAAGCTGTGGTTTTTATAAAGGAATTAAAGTTCTTACAACAAAAGCAGAGCGTATTTTAAAGCGTGGTAAACAACGAGACCAAAAACAACAAGGTCGTGCAAAAAGAGCAAAACAAATGCAAGAAGCGCAAGCTTTAGCAGCAAAAGCTCAAGAAGTTACTCCGGTTGAAGAACCTAAAAAATAGTTTATTACTTATAAAGTAAAGTTAATCTGCGTAAAATAAATAAATTCTCATTATTTTACGCAGATTAATTATTTATAGCACTTTTTATTTTTATATTATTGTGTTAAGTTTCCAGATATCTTAATACAATAATATAGTATATTTATATAAGGATAGAGGTACAATGATTGCTCGAAAAGTTGGTGCAAAAATACAAGAATTAAAAAAATTTTATTCTGTAAAATATATAAGAATTATTTTTTTTGGTCTTCTTGCTAGTTGTTTTGTAGTAGCAAGTTACTTTGGTTATCGTTGGCGCTATACATCTAAACAGCGGGCTGCTTATATGGTATTTTCTGACTGTATGAATGTTTACAATCAAGGTTTTCAATCTGCAGATAGTAAAAAGTTAGAAGAAGCTGCTGCAATGTTTGATGTTGGTTATAAAAAACATAGTGGTTCTTCTATTGCACCTTTTTTTATATTATTTCAAGCTAAATCATTGCTAGAAAATGGTAAAAGAGAAAAAGCTATTGAGTTAATGGAAAGTGGTGTTAAAAATCTTTCAACTTCTTCATCACTTTTTTTTATTTACAAAAACTCTTTAGCGTTAATGAAGATAGATTCAAAAGATAGTTCTGTTAGTCTTGTTGGAGTAAATAGTTTGCAAGATCTTGCTTACAATAAAAATAATATATCACGTGATATGTCTTTGTATTATGTTGGTCTTTATTTTGATTCTCAAAATGATGTTGAAAAATCAAAAAAAACATTCAATGATCTAGTACAGTTAAAATCTGAAAAGCAGTTTTTACAATCTCCATTTGTTCAAATGGCAGAAGAAAAATTAAAGCAACTAGTGTAAATTTTTATGAATGTAAAAAATAATACTATTCGAGTTCGTTTTGCTCCATCGCCAACCGGGCATTTGCATATTGGCGGCCTTCGTACAGCTCTTTTTAATTGGTTATTTGCTCGTCATTTTAACGGTACATATCTTGTAAGAATAGAAGATACGGACAAGCAGCGTTCAAAACAAGAATATGTTGAGTCAATTATGCAGTCGTTTGATTGGTGTCAAATTAAAGCAGATGAACCAATTGTTATGCAGTCTGATAGAATTTCAGAGCATCAAAAGGTAGCAGAGCGTTTGGTTGAAGAAGGTAAAGCCTATCGTTGTTATTGTATTCCAGAAGAGATTGTATCACGATTAAAACAAAAAGATGGCTATAATGATTTGTTTAGCATGTATGACCGTTATTGTTTAGGCAATGAACAAAAATTAGATAAGCCTTTTGTTATTCGCTTTAAAATACCAGAAACAACGAAAGCTTTTTCTTTTACGGATCTTATTAGAGGTCCTATTTCTTTTGAAAAAGATCAGTTTGATGATTTTATTATTGTTCGATCTGATGGCAGTCCAACATATAATTTAGTTGTTGTTTTAGACGATGCTTATATGAAAGTTTCTCATATTATAAGAGGGGAAGATCATATTGCAAATACTCCAAAACAAATTTTACTTTATCAAGCTTGTAATTTACCCTTGCCTGAATTTGCGCATTTACCTTTAATTTTAGGCCAAAGCGGTCAAAGACTTAGTAAACGTGATGCTGCAACATCTGTTCTTGATTATAAAAAAAGTGGATATCTACCTAAAGGACTTTTAAATTATTTAGTTAGACTTGGTTGGTCCCATGGTGATCAAGAAATTTTTACTATAGATGAGCTGATTAACTATTTTTCTTTAAAAAATATAGGTAAAAAAGGTTCAATTTTTGATATGACAAAATTGGATTGGCTTAATGGTTTATATATAAGGTCAATGCAAGCAGATGAAATTATAAGTTATATTATTGAATATATTGATAAAGACTTTTTCAGTAAATTTTTTCAGTGGAATAAAGAGCAAGTTTTTGCTGTTATTGATGCTTATAAAGATCGTGTAAAAACCTTACAAGAACTTATAGAAAAAATAAAATTACTTCATGATGGTGCTACTGAATATGATAAAAAATCTGTAGACAAATGGGTAAAAAAAGAAACTATTTCTCATCTTCAAGATCTTATAAAACTGTTAGAAATTCAAACATTATTTTCTTCCGATACTTTATCGTCTAACATTAAAATTTTATCTAAAGAACTTGATATAAAACTCGTTGCATTAGCTCAGCCAATTCGTATAGCATTAGTAGGAACTAGTGCGAGTCCAGGAGTTTTTGGGCTTTTAGAAATTTTAGGGAAAGAAGAATCACTTAAAAGACTCAAATCTCTTATTGCTCATATTTCGCATTAGTTGTAATTAAAAATAATTTTATTGCAGCTTTTAAGGGGGGTGGTATGAAAAAAATAGCTATGGTTTTTCCTGGTTATGGGAGTCAATTTGTTGGGATGGCAAAAGATTTATATGACGAGTCTCGCTTGGTTCAAGAGCATTTTGAGCAAGCTTCTAACTGTTTAGATAATAATTTTATTAAACTTTGTTTTGCTTCATCTGATGTAGAGCTGTCGAAAATGCATAATACATTTCCAGCTCTATTTTTAGTTGGAGCATCTATTTTTGATGTGTTAAAGCAAGAGGGCATTAAGCCAGACATTGTTGCTGGTTATAATACTGGTCATTATGCTGCAATGTATGCCAGTGGAAGCTTGAGTTTGCCCGATGGTCTTTATTTAACAAATAAGTATGCACTTTTGTACAGAGAGTACCTTGATAATAATAAGTTAGAAGTTTTAAATGTTTCTGGTATTGAAGCATATCAACTAGAAAAACTATGTAAAAAATATAGTACAAAAGTAAAAAAAGCTCATATTGCTCTTTATAAAACAAAAAAAGCACATGTTATTATTGGCTCAAAAGAGATTGTCGATACAATTAATCGTGAAGTTATGGATTTAGAAGGTGTTACAGAATCTATAGGGGCAGAAATAGGGCTACATTCTGATGAACTGCAAGAAGTTGCAAACTCTTTTTCTATGTACTGTGAAAAAGTAGATTTTAAAGATAGTCAAATTCCACTGCTTAGTAGTCATGATGTAAATGAGGTTGTGCTTAGTTCACTTATGAAAACTTCTGCGATAGAACATATTGTAAAACCGGTTTTATGGATGAGTGTTATAGAAAAACTAAGTAGTTATGATCTTTTTATAGAAATTGGACCAGGAACCTATTTGCGTGATATGATGAAAGAACAATATCCAAAAATAAATGCTATTTCTATAAATAAGCTGGAAGATATTCAAGAGTTGAAAAAAATAATAAATGATTAATTTAGATTTAGTTGACATGTAGAAGTTTATAAAGTTTGTTTTTAATATAAACATAGATTGCCGCGCTACGCTTGCAATGACGGGATTGTTTATATTCTTATAATAATAAAATTTTATATTCTTCTTTTTTACGTCATTGCAAGCTTGCCTAAGCAAGTTTGGCAATCTATTTTTTAGAAGCTATATTAAATTGTTTTAATTAAATTTTAATAAAATCTAGATATAGTGATATAGTTTGACATTTACCGTCCCGTCATTGCGAATTTGCGTCCGTCTTTGCTTTTTAAGCTTCGCCGTGACAAAGTAAGCAAATGTGGCAATCTCTATTACTCAAAACAAGTAAAGCTCAACCTATATGGCTATATATATATAACGGAGAAATAATATGTCTTCATTTGATCGTAATAATACACAAGAAAAAGTTTTTTCTATTGTTATAAATAAATTAAATATTGATGCTCAATTGTTAGAGCAAAGTTCTAATTTTCAAGATCTTGGTGCCGATTCTCTTGATATGGTAGAAATTATTATGAAGTTGGAAGAAGAGTTTGCCATAGAAATTGACGATGCTGATGCAGAAAGACTTGCAACACTTGATGAAGTTATTGATTATGTTCATAAAAAAAGAAAAATTTAAAAAATAAATTTTATATTTTGTATAAATAAAAAGTGGCTCAGAAATTCTGAGCCACTTTTTATTTATACAATTATTTTAGTTAAAAGAAATTCCAGCTTTACCCCAAACTCCCCATTGAGCAATTGCTGTTCGGTTTTCTTTTTTTCTTGCGTCAAATTCACCTTCAGCACCTACACCTATAAATGGTACCCATGTGTCTCTATTTTTCCACGTATAGCTCATGTATCCAAAAACTTTGTGTGTAATTTGAGCTGGTCTGTCACTGTCATCTAAATCAGATTGTTTGATAAATATTGGTGTTGAAGAAGTCCCTGTTTGTATATCTGTAGGATTTCTATCAATTCTTCTATTTACAATGGCATTAGGGTGTGATCGAGCTGGTCTTCGACTATCAATAGAACCATTAATATTTGCTGATACATTGATAAATTTGTCAAGTCCATCTTTGATAGTTGCATTACTTGATGTTGGCGCAAGAGCAATTGCTTGTTGATCAGTAACTGGCGGTGCACCAGCAACAGTATTTGTAGTTTCCGCAAATCCATACATGTGCGCACTACCTTTAAGTGCATATTTATTTTTTTCTATTTCTTCCTTAATACAAATTTTTTCTTTTGTTTTTGCCCATATATTATAACCGACATCAAAAGCAAATCCGCCCCAAACAAATGCAAACTTGATAGCTGCATCAGCTTGAATTGCAATACGAGTATCACAATTTAAGGTTGTTTTGTTTCCAAGGGGAAATAGTTTGCCTTGATATTGATAAGGTGATGGAATACCTGCATCATCATTTTCAATTCCTACGTTAAAAGTATGAAATAGTAGGCCATCATTTGGTCCAAGTTCAGAAATAAGCATATATTGACTATTAAGTTTGTTTTTTAGTTCAAAGGTACGTTTTTGTCGGGCATTGAACATATGTGTAATTTTTGCATCAGCATAAACACCAAACGATATATTTTCATTGCTGCTTGTAAGAAGTATTGAATGAGTATTGATCCCAGCGCCAAGTTCCCAGTGCTTTCCGTTTCCAACGATAGGTTCAAAAAGATATTCTGAAGTAATTGCGCTTCCTGTTGGGATTGCAAGGCATAATTTTACTGCAAGATGAGATCTGTTTGTCTGGAATATAGTGTATCCAGCGTTGATGTGTATGTCAGAAAGGCGAGTTTTTTTTTGTTTGCCATCAATTTTGCCATATTTGAGTGGGTTGTTCATGTCGCCAAATATTGTTGTTCCTTTAATTGCTTCTTCAAAATTGTTTGGTAGTGTTTCTCGTCCTGGAGGAGTTCCGTTACCGCTTAACCCTATCATGTCACCATTTATAAGGCCACTGCTGCCCGGAGTTTTTTTGCTTTCTCTCAATTTTAAATCGGCTTCGCAACGACAGATTGGTACATGAAATTCTAAAAATGCAGATTCTACTATATCATCAAGGCTGATAATACCATTAAAGTCTACAACTACGTTTGTTATTTCAGGCTTAAATGTTACAGTAGATATAAAATTAGATGGAAGGCCAAAATAGTCTGCAAACCAATCATCAAGATCGTGTTGTTTATTTGGAGCAGCTTGGCCAGTTGCTGTTGATCCACTTACTCTTATTGAATTTTCATTAATTAAGTTATCGCCAAATAAAAATTTTGTTATATCATTTGGGCGAAAAGATCGAGAGTATCCTGGAGTTATATTAAAGTGACTATATGTTTTGCCTTGGCCGTTTACATTCATTCTTTGTTGCCATCCAGCAATGTTACGTGCGGCATTTTGACTTTGAGATCTAATACTAAAAAATGGTCCAGTCTTGGTATCTGCGTTCAGCTGTATGCTGCTTATGAGCATAATAGATAAAAATAACTTTATTTGTTTTTGCATTAATAACTCCTTTTTATTAATTGTATATTATCTTTAATATTGAACATAAATTATCATATGTCTATCACACTAGTAATTTTTTATAAAATATTCAACATATTAAATTAAAAATATTTGCCGTTTTTTAGATTTATATTTTTGTAATCAAAATTATCGAATATATTATAGTTTTTTATAAGTAGAAAGTGGCTTGATAATACCTTCAGGCCACTTTTTAAATCTTTTTTATTTTTAGTTAAAAGAAACACCAAGTTTACTCCAAACTCCCCATTGAGAGAGTGCTAACTTTCTTTCTTGGCTGCCACTTACATTAAATTCACCTTCTACTCCCAGCCCTATAAATGGAATCCATGATTCTTCATCTTTGCACGTGTAACTTACATGTGCAAAAACTTTGTGTGTAATTGCTGCCGTGTCAGTTCTGTCGAGATTGTCACTAGAAATATAAATCGGCGTTGTTGATGTTGATGTTTGAGCGTTGTTTTCATTAAGTCCTGGAATACTTTCTAATTTACGGTTAGCAATTCCTGCTGCTAAAGATCGTGCAAATCTTTGATTATCGATTCCTGAATTTTGGGTAATATCATTGCCAAGTGCAGAAAAAGGTGTTACTGTTTGAGCAACTAAAGGAGCTTGAGGTATTCTATTTCTTCCTGAATTTATTGTTGCTTTGCTTTGCGATGGTGCAAGTGCAACTGCTTGGTTTGCTGTAACTGCAGGGTTTGTTGCGTCAGTTACTTCTGCAAATCCATACATATGCGCATCACCTTTGAGTACGTATGTTTTTTCTTCTATTTTTTTACTTAAAGAAATATTTTCCTTTGTTCGAGCCCATAGATTATAACCAAAATCATAAGCTAGATTATTGTTAATATAAGTAAATTTAATTGCCATATCAGCTTGTATTTTAACATCTACATTACAGTCTAACGTTGATTTGTTAATAAGTGGAAAAAGTTCAGATTGGTATTGTACAGAAGATGCTGTACCAGCTGTATTTGTTCCAATTGCAGATGTAGGATCTGTGTTATAAAATAAAAAATTATCTACTGGTGTGCCAAGTTCTGCAATCAACATATAACGGCTATTGAGCTTGTCTTTTAAGTCAAATGATCGTTTTTGTTTTGTGCTAAACATATGATTAAGGTTTATATCAAAATAAAAAGAAAAAGCTCGTTGTTCATCATCACTATTCCAAATAACTTCGTGTCCATTCATATTTACACCTAGCTGAAAGTGCCCGCCGTTTCCAACAACTGGTTCAAATAAAAAGTTACCATTTGGTTTATTTCCTGTTGGAAAGCTAATATGCAGATGTGTTGCAAGATGATAATCTTGTGTATCTGCAAATTTGTATCCAATATTTATATGCATATCAGAAAGGCGAGTTCTTTTTTGACAACCATCAATTTTGCCATATTTCAATGCTTTTCGCATGTCACCAAAAGTTGTTCCTCCTTTTATTGCATTTTTAAAAGAAGATGGTAAGTTTGATCGTGGTATCGTGATAAGTGTTTGCCCGACAGTAGTTTGTTGGTCCATGTAACCATTTCTAAAACCATTTTGACCTCTGTCTATTATAGTCTCTTTAAGATGCATATCCCATTGTGTATGACAAAGAGGTGCTTTTACTTCTAGGTATACATTTTTGCAAATGCTGCCAAAGTTAGTTTTCCAGTTAAAATCTATAATAAAATTTGTAATGACTGGTGAAAAAGATACTGTTGATTCAAAATCAGTTGGCAAGCCAAAATAATCAGCCACCCAGTCGGTTGTTGCTCTTGTCTCTATATTACTTCCCGAAAGTTTAATTTCATTATTGTTAACAAGGTCTTTGCCAAAGAAAAATTTTGCAATGCCATGTGAGTTAAAAGAGTGAGAAAATTGTGGAATAATTGATATATGATTGTATTGCTTTTCTTTATCATTAACATTTGTGCGTTGATTCCACCCGGCAATATGACGAGCGGCATTTTGACTTTGTGAACGAATACTTAAAAAAGAGCCACCTTTGTAGGCGCTGTTTATTGCAGCAGTATAAACTGTCATACAAAATAATAGTTTTTTGATATTTTTTTTCATTTTTGATTCCTTTTTATAGTTAATTATTTTTACATAATTTTTTTTTAAAATTCTATTCCTCCTTTTGCACAAAAATGTACTTGAGAAATTGCATTTTTATTTGGTTCAGAGTCGTTCCATTTGGTTCCTTCAAATTCAACTGCGCATCCTATGCCAAAAAATGGGCTATATTTTTTATTGTTATTATTCCAACTGTAGTTGATGTGAGTAAACAGTTTGTGTGTTATTGCAAGAGGATTTGCAGCTGATTTTTTATCAATGTTATTTGTTGTTAGAAAGGTTGTTGTTGTATCGGCAAGAAGCGCTTGGTTTGCAACTGTTAAGCTGTTACCGTGAATTGTGGCACTGCTTTGTGTATTGTTGGCACTGCCACCAGAAACATCCTGAATACCTTTGATTCCATATGTGTTTTTTGCAATCGATTCTTTGAGAGAAATTTTTTCTTTTGTTCTTATCCATCCATTATAACCAAAATCAAAATTCCAGTTTGTATAGTGATAACGTGCCATAATTGCAAAATCAAGTTGCATAACAACCGAAACATTACAATCAAGTGTTGTTTTGTTTATTGCAGGGATAAGTTGTTCTGTATACGTTCCAGTTGCATCAAACTCTTTTAAAAGAAGATAACGGCTTGCAAAGCCATTTTCTATAAAATCAAACGATCGTTTTTGTTTTGATTTAAAAAGGTGTGTCATGGTTGCATCAACATGCAATAAAACTTTTTGAATTCCATCTTTTTCCCATAAATCAAATTTGCTATTCAGGCCAACTCCTAGTTCTACATGGTGACCATTCCCAACTATTGGTTCAAATAAAAATTCACTTTTTGATTTTGTTCCAGTTGGCACAACAAGTTGTAGGTTGAAGCCAACTGTTTTTTGTTCTTCTTTTATAAAATGATAACCAAGTAAAAAACGAATATCGGCAATTGCATTTTTTGTTATGCTGCCATCAATTTTACCAAACTGTAAACTTTGCGTTGCATGACCAAATGTTGTATTACCTTTTAGCGCTTCTTTTATGCTACTGACAGGTGAAGTCAGCGCTGCTGCTGTCATATAAAGTGCAGGAAATTGTGTACTAATTCCATTTTCAGAAACAGTTTCTTGTAACTTCATTTTCCATTTTGTATTGACAAACGGTGCATGTATTTCTGCATATAGCCCGGGTGTGATATTGTCCATTGCAAAGTAAGCGTGCAGTTGTACCCCAATTGTTTGAATGCGTGGTTTTAAAACTATTGTTCCATCAAAATCTGTAGAAAGTCCAAAATTGTCTGCCAAAATATCATCTTGCCCACGTGATGTAACTGTGCTTCCTGTAAACTTAAGCGTATCTGTTGCAAAAAAATATTCTGCAATACGTTTTTCTTTATAGCTGTGACTGTAGTTCAAAGATGTTGCAATATGTCCATAAAAATTTCTTGTATCAGTTTGCCAGTCATTTTTATATTTATACTGTTGTACTCCGGTAGCATTGTCAGCAGCATTTGTATTTTGTGAGCGTGGATTTAAAAAAGAGGTTCCACGTAAACTGAATGTTGAAAATAGTTTTTGATTAGAAAAAAAAGAAAATAAAAAGATAAGTTTGATACAGTTTTTTTTGTTCATAAAGCTTCCTTTTTATAATATCAATTAAGTAGCTACTAGAGCTTACTTTTTTTGTGTATCAGCTCACAAGAATTTGATAAGGTTTTCTACAAAAAAAGTAAAACATAAAAAATATAAATAAAAAAAGGACCCGGAAAAAATTCCGAGCCCTTTTTTTTAACTAGCTTTGTTTGCTCAATGTATTCTAGTTAAAGTAGATTATTCTTTTAGTTAAAAGATAATCCGCCTTTAGCCCAAACACCCCATTGAGAAATAGAGTTACTGCTGCTACTTACGCCACCAAATTCAGCTTCAGCACCAACACCTACAAATGGAGTCCAGTCATCATTATCAAGGAACGTGTAGTTGAAGTGACCAAACACTTTGTGAGAAACAGCACTTTCTGTATCTGAATCATCTAAATCTTTAGTTGCGATGAAGATTGGATTGTTAGAAGTTGCTTGTTGATTATCTGCTACAACAGGTTGAGATATTGAAATATCATCAGCGGCAGCACCAGCAGCTAAAAGACGACCATACTGAATATTGTCAACGCCTCTATTAGATGCAATACCAGGTGCAGCATCAGTTTCTGTTATAACTAATGCAGCTCCAACAGCTCTATTTGTACCAGAATGGATTGTTGCATTATTTTGAGAAGAAGAAAGTGCTATAGCTTGACCGACAGTTGTTGCAGGAACACCAGCTACTGTTTGTGCAAAACCGTATACATGAGCATCACCTTTTAGAGCATATTTATTAGCATCGAGTTCTTCTTTAAGAGTTATTTTCTCACCGCTTCTGCCCCATAGGTTATAACCTAGGTCAAATGCAAAGTTGCCGTGAACGTATGCAAACTTAATAGCTAAATCACCTTGCACTGCAATGCGTACATCACAATCTAAAGTAGATTTGTTGATTAAGTTAAATAGGCGACCCTGATATTGTGAGGTAGGAGCTGTACTACCAGCTGTTGTTGCGAAAGCTGCGTTTGTAAATAACAATCCATCATTTGACCCAGCAAGCTCAGAAATCAACATATAGCGAGATTGAGGCTTGCTTTTTAAGTCGAAAGAACGTTTTTGACGAGCTTTGAACATATGCATTACATTTGCATCAGCATATACTGTGAAAGATTTTTCTTCGTCAGCACTTGTCCATAATCTTGCTTTTGCAGTCATACCACCACCAAGTTGCCAGTGTTTTCCGCTACCAACAATTGGCTCAAATAACCATTCTGCATCCGGTTTTGTTCCAGTTGGCGCAGCACCGCGAAGCATTAAACCAAAATGGTAATCTTCATCCATTAAGAAGTTCATACCAAGAGCTGCTTCTATATCAGAAAGAGCAGTTTTTGTTTGGCGGCCATCAATTTTACCGTATTTTAGAGCTTCTTGCATGTCACCAAAAGTTGTTGTTCCTTTAATTGCTGTTACAAAGTCAGCAGGAAGAGCTGCAAGAAGTGGAGTAGTAGCTGTTGTAGCTGGTCCAACTCCTGCCATGTAACCATTTTGGAATCCAGTTGCTGGTGTAGCACCTTGACTTACATTAGCTTCTTTTAAATTCATATCTGTGCGAACATGAACAATTGGAGCATGAATTCTAAAGAATGAACCTTCTACAAGTTCGTCAAGACCAAGGTAGAAGTTAAAGTCAACAAGGAAGTTTGTTATGCGAGGAGTGAAAGAAATTGTTGATTCAAAATCATGGATTAAACCAAAATAATCTGCCATCCAGTCTTTTTCGCCACGAGTTGCTACACGGCTACCAGAAAGTTTGATAGAATTTTTGTCTATTAAATCATCACCAAAGAAGAATTCACTAATTTGGTTTGGGCGGAATGAGCGAGTAAATTCTGGAGTTACTGTAAGAGTTCCGTGTATTCCGTCTGCTTCAAAACGGTTGATTTGTTCTTGCCATCCTACAAGTTCACGTGCAGCGTTTGTACTTTGTGAACGAACAGAAAAGAATGGGTGTCCTGCAGCTGTATCTGCCAACATCATTGGCGAACAACTTACAAGTAATGTAAGAGATAATCTCTTAAGCATTTGTTTCATTAAAGACTCCTTAATCTACTATATTTATTTTTTTTGAGTGATAATTCAGAGAAGAATTGTTTTTTATCGTTGGCGCCTCCTTTCCTTTTTTATATAAATTTTGAACTTTTTTTTACAAAAATATTATTTTAACGATGCTTATATTTTTGAAAGTCATACTCTAAAATAATTGCAATTCTATTTCAATATTTTTTATATAATTTTTTATATTTACTACTTTTTCTTAAATTCAACCCTAGTATAATCTTGGGTTATAAATTTTGTAAAGTTTTTTTTATATATCTATCGTTTGGCAGCGGTTTTTCATAGGGTTATATGGTCAAAACTTCCTTTTAATCAGCACTTTTTAGCTTCTTGTTATTGTTAAAGTTGATCTAGTGGGAAGATGCGATTTTTTTGTAAAAACATTTTTATTATTTTGTAAATAAAAGATTCTTAAGAAAATTAATTTATTGTAAAGTAAAAAAATAAAAATTAAGTTGTTTAAAATTTTTTCAAAGTTGGAGGTGTAAAATGCAGTCGTTTAAAAAAAATATTAAAAAACTTTTACTCAATAAAGTAAGTATTATAACTTTTTTAAGTCTTGTTGCAGGCATGTTAAGTTTACTATTTACAACGTTCAATCCTCATGATCAATCATGGATGTGTTTTTCTAGTAAGCAGCAAGTGGTAACTAATATTTTTGGGCCATTTGGTGCAGATGTTGCAGCATTTTTCTTTTATCTTTTTGGCAGCTCTTGTTGGTTGATTGTTGCTTTTATTTTGGTTATTATTCATGATCTTTTTTATAATAAACTGTTGCAAGAAAAAGTTATAAAAATAGTAGCTTTTTTATTGTTATTTATTTCAAGTTGCGTTCTTGCATATCTTTATAACGTAGAATTTTTTGTTGATATTAATTCTGGTGGCTATCTTGGCTATATAAGTTTTTCAAAGACTGCGTTTTTGCTTGATGATCTTGGGGCAAAAATATTTTTTCATAATACTTTTTTTGTAAGCTTGGTATTACTTTTTCCGTTTGTATTTGTTCAAATTTTGCATGGCCTTACAAGTGGTGCTCTTTTTGTTTCTGATAAACAAAAGTTTTTGTATCCGGCAAAAGATTTGGGTACAAAAATTGTTTATTATAGTTCTGTTCCTTTTGTATATACTGCTCAGTTTGTTTATAAACTTTTTTCTGGGCAAGATTTTTTTGATTCAAAGCAAACTATTGTTGAGTTTGAAAATCAACTATCTACTGCCAAAAAAATGGAACAAGATAAATTTTGGAAAAGTTATGTTGATGCTTTAAAGGTAAAAAGTAATGCGTCAAAGAAAGATAATAGTTTTACAGAAAAAAATGTCACTACTGTAAATTCTGATACTGCTGATAAAAGTTTAAAAGGTTCTTTTGGACATCTACAAGAAGAGCAAGATACTACGGTGCAAAATGATTTTCAAAATAACGATACAATAGAAAAAAAGGCTACATATAAGTTGCCGCCAGAGAATTTATTTACAATTGTTCCTTCTTCATATGCTCAAGAAAATATGGATGAACTGCAATCACGGGCAAAAATTTTGGAAGAAAAGTTAAAGCGATTTGGTGTACAAGGTAAAGTAACTTCTATTAAATGTGGTCCAGTTGTTACTTTGTTTGAATATGAACCACATATAGATTCTAAAATTAGTAAAATTGTTTCTCTAGAAGATGACCTTGCTCTTGCACTGCAAGCTATGAGTATTAGAATTATTGCACCAATTCCAGGGACAGCATTTGTAGGATTTGAAGTTGCAAATTTTACAAGAAAAAATGTTTTGTTTTCTTCTTTGATTCAGTCTGATTCTTTTAAAGAGTTTTCTGGTCAATTACCACTTATTTTGGGTGAAAATATTGTTGGAAAAACTGTTATTATAGATCTTGCAAAAATGCCACATTTGCTTATTGCAGGTTCTACTGGATCTGGTAAATCCGTTGCTTTAAATACTTTTTTAGTTAGTTTACTTTGTAAGTTAACACCTGATGAATTAAAACTTATTTTGATAGACCCTAAGCGTCTTGAATTTACTACATATTCAGATATTGCTCATTTATTATTCCCAATTGTTACCGATCCTCGTCGTGCAGCTCCAATTTTAAAGTGGGTTGTTCAGCAGATGGAAGAGCGTTATGACAAAATGGCAACTGTTGGAGTAAGAAATATTGCAGACTATAATAATACGGTTTCTTCTGATCAAAAACTTCCATCAATTGTAGTTGTTATTGATGAACTTTCTGATTTAATGATGACAACCGGAAAAGATGTTGAAGATTTAATTGCTCGTATTGCGCAAATGGCACGAGCTGCGGGAATACATATGATTATTGCAACACAACGACCGTCAGTTGATGTTATTACTGGTTTGATCAAAGTTAATTTTCCAAGTCGAATATCGTTTCGCGTAACGTCTAAAGTTGATTCAAGAACAATTTTAGACAGAGGTGGTGCAGAAAAACTATTGGGAAATGGTGATATGCTTTTTTTAAATTCAAGTGGATCAATGTTGCAAAGATTGCATGGTGCGTATGTTTCTGATCAGGAAATAGAAGATGTTGTCTCTCATATAAAGCAAGAAAGAGTTGTGCAGTATTTAGATATTCATACAGAGCTCATGCATAGTAGCAATAAAGATGATGAAAAAGAAGATGTTTTGTATCAAGATGTCTTAGAATTTTTAGATACAATTTCAGAAGTTTCTATTTCATTATTACAAAGAAAATTTAGAATAGGATATAATCGTTCTGCCAGAATTATTGATAAACTTGAATCTCAAGGACTCGTAATGCCTGCAGATGGAGGGAAAAAACGTAAAGTTGTTCGTTGATAAAATGGTTTTTAACTTGACAAATTGAAGAAAAATGTTCATTGTGTTCCACAACAATGAATATTGTATAAATAAGCAATAGTTCAATAATTTAGTAAAATTGATATAAGAAAAAATACGGAGAATATTAATGCGTTTTGACAAGCATTTTTTACAACAAGCTCTTGCAAGCAGCACTATACTTTATGATAATTTTCCTAGTGATGCTACATTTTCTATAGATACAAGAACATTAAAAAAAGGTGATATTTTTGTAGCTTTGTCTGGTCAACTTGTAGATGGACATGATTTTTTACAAAATGCGTTAGATAAAGGTGCGGCTGGATTTTTTATCGATAAAAAAAAACAAAAAATAGTAGATAGCCTTGATCAAAAAACTCTTTCTACAAAACTAGTTATTTTTGTTGAAGATACTTTCAAATCATTTATTAAGATGGCTACTGCATGGAGAAATCAGTTTGATTGTTCTGTTGTAGCAATAACCGGATCTGTTGGTAAAACATCAACAAAAGAGTTGGTTGCAAATATTTTAAAATATAATGAAACTTCTTTTGTTAGTTCTTATGGTAATCAAAATACCCAACTTGGTCTTTCTTTAAATATGTTAAAAATGAAATCAAATCATAAAGTTGCACTGTTTGAATTAGGAATTAATAAACGTGGAGAAATGGCAAAACTTGCAAATATGTTGCGTCCAACAATTGGTTTGATTACTAATATTGGTCATTCACATATGGAAGGTCTTGGTTCTTTAAATGATATTGCAATAGAAAAGCGTGATATTTTTAAATATTTTACGGAAACAAATATAGGTATTATTAATGGTGATCAAAAAGAACTTACAGGTGTTGGTTATGCTCATCCAGTTGTAAAAGTTGGTGGCAAAACAGTTAATCAAATACAGGCACGAAAAATTACTGTAAAAAATGATCATATAGATTTTGTTCTTAAAATTTATAAAAAAAAATATCCAATTACATTACAGCAAACACATACAGGCATAGTTTATAATCTTTTGGGTGCAACTGCAGTTGCACATTTACTGGGTGTTTCTGACGATGTTATTATCAAAGCAATAGAAAAACCTTTGACTATTGCCGGAAGATTTGAGCGTTGTGCGATTAAAGACAATCAGGGCCTTTTGATTAATGATTCTTATAACGCAAATCCAGAGAGCATGAAATCTGCTCTTTTAGCTTTTGAAAAAATTACTACAGAATCAAAGAAGATTGCAGTTTTAGGTGATATGTTAGAGCTTGGTGTCAATAGTCCATTTTGGCATAGGCAGCTTGGTAGATTTTTAAGAAAAGTTCCAACATTAAAGCATGTTATTTTGGTTGGAGAAAATATATCGTGGACCAAAAAAACAGTACCTGTTACTGTTCGTGCTGATTGCGTTAAAAACTGGGAAGATGCAGTTTCTTTATTGGAGTCAACATTAACTGGAGATGATGTTATACTAGTAAAAGGTTCCCACGGTATGAAACTTGGAAATCTTGTTAAGCATTTTACAGTATAATTAATTATGGCAGTTTCCTTTTATGATAAAAACAGAAAGTAATGTTCCACATAAATCCGTTTTGGTAGATGAAGTTCTTGAATATCTTGATGTTCAACCGGGTAAAGTTTATTTGGATGTAACATTTGGAGCTGGTGGACATACAAGACAAATTTTAGAAAAAGAACCAAACTGTACTGTTATAGCTATGGATTGGGATACTGTTTCTTTAGATACGTATGGACCACCCTTACAAGAAGAATTTCCAGGTAGGTTAAAACTTGTATGGGGAAATTTTGCATTACTTTATAAAGTTTTAAAAAAAGAGGACATAAAGTTTGTTGATGGAATTTTAGCCGATTTTGGTACATCACAAATGCAAATTACATCACGACCAGGTTTTTCTGTTTATAAAAATAGTTTACTTGATATGCGTATGTCGCCACCACATCATAAAGTTACTGCAATTAATGTTATAAATGAGGCGTCGGAAAAAGAACTCAGAGATATTTTTTGGGAGTTTGGGCAAGAGCGATATACAAAGAAAATTGTAGCTGCAATTTTGCAAGATAGGCAAAAAAAACGTATCACGACAACAAAGCAACTTGCACAACTTATTGAAAGAGTTGTTCCTGCAGCAAAAAAACAAAAGATTCATCCTGCAACTCGTGTATTTCAGGCTTTGAGAATTTTTGTTAACAAAGAACTTGATAATATTGTTTCTTTTTTATCAGCTGCTATGCGAATTTTAAAGCCAAGTGGTAGGTTGGTATGTATTAGTTTCCATTCGCTTGAAGATCGCCTTGTAAAGCAGTTTTTTTTAGAAAAATCACGTGAGCAATTGGTAGAAATTTTAACGAAAAAAGTTGTAACTGCTTCTGAAAAAGAATTAGAGGAAAATCCGTCAAGTCGTTCTGCAAAATTACGTGCAATAAAATTGTTGTAAAAAAGTAAAAAGAATGTTTGACAAAAAGAGCTTTTATTATAAAATATAAATGCAGTTGTTAGTTATAGGTTGTGTAAAAAAAAGAGATAGTAAAAAGGTTCTTCAAAAGGATTATTGACATGGAAATTACAGAAGTAAAAGTCTTTCCTGCAAAAGAAACGGGTAGTAGATTGAAAGCATACGCAACAGTAGTATTTGATAATTGCTTTATAGTTCGAGACTTAAAAGTTATTGAAGGTGATAAAGGTTTATTTGTTTCGATGCCTTCTCGTCGAAGAAAAGATGGGACTTTTCGTGACATAGTGCATCCGCTTAATGCTGAAACTCGCCAAAACATAGAAAATTCTATTGTTAAAGAATATAACAAAATGGAATCTTCTGAGTCTTCTGAGGTATAATTTTTTAATTGAAATTTTTTGGGGCGTAGCCAAGCGGTAAGGCACCGGTTTTTGGTACCGGCATGCGGAGGTTCGATCCCTCCCGCCCCAGCCATTTAAAAGTTGATAAAAGGATCTTGCAAAAGTAAGGTCCTTTTTTTGTTGTAAAAAATATAGTGAAGAAAAAGTATTATGAAAAACGTATTATTTTTAGGTTCAAAATCGCCATCTCGTCAGCTGCTTTTAAAAGAAGCTGGAATAAAATTTGTTTTAGTAGATCAAGATGCTGATGAAGCTGCCTGCAATTGGGCGTTGCCTTTGGTGCAAGTTGTGCAAGGCATTGCAAAGCATAAAATGAGTCATGTTGTTTTGCCCGCTTTAAAAGAAGGTAGTATTTGTTTTGTTTTGACTGCAGATACTTTATGCCAGCAAGCAGATGGAAAAATTGAAGGAAAACCAGTTGATAAAAATGATGCCATTAAAAAAATAAAAGCAGCACGAATAGGTTCGACTGTTGCAACAGCATTTTGTTTAGAAAAAAAAGTTTTTCAAGATGGTTCATGGCAAACATTAGAAACTATTTGCAAAACTGTCACGTCAGACTACGTTTTTAATGTTCCTGATGAGTTTCTTGATATTTACTTAAAAGAATCTTTTGGTTTAAATACTGCAGGTGCAATAGCAGTTGAAGGTTTTGGTGGGCAATTTTTGCAGTCAGTTAGTGGCTCGTATTCCAATATTATTGGCTTACCTTTATTTGAATTAAGAAAAGCTTTGTATCAAATGGGTTTTTTTAATTAGATTTTGATGTTATTTAATTGATTAGGGGAGCAACTGCTCCCCTAATTTAATTAACTATTTTTTTATTATTTGGTTTCCACCGTTTGAGAAGTTCTTTAAATAGAATTTCTTTTGCCGATTCAGATGATGTTGATTCTGAGTTGAGTGTTGCTTTTTCTATGCTTGATTTAACTATTGAATCATTACATTCTTGCAAATCTATATGGTCAATTGCAGGAAGTAGTTTTTTCTCTAATGCTTTTTTAAAAGTAAGCTCATTTTTGCTTTCTATTAGTAGCGCTTCAATGATGCTAAAAAAATCGATAATATTTTCTTGTATATCTTCTAGGCATTGCTCTTCTTTTGGTTTTATTGTTTGTAGTTGTTCTTCAAGTCCATTTTGTAGTGCATTTTTTATAATATTTTTTAGCTGATTTATATCATTGTCCATAAGCCATTGCAAAAGAGCAATAAGTTCATATGAAAGAACAAATTGACCTGATGATTCAAGTGGTGCTAAAGGGTCGTTATTCATCATAAGATAATCCTTTCTTTTAGAACTTAACGATTTATTGAGTATAAGTTTGGCATGTTTTGACTTTTTATTGAATATATTCTTAAAAAAAAGAAGCTATTATTATTTACGAGATGCTTTTTATTCTTCTTCTTCATATTCGATTTGCCAATTATCAACATCAACAATATTATCCTGATAAGATTCGTTTTTATCAGAAGAAATTTGCTTTTCTTGTTTCATAGAAAGAAGTTGTTTTGTTGAGTCAAGAATAATTTGTTTAGAAGCTTCTTGTTCTTCTTTTAGTTCTTTTTGAGTATTTTCAAAAACAGCATTCATCTGTTTTTGCATTTTTTCGATTTTTTTATGAAGTTTAAGGATCATTTCTACGCCAGCAAGGTTTACGCCTACTTTATGAGTAAGATGGATGATTTCTTCGAGTCTATCAACGTCTTCTTCAGAAAAAAGTCTTGTATTTCCAGCAGAGCGTTTAGGGCAAATGAGTCCTTCTTTTTCATAAAGACGAATTGTCTGTTGATGGACAGAAAACATTTTTGCTACTGCAGAAATAGAATAAAAACCTTTTTTGCGTTTCATCGCTTTTTAATTCCTTATAATCAATAAAATTATAAAAACATATATTTTATTAAATTTAACATATTTTTATAGAAAAATCATATTTATCAGTAATGCTATACCATTGTTTTCTTATAGAAAATAAGATCATGCAAATATTTTGTTTATAATATATATTGTTTTTAGTTAAATGATTTCATATGTATATATTTTTAAAAGAGTTTTTTGTGAATTATAATTGGAAAAAAATTACTTTGTATTCATTAATGGTCGTATTATTTTTTAATTTTTATGATGCAGATAGTATGAATAAAGATTTTAGTAATTTTCAAATTGATCAATTGAATAAAAATTATAACAATAGATATTGTTTGACAGGTAATGAAATTGGGGTAGTTAACTATTCTAAAATTATAGATTTTTTAGATTCTATAAAAAATACAGTGTCAATTATAGAAAAAAATATTGCAAGTCAAACCGGTTATGGTAACACTTGTGCTCAATTTGCACTTTTGACAGGAGTTCGAGTTTTTCAAGAAAAAAAAGTTACAAAAGAAGACATTAAAAAATATATTGGCTCAAGCAAAATGCCTGGTTTGCTAAGAACTCTTATAATAAACTATAGAGAAGAAAATGCTTTAAAGGCATATACAAAAAAGAAATTAAGAGATGAGCTTTTCAGTAAAAATAATCAAGTTAATTTTACTAATCGTTCTAAAGATATTTATATGAGCGAATTGTGAAATTAAGCATAAGATTTTTCAGGATCTAATTTTCTAATCATATAAGTTAGCATTGCAGATTTTACATGAACAATAAAGCTTTCAGCACATCTTAAAAATGGAAAAATCAAACTCAATCTTGTCTTGAGATAACCAAAAATGCTTTCAATATTTCTTCTTTGTTTTAAAAGATT
>CAZYJE010000022.1:0-1003 GCA_964647685.1 uncultured Pseudomonadota bacterium | reverse complement strand
CCCCAAACCCCAAACCCCAAACCCCAAACCCCAAGCACCTTCTTTCTTAGAGTTAAAATTAAACAGTTTAATAAACAAATCAAAATGAGTTCTCGAGGAGATATAAAGCAGAGAGATATAGAAAGAACAAAGAAATTGATTCATCAGCATATGACCACAAAGAATAAGTATTTTAAATTCTTTGAGACAAGTTCTATGGTAACAACTCTTATTAATCATTTTGAGAAGCTTAAACAAAAGAAGAAGATGAACACAATAGAAGAGTATGTCCTGACAATGTATAAGGACATATCTAAGAGATTAAAGAAGATAGCAGAATTAAATGACTCTCATACTAAGTCCGAAGAGCATACTTTAAAGAAGATACTAGGTAGTATGCTTCAGGATGATTTTCAAAGTATTGATAGACAGATAGACTCTCATGAGATAAAACAAAAGGTAAAGCGATATGATAAAGCCACTAATCTAAAGAATCCAAAGAACTATACTGATTGTTTTGAAAAATCAATGAAAAAGCTATTTAAAGATGAAATGACGCCAGTTAGAGAGATTATTATTGAATGTTTAAAGACAACTAAGACAGATGAGGAAGTGAATAATCTAATAAAGGAATTCAATAGAGATGACCCTAATGACACAGATAATTCGGCAAGACTAAAGAAACTTAATAACCCTAAGATGTTTGCACAGAAGCTTAAGGCTAAAGAGTTTATGAGAGAGGTTAAAGAAGAGTATGGGAATTTAGTCAGTTACGAAGATGCGTTTGAAATTACTAATGTATATCTGCATCACAAAAGAAGAGGCACTGCTACTGTAGTTGTTAATAAATTAGCAAGTCATTTAGAGACAGATCATAGAGGACTTGTTTGGACTGAGTTCCATTTAAGAAACAATGAAGATGTGACTGATGTATTAAAGAAGCTGGCTTCTATTTGGTTTGACTATAATTAAATAGTTTTCCCTTAGGGGTTGGGGGTTGGGGGTTTGGGGTTTGGGGTTTGGG
>CAZYJE010000021.1:0-1013 GCA_964647685.1 uncultured Pseudomonadota bacterium | reverse complement strand
CCCTATACAGTCAAACCTTATTGATTTACCTTTATTTTGTTATTCCTCAAAGGTTTCATCTTTCACAACAACGAAATGAGAATTTGGATCATGATTGCTGCTTTCGTCAAGTACTACCTCAGTTTCCAGTTTCTTTCTTTTCTTACACATATCTAACCAGAATATCCAAAGGAAGTCTGTCCAGAAACAGAAGAAACAGTAGATAAACTCATGTTCATAAAACTTGTTTTTTCGGAAGTGTATGACCATGTACATATTGGTTATCATATACAGTTGGATAAGTAAAGCAATGCCGAAAGTAATGAGATGATTTGTTGATTGTGTGGAGAGATCTTCAAAGATCCACATAGATAAGAAATAAGCACCAAGATCAAAGAGAAGGGTGAGAAAAAGAGCAAACCAATAATTGTATATTCTTTTTCTGTCTCTGATCATTGCTCCAAGAATCATGCCAAAACAGCCAAAGGTTAAGTAAAATAACAGCATTATGGCAAGATAGCCGTAAGTAACGTATTGAGTTTTAAAGAACCCTTCTATCTCAATAAATATACCAAAGACAGTGAGTAGGGTAAAAATAATATCAAACAGGAATAGTATATAAGAAAATTTTCTAATAATAAAGCCAAAGAACGAAAAAACGATTTTGATGATTAAAGACAGACTACCGTAGATTATCAAGTGCTTGAATATTTGTGATTTGAGATAATACTCTCTTGCTGTCTTTCCATAGTAATAAGCGAATAAGCATATTCCGAGCATTAATCCAAAGTAAAAGGTGAACAGAACACTGAGTTTTGTGAGAAACAGGTTCAGAGAGTCTGTTTTATACAGTGTTCGTCTTGAGGCTTTCGGGTCTATAAAGAAGATAAGACTGTTGTACTGTGGCTCTTCGTCATTGTGATTATTCTCTTCTTGCTGTGGTTCTGCCATTTAACGGGATTTTTAAATTATTAACTACTGTATACCAGTTAAACAAGGGGTTTGGGGTTTGGGGTTTGGGGTTTGGGGTTTGG
>CAZYJE010000020.1:0-1339 GCA_964647685.1 uncultured Pseudomonadota bacterium | reverse complement strand
TAGCTAATGCAGCTGGTGTAGCTGAACCAACCATAGTTTTCACCACATCCTCAATGATTTCTCTTGCTGGAACTGATTCAGGAAGAAAATGCATTCCTTTTGTGGTTTCTAATGCCGTAGCTGCACTAATAGCAGGTAATGTAGCTTTTTTGACTTTTTGAGCTACATTAGCACCTTTACCAACAACTCCACCAGGAGCTAAAAAGGAGCTCGCTGTATCGATCACTCTATCAGTTGTTGATTTTGGTTTATATTTATCCCCTGTTATAGAATCTATCCAATTTCTTACTTTATCACCTAGATTAGCCGATAGGTAAACATCACCTGATTTATTAAAACTATCTTTCCATTTACCTTCAGGTAATGCATAAGCTGCACCTTTGTTGATGGCTCCTGCTGCCATTGGTATTAGGTTTACTGTATCTCCCATACCACCAGCTAACCCTCTTGCCATTTGGCCATATATTTTAGGTGGTGTGATGAGATGAGTTGCCATATCCATTACATTTGTTTGATCCTTCCTGACTGGAGTATCTGGGATAAACCCATCATCAAAATCAAATGGAGCATTAGGATCTTGTTCTACATCGGGAATAAACCCATCATCAAAATCAAATGTACTATTAGATTGGTTTG
Organism: uncultured Pseudomonadota bacterium; assembly: GCA_964647685.1. GTDB lineage: Bacteria > Babelota > Babeliae > Babelales > Vermiphilaceae > CAZYJE01. Next base: position 703 of record CAZYJE010000020.1, on the reverse strand, counting down.
TCATTACAACCTCACAGCACCAGCTCTTAACGCAGCATCTAGTTTATCTGGTGGATATGAACCTATTCTTCCATCTGGCAATTTTACTTTAACTCTACTATCTTGAAGACCTGACAAATTTTTCAACTCTTGTAATATAGCTAAATTAGCCTCTACTGACTTATTTGGAGATATATCAGGTAAGTTTTTAAATTCAGCCTCATTTCTATAACCAAACTTTTTAAATAATAGACCTTTTATTTGTGAACCAACTGTTTTTAAAGCCTCTTGTTCAGCTGTTAATCTCAAAGGTATCTTCTTACCTACAAGTTCTGTGATAGGATATCTAGTACTATCATCTGAGTATTTTTTTAGAATACTTTCTGCTTCTACTATCGCATCAGATAAATACTTATCCGATTCTGATTGTCCATTATCTTTACTTGCGGTACTATAAGGATTTATACCCTCTGGTGTGAATTTACTTCTATAATAACTTTCTTGTCCTTGTTTAGTTTCAAATAAACTAGCAGCATCTACTTGCAACTCTTTACCACTATTTATATCATTATAAATCAACAAATCTGGATTCTGATCGTCCACCCTAAGATTAGTTACATCAATATTATCAGCCAAGCCTAATTTTTGCAGCTCATAGAATTTCCCTCTAAGCAATTGTGTTTTATCACTGGAACTCATAGTACGATTTCCTAGTATACCGCCT
>CAZYJE010000019.1:0-76860 GCA_964647685.1 uncultured Pseudomonadota bacterium | reverse complement strand
AAAAAACTTAGAAAAAGCAGAACAAATTATCAAAAAAACAAATACTCATTTGCGCTCTGAAAAGATGAAGGACCTTTTAGAAAGTAGAGTTCAACCAGAAAGAAAAAAAAGAATCAAAACTCCACTTGAAATAATAAAAGGCCACCAAGATAAAAAATCAGAAAATTTTTATCAAGAAATTCAAAAAATTCAAAAATATATTCCTAAAAAATATGCTAAATCATATAAAGAAGAAATTAAAACCCTACAAGAATCAATTGAAAAGCACTTAGAAGAAGACATTAAAAACTATGAAAATGAAAATGATAAAAATAAATTACTTCAACTAGAGCAAAAACTTCAAAAAAAACTTTCTAATACTTTATGGCAAAACAATATAGAAGAAAAAATTGAAAAATTAAGAAATAAAAAGAATCAAAAAGTTAAAGAACATCTCATTAAAGAATCACCACTTATAAATCAAAAAGAAAAAATTGAAATATTGATTGCTAAACTTAGCGTAGAAGAAAAACTAGAAAATAATGCCATAAAATTATCAATAGAAATAGATAAAGAACTGAAAAAGATTAATAATGAAGAAAGAAGAAAAAAATATACTGAATCTATAAACAAAGAAAAAAATAGAATAATAAAAAAACATTTTATAAAAGAATACAAAAAAGCAAAAAATATAGAAGATCTTCTAAAGTTAGATAAGAGGCTCACTAAGTTTATCAAAAAATACGATGATAGCCTTGATGAAGATAATGCATTTGAATTAGATAGGATTACTCTACAAGTAACTAAAGATTTAATCGGAGGAATAACAGAGCCAGGAGATACAGCTTTCGATCCAGATAAAAAAAGACCAGGAGTAGTTGATAAAATCAATTCTATAACAAAAAACATTAATAAAATTATTTTTAAACAAAACTATGAAGACGTTACTACTACTGAAGATTTTGATTCCCAAAACAGAATTCTTCCAATGAAAAAAAAGGAAATTGTTAATAACATAATAAAAGAATTAGAAGGCATCATAAAAGAGACAGAGGTATTTGCAAAACTTATGCTCTTAAATCACCCGATAACAATATTAAGAAATGTATTGATAGATATTTCAGGTCTTGCAAAAAGAAGCTTTTTAAATAAGAAAATTACAAAAGAGAAACAAGTTGAATTCTTAAATATGGTTAACAAAGAAATGGAATATTTTGATAGTGATAAATATAAAAACTATTCTGAAAGCTCTACAGGCTTTATAACTTCATCATCAGTCTATTATCCAAATATCAAAAATATAAAACAACTCATAAAAGATTTTAAAGAAATATTTATTCCTCACCTTAAGTATATACTACAAGATGAAGAAACTCCTGACATTGAAAGCAAAAATAAAAAAGAATATAAAAAATTTGAAATAATAAAATAGATTTTTTATAACTCAAAATTAAAACCTAAAGAAAGAGGGCAGTTCCAAATGGAGCTGCCCTCTTTCTTTGTCAAAAAACAAATTAATAAAAAGACATAAGATTTCTTTGAGCTTCTTGCACTTGTGAAAATACATTAATATTTTCTTCTACTTGATTTTCACCTGTCTTTATTTCTTCTTGCTTAACAACTTCTTTTTTTTCATCATCTTTTTTAGTTTTTTCTTGCTGTTTTTGCTCTGCTTTTTCTTCTTGTTTTGTTTCTTTTTTGGTTTCTAAAGCTTTTTTCTGGTCCTGCTTAGATTTTATAGTCTTGTACATTTGCTCTATCTGTTTTTTTACCAGATCAACATACTCAACTATTTCTTTTTCTATCTTATCTCTTTCTGCGTTAATACCGTTTTCATCTGTTGCAATATACTGTATTGATTTGTCTTGTAGCTTTTCTTGAATATCTTTTTTTATTGCTTCAACTGATTTGTCCCATTGATCTTTTTGTGCTCCAAAAATATCTTGTTTTGTAAACTCTTGTATAGTATTTCCAGTGATGACAAAAATCGGTTTAAAAATATCTTTCAAGACTTTAGAAATAGCAATATTTCTGCGATCATAGCGATAGTCGCCACGCTTTAAACTTTTCAGTTCAGATCCATCAAAATCTTTGATTGCTCGTACAAAAGACTTAAACTTCTGATTAACAATTGCCATAAATGCATTTTTAATAATATTTTGTAAATCTTTATTGTTTTCAACGTCAAGTTCTGCTTTTTTTACAAAGGCAAGTATAACTTTTTTAAGAGTTTCAAAATCAAAATCTTGCAGTGCTTTTATTGCGTCTTTTAACTTATTTTCATAAATTTTTTGCTGAGAAATTGCAGCACCGTCAGAAGTTCCATCAAGTGGTGTAAACTTAGGAAAGACTTGCCCATCATTAAGATATTGCAGTGCATACTGGAGTTGCAGTAACAAATCTTCTTTTTCTTTTGGAATTTGTTCAAGTACTCTAACCAATGTTCCATAAGGCTCTATAAAGTTATACATATCGTCTATTTTTACATGAGCATTCATTAATTTAGAATCTTTAACAATGCTATTTATAAATTGATGAATACTTCTTGCCGTTCTGTAAATAGATGTAAACTCTTTTTCTACTTGATTTTTTATGTTTGGTACTTGAATTAATTTGTCATAAAGAACTTTTCCTTTTGATTTATACTCACCAGAAATTGTATATTCTTTTTTATATTTTTCTTTAACTTCTTTAAAAATATTAATAACCTTGCTGACTATTTTATTTTTTTCATTATAATCTGTAATAATTTTTTCTATATCAGCAAAATTTTCAACTACTGTTGTAATATCATCAGCAATGATTACATTTAATTGATTTTTAAATTGATCTACATCAATAGATAAGTCCTGCATCATGCTTTCTATTTTTTCTGCTATTTTTTTCTTACCTTCTACAAGATTGGTTTTCAGTTCTTTTATTGCTTTACGCAAAGAATTTATATCTTTTACTTTTGAGAAACTGTTTTTTAAAAAATTATTTATATCAAAAGATTTTGTTTTTTTCTCTTTCAAAAGACCAATATGTTTTTCAAGCAAGCTTTCTAGCTTCTTTTTATTATCACTTTCAGAAAGAAGTTGATCTAAATAATCTCCATAAAAAAACTGCTGACTCAATCTGCTGGCAAAATTAGAAAGCGGCATCCAATCTTTGTTGTTTATTTCTTTTTTAAACCACTGCTGCAATAATGGTTGAAATTTAGCTTTTCCTACAACTCCACCACTGGCACCTTTATAATTACTATCAGCTACAGAGCCCATAACATCTTTGTATTTAATAAATTGTGGATAAATTCTTACAAGATTGAGCTGCCAACCAAAATGTTCTACAGAACTGGTTTTAGTTTTTTGCAAAATAGTTTTAACAAGATCAAAAACAAAATAATCAGAATCATAACGACTTGCAGATCCTTTTTGACGAGCAATAACAAGTGCATTTGTTAAAACTATTGCACATGTTTTATTTATTCCAGCCAAATCGGCAGATCCACTTTCAAAAAGACATGAGCTTAAAAGAACTTTGAAATTCTTAACCCATTGACTTTTTTCAACATCCTGTAAATCAACATAAAAAACTGATAGACTTTCATTGTTATTTTTTATTACTTTTTCTATTTTTTCTTCAAAAAAACTATGTAATAAACCACGTTTTCTACTAACTCCAAATAGCTCATCAAACTCTTTTCTTTTTTTAAAGTCTTTATTCAAGCGAATATGTGCAAAAGCTTTTTTTATGTCATCAAGATAAAAACCCAATGACTTATTTGGGTCAAAGTTTGTATATAAATTATCTTTCTGAGAGCTATCGATATTTAAAAAAGGAGCTAAAAAAAGTTGATCTGAAGCTTTTTTGTCATTTTTACTCAAAGCTTTCAGATCTTGTTCACTTATAATTGCTGGTAGTTCTTCTTTTGTAGGTTTTTTAGGCTTTTTAACAGTTTTCTTTTTTTTGCCACCCATTGACGGCGGTGGTGGCGGCCCATTGCCTAACCCTGGAGGCAGTCCTGGAGGAGGTGGCGGACCATCAGTTACTCCTGGTGCTACAGGTGGCACTGGAATCTCTTCTACTTTTGATAAAACCTTTTGCAGTATTCCTTCATTTACAGCTTTTTTTTCTTTCAAAGAGCTTAAATAGTTTTCAAGATCTTGCTTATCAATTCCTTCAGCCAAGACCAAATTTTTTTCAGTTTTAACTATCTTTTCTTTTGTATCTTTTAAATTGTTTTCTACCCTTTGTCTTATTTGCTCAGGAGTCAAGCCAGCTTTGAGATATATATCTAGCTGCTTTTCTAAAATCTTCAATTTCTTTAGAGTTTCATCATACTTTTGCTTATAATCATCGTATTTTTTTTATAATTTACACCCGATTGCCCAGCTCGCAAGGCCATCACCTCTTGAATTCTTTCTTCTAACTTTTTTTGCGCTCGGTCAGTTTTTCCTTTTAAAGTATAGCCTTTAGCCTCCCAACGCTTTAATTCATTATCAAGCTGACGAACTGAAGCACTTTTAATCCAAGATAGATTTACTTCCAAAAACTTAGAAAAAATTGGAATGTTCAAAAATAATAAAAACAACCAAAAATAGTAACTTTTTTTCATTACAATAATCCTTTTTTAAATAGTAATTCCAGCGTTAACCCACAGTCCAAATCGAGAAAAAACACCTTTTTTAGAATCATGAGTCCCTGCACACTCTATTTTAAGTCCTCCACCTAAAAGCGGCTTAAATCTATTTTCTGGCCAACAATAATCTGCAGCAACAAAAAATGTATGTGATGAACAAAAAGGAGCTTCTGCAGATTGTTCATCTATATCTGAATCTTGCAATAAAATTGGATTATTAGAACCACGAGTTTGAAGCGGACCTGCAACACCAAGAGTTGTAATATCATCGCCAGTTAGATGATTTAAAGTTCCAGGAGTTGCAAGCTCTGATACAAGTGCAGGGTTGTCTACATTTGCATTGGCAAAATCATTTGCAAGTAAAGTTTGGCGCAAATTCCCAGATCCTTGAGCTTTGCATAATGTAGCTTCGCTTTGTGTTGCATTAAGCGGAACTGCAACATCAACAGTATTTGTAAAAAAACCATACATTTGAGTATCACCTTTTAAACCATAAACATCATTTTTAAAAAGCTTTCTATTATAAATTTTTTCACTACTGCGCATCCACAAATTATATCCACCATTAATTTTCCAACGCTCTTTATAAAAATAAATACAGTTTAAAAGCAAATCTGCTTGCACCGCCACTTTGACACGGCAATCAAGCGTTGTTTTGTTAATAACAGGAAGTAGGCTCCCTGAATACTGATAGGGGACACTACCTGGAACTGAAAAAACACCATCAGAAAAACTGTTAAATTCTTGCATCAACATATAGCGACTACCAAAACCATTATTTTTTAAATCAAATGATCGTTTTTGTTTTGATGAAAATAAATGTAAAAGTTCAAAATCGGCACATAGCTGAACTTTTCTTTCTTTTTCTTCATTTTCAAGACAAAAATAACTACCAGACATACCAAGACCTAGCTGCCAATGATCATTTGACCCAACAATTGGCTCAAACAAATAGCGAGCATCTGCCGAAGAAGCAGTTGGAATAACTCCCTTAATGTACACATCTAACTGTTTTTTTCTTTTATTAATAATTTTTCTAAAAACTTCTATTGTAATGTCGGCACAGCTGAATTTTTTCTGTACACCATCTATTTTTCCATACTGTAAAGGAGTTCTCATATCTCCAAAACTTTGCTCTCCCTTAAAAGCTGTTTTTATATTGTGTACAAGCACTGTTTTTGAAAGAGGCTGGTTCCCTCCGGACATATAACCTGCAGGGTGAGAATTAATACCTTGAGATGTTACATTCTCTTTAAGCCTCATATCAAAGCTTTTATAAACAAAAGGAAGCGTAATTTTTGCATACAGTTTTTTACATAAGGCCTCTAAACCTATACCAGTGCTAAAACAAACTGATGCTGACCTTACAACAGGAGAAAAAGAAACAGTACTTTGAAAATCTGATGTTGTTCCAAAATAATCAGATAAAATATGAGTAGATTGTCGACTAGCAGATCGACTTCCAGAAAAAATAAGCTTATCTTGACCAAAAAAATAACTTGCTATATCATCGCTACCAAATGAATGATTGCACGAAAAAACAACATCTGCAAAAGGACGACCTTTTTTAGAAAAATATTCTTGTTCACCAGCTTTGCCTTTAAAAAAGAGTGAGTGATAAGCATTTTCTCTTGTAGCCATTACTTTTGAATGATCAGAGCGAGGAAAAAAGAACGTTTTTCCGTCTAAAAAAGCCCCCACCAAAGATTTATTGTCAAAAAAAAAGAATAATACTCCAAAAAAAAGAAATATTCTTTTTTGATATTTTATATTCACTTTAAAACTCCAAAAAAATAAACCGATATAGCTTTGTAATGGAACAATACAAAATATTAAAAGAATAAATCAAGACTCTCTTTAATAAGTGTTACTCGTTCAAATTTATGTTTTAGAAAAAAACGAACCACGACAAAGAGTTTCAAATAGAATAAAAATCTTTACTTTTGGCGGCCGCTAGTTTTACAATTGTAATTAGAGTATAGTTTTTTATATGAAAAAAATATTTAAATAATCACAAGGAGAAACAATGCAAAACCTCAGAAATAGTATCTATATGCTGCTGGCAATAGGTATTTTAAGTAGCAGCCTCATGCAAAGTATTCCACAAGGAAGTATGATTGAAAGCAAAGCTTGGGTTGAATTTGCAAATACATCTAAAAAATCAATGTTAAATCGCTTAGACCCTAGACTATTTAAAACAAAACAAAGACTAAGTGAATCTAACTTACAAGAAATATTTAAAGAAGATGTTAAAATTTATCAAGGTAGAAATATTGTTCGAGCAACTGACAAGCTTAATGATGCTCTTAAAGGAAAGAACCTTGAAACTCTTAAAAATATACAAAATGACATAAAAATAATTAGAACAATGATCAACCCTTTAGAAAATAAAAATATAAGATTATTGAACAAAATAAATAAATATGATGGGAAAAAACAATTAAAAATTGGTAAATCCAATTTTTCAAAAGTAGAAAAAAGCAGAGCTCTTATAGCCTTGCACCTATTATTACAGCCAGACTCTACTAATCCATATATTCTACCTTTAAAAAGATTAATAACAGATGAAGGTAGTAATGTTAATGTTTCTTCAAATAAAGATGAAAACTCAGAAAAATTATTATCTGCTATGTTTGACAAAAGAATACAGAAAGAGCTGAAATTTTTAATGAAACAAAACGAAGGTTTATCTAAACAAAATGCATATAACCAAATTATGAAACGTCATGACTTTGACGGTAATAGACCATCTGTAAAAGGACTTTATCCAGAAGACAATAATAAAGAGTTTATAAAAATTGTGCGTCAAAAAATTGGAAAAGTTGATTTTATATCACTGCTGCATGGACTCATTGCTTTTGAAAAAATTTCTTCTCTAAATGAGAATATTAAAAACAAAATCATAAATTTAAAACAAAAAGCATTAGATATTGTTGAAGCTTTATATGCAGACATAAAAGATAAAAAAACAAATCAAAGCAAGCCTACTAGTGGAATAATGAAATATAACTTTGAATCGCAAGAAATAAAAAGCAAAATTAATACAGTAATTGAAAATCTTGAAGCTATTCGCAAAGATCTTACAGAAGTTTTATCCAAAAAAGAACTTAATAGAACTGAGCTTCCATGGTGGAACCAAGAAAATCCTTCTACAATTTCTAAAATAGGAGATTGGATACTCAGAGCATTAAAAATAAAATAGTAAAAAAGCTTATATATCAAAAAAGGCCCGGATTAATTTTCGGGCCTTTTTTACATCTGAATAATTTTATAGTAAAAAACAAAAAAATAACTTCTTTTAAAAAAAAAGGATCTACTATGAAATTAAACAAACTACTGATTATTCTGTTTCTTACTCTTTCTCAACCACTTTTTGCAGATCTGCCACCTGAATGGATGACAATTGGCCAAAATAGAATTAACGAGTTTACAAATCAAGCATTTATTGACGTTTTAAATTTACTTACTCCAGAATCTAAAATTGTTGCGGGACTTTTACTCTTTCCTGATATTAATGATATTGTTTTTTATTCTACTGCAACTGCAGCAATTGCCGACCTTACACAACAAGAAATAGATGATGGCGTTGTATGGATAGATAAAGTTCGCACAGCGCTACCTACAACATTTGCGGATCCAATAATAACGTTATGCAACGAACTCAAAGCTTTATGCGATGACAATCTGACAACACCAACAGCTCGAGCTTTTATACTTTCAATGCAAGTTAATGGCTTTTTGGTCAATGATCACTTTGCAAATATACAAGAAGCAGGCCAAGGACTACAGATTATTTTTGACACTATCAACAATGATGTTGACAGCAAAGAGGGTATACACATCTTAATCACTAAATGCTACCGTGCAGTTATTAAAACAGCATGCGATTTAGCATGTGGACTAGCATTTCTAGACACATAACAAAAGAAACAATTAAAAATAAGCGCTTTTCGGATTTTTAAAATTGTTGCAAATTGAAAATGCTGTGTGATAATCTAAAAATAGATAATAAAACATTTAAAACTATCTGAAAGACTCTAAAGTGAAGAGCTTTGGGGCTTTTTTGAAATTATTTAGAAGCTGCATAAACAGCTACCGCGAGGTACGAGCTGCCAGAATCGACCGAATGTGGAGAGGAAGGCAAAACTCGAAATAAATAGTTTTTTTCAGATAGCTTTAAAACACGGAGTTCCTAAACTTTTGCTTAGGAACTCTCTTTTTTTTACATACAACATTTTTTATATTTTTTACCCGAACCACAAGGACAATCATCATTTCTGCCAACCTTATCAACAGTTCTTTGCTGAGTTGCACGAGAATCAGAGTCTGATGAATTTAATTGCATATCTTGTAGTTCACGCTCACGTCGAGATTCTAACTCTTTTGTGTTCATCTTTGTTGCATTTAACTTGAATATATGACTGACAATATCAAGGCGAACTTCGTCCATCATTTCTTGAAACATTGCAAAAGATTCACGCTTATATTCGATAAGCGGATTTTTTTGTCCCCAACCACGAAGACCAATACCCTCTTTTAAGTGATCAAGGTTAACCATATGCTGTTTCCAAGCCTGATCAATAACTTCTAAAATGAGCCATTTTTCAGCTTCATGAATATTTTCTTCATCATGCTTATTTCTATATAAATCATACTGCTTAAGTAGATAATCTATACAATCTTTTTGCAAAACTTCACTATTTGAACTACTGAAAGATTCTGCATGCAGATTAGAAATTTCTACATTCATTATTTTAGAAAGAACAACAAGAACTTTTTCAAACTGCTCTTTTTTTATCACACGTTGCGGGCAAACTCGCTTAATAACATCTTGAACAACAGTGATGATTAGATCTCGAACAATTTTGTAAATACCTTTTTCACTTTCAAGCGTTGCATACCTAAAACGATACACAACTTTACGTTGCTGATTTAATACATCATCATACTCGATTAAATGTTTACGTATTTCAAAATTATGTTTTTCTACTTTTTCTTGTGAACTTTCTATGCGCTTGGAAACAAAACTAGATTCGATAACTTCGTCATCTTCCATACCAAAAAGCTTCATTCGATTTTTTAAAGTATCGCCGGCAAAAATTCTAATAAGATTATCTTCTAAAGAAATATAAAAACGAGATTCTCCCGGATCACCTTGACGACCAGAACGACCACGAAGTTGATTGTCAATGCGACGACTTTCGTGTCTTTCTGTACCCAAAATATAAAGGCCACCAGCATCTAAAGACTCTTGTGACAGTTTAATATCTGTTCCACGACCAGCCATGTTTGTTGCGATGGTAACTTTTCCAGGTTTTCCTGCATGTTCTACAATTTCTGCTTCACGCATATGTTGTTTTGCATTCAAAACATCATGAGCAATCCCTTGAGAAGTAAGAACCTGACTAATAATTTCTGACGTTTCAATTGCGACAGTACCAATCAAAACTGGTTGACCTTTTTTATGTCGCTCTTTTACATCTTCTGCAATAGCTTTATATTTTGCCTGCTGTGTTAAAAAAATTAAATCCGACTTGTCTTGACGAGCAATCGGTTTGTTTGTCGGAATACTAATTACTTTTAATTTATAAATTTGATGAAACTCTTCAGATTCTGTAAGCGCTGTACCTGTCATACCAGCAAGTTTTTTATATAATCTAAAAAAGTTTTGCAATGTTATTGAAGCAAGTGTATGACTTTCTGATGCAATATCAACGCCTTCTTTTGCTTCAAGAGCCTGATGAAGACCATCTGAATAACGACGACCAGATAAAATACGCCCAGTAAATTCATCTACAATTTGTACAGAATTTTCATTAACAACATAGTCAACATCACGACGGAACAAACCATAGGCTTTTACTGCCTGGGTAATATGGTGCAAACGATCTATATTTGCAACATCATACAAGTTCTTAACACCAAAAGAGCTTTCTATTTTATCGACACCTTCTTCTGTAAGTTGAATAGAACGAGCTTTTTCGTCAATTTCATAATCTTTTTCAGGTTGCAATTGCCTTGCAATACTATTTGCTTTTAAATATAAATCACTACTTTTTTCTGCAGCACCAGAAATAATAAGTGGAGTTCTTGCTTCATCGATTAAAATTGAATCAACTTCATCAACGATTGCATAGTTTAGATCTTTTTGCACATAATCAGAAAAACGGAACTTCATATTGTCCCGTAAATAATCAAACCCTAACTCATTATTTGTTGCATACATAATATCTGAACTATAGGCATCTTTTCTTTGCTGATCTGTAGAATTATTTTGCAAAATACCAACATTCATACCAAGAAATTCATAGACAGGGCGCATCCAATTTGCATCACGACTTGCAAGATAGTCGTTAACTGTTACCAAGTGAGAACTGCTATCACCAAGTGCGTTTAAATAAAGTGGCAATGTTGCTGCAAGAGCTTTTCCTTCACCAGTTTTCATTTCTGCAATAATACCTTTATGCAAAACGATTCCACCAACTAGCTGTACATCATAATGACGCATATTGAGTTTTCGGCGTGCAGTTTCTCTAACAACTGCAAAAGCTTCGGGTAAAAGATCATCTAAAGATCTTCCTTGAGAAAGTTGCTGCCTAAATTCATTTGTTTTTAATGCCAACGAAGAATCTGTCAGTTCTTGTATCTCTTTTTCTAATGCATTAATTTTTGCAACAAGTGGACGTAATTTTTTTAGCTCACGGTCATTAGCTGTTCCCATTAATTTAGCAAGTAAACGTGCAATCATGAATTGACCCCAAAATAATTTTTAAAAATTGCTCTTTAATTCTTGTAAGAAAGTGTAGGCAGATTAGCAAATAAAAGTAAATAAATTAAGAACTATTTTAGCACATTTTTTGCTAGATAGTAAGGTACTTTATCGACCTTAAATAATTTATATTGCTAACAAACTTATAACAGACATTTGGCGATAAGGATCACCTTTTTTACGTCTATATGAACAAAAATCATCATTACAAATCGTACACAAATTATACTGCATATTTATACGCTCAGATGCAACTCCAGATTGCAGTAGAATCTTTTTATTAAGCAAAGGCAAATCAAAGTAAAAATCATTATTTTTTTTTACTATAACATCATCTAAAAAATTAATTTTTTTTAATGCACTTATAACTTCATCGCCAACTTTATAACAACATACCTTTGCCGATGGCCCAAAAAAAACTTGGAAGTCTTCTTGCTTTGTTTGAAACTCTTTGTTCATTTGTTGCACTACTTTTTTTGCAATCATTTTAGCAGAACCTCGCCATCCAGCATGAGCAACTGCCGCTGTATGATTTTCTTTATCATAAAATATAATTGGCAAGCAATCTGCTGTCATGACACCAATTGCTATATTTTGCAATTTAGTAATTATATAATCACCTTCAAAAGAAAAAGAAGGGGCATTTTTGATATTTTCTTTATCCAGAACAATGCCAAGTGTGCTATGTGTTTGTTTTAAAAAAAAGAAAGACCTACTATTAATCCTTTTTTTAAGAGAATCAAAACAACTATTTTTTAAAAAATAATTATCTTTATATGTTTCATACAAGTTTTTATCTATCTGATCTTGCTTATCACCAAAATAAAAAGTAAAAAAATCTTTTTTAAATAGCATTATTATTATTTCCAGTTAAAATTTGTAATAATTATTTTTTTTCAAACAACATTTTAAAAAGATACACGACAGAAAGAATTCAAAATGAAATATTATGTCTTTGCTATCATAGGGGCACTTACTCTTCCTTTAAATATCAAAACAATGATGAGAGTATTTCAGCCTCATAATACATTAACCCCACCATATAAAATTAAACCAAAAAAGCTATATTCATATAAAAACTCTTTGCTTAAAAAAGATAATCGTACTGATATAGAAAAAATAACTGATGCTTTTCAGAGTATATCTATAAACGACATTGAAATAAACAAAGCAAGCATGAGTAATTTTTGTAAAGAAGATGAACCGGAACTAAATATAAATACTATAATTGAAAAAGTAGAATATTCTTTAAAAACTGTACCTTCTATTTTTGAAAAGCAATCCCAAATAGAAAGCAACCAAAAAAATTTAAAATCAATTTTAAAATGCTTACAAAGTAATAATGCTACAAAAGAGTTTAAAGTAAAAGCTTTAGAGTTATCAAATAATTATATAAAAGAATATGAATCCTTAACAAAAAATGACAATAATAAAATATTACCTTCTAAAGAGCCTAAAGTATTAAAAAAATCAATATATAATAATGCATTAATACTCACTTCAAGCATTCCAGAACGAGCAATTGTTAGTTATATGTTAAAAAATGCTAAAGAAAAACTTTTATCTGAAAATTCTACTTTTAACAAAAAATTATTTGAATATTTAAACGAAAAATATAAATCTACAGAAAACATTCTTACAGAAAAATACATTACTATTGACCCTGAAGAACCACATGAAGCTATAAAAATTTACGAAACTCTAACGAAAAACAGATCCTTTGGGCACATAACATTTCTTCAAAATATCAAAACATACTTACTTCAAAAAGAAACTGAAATACCTAAAGAAGTATTTATAAAACGAAAAAAAGAACTACTCAGTTCACCGACTTTATCAAAAAAAATGAAAGAATATTTAAAAGAAGAAGATAATAAGTGGCTACGCAAAACATTGCCAGAAATACTAATAGATATAATTTGTAACCAACAAAATGAAATTATTAAAATGAGATTTAAACCAAAATCTGACTATTACAACAATATAGAAAAATTCGACTTTCTTACTCGCCTTTCTTGGCAAATATTTGGGCAATCGAAAAAAAATTTTCAAAAAGCCCAAACTTGCTTTCTTGAGATTGAAGATAAAAAAGTTGAATTAGCATTAGAAGTTTTAAACTAAAACCTATTAATATAGTCATATAGGTTGAGCTTTACTTATTTTCAGTAATAGAGATTGCCACATTTACTTACTTGTCACGGCAAAAATTAAAAAGCAAAGACGGCCGCAAATTCGCAATGACGGGACGATAAATGTCAAACTATATCACTATAGCTTAAAACATAAAAGGGGCTGTAATTAATACAGCCCCTTTTGCTTCATTACTACTTTTGATTTTTTATAAATCTTTTTCTTCTAAACTTTTTCTTAAAAACGTTGGGACATCAAGGTCAACAAGTGCCGATGGTAAATTACTTTTTTCTTTTATCTCAACAGCTTCTTGCTTTTTCTCTTGCAACTTTTCTTGTGTAAATAAACTTTCTTCTTTTTTTACAATGTGCTCTTGCTTTTGCTCAACAGCTACCGATGCTGTTTTGAACGGCTCTTTTTCCATACGTTTTTTTTGCTCATCTTCAAAGCCAGTTGCAATAATTGTCACAATAACTTCATCTGTTAAAGATTCATCAATAACTGAGCCTAAAATAATATTTGCATCTTCATCAGCTTCATCATAAATAATAGATGCTGCTTGACTCATTTCATGTAGTCCAAGATTTTTGCCGCCAGTAATATTAAGAAGAACTCCTTTTGCACCTGTAATATTCATATTTTCAAAAAGTGGAGAAGATATTGCCTGAATTGCAGCATCTTGCGCCCTGTCTGGTCCTGTTGCAGTTCCTGTGCCCATAATAGCAAGGCCCATATCTTTCATAATTGTACGAACATCAGAAAAGTCGACATTAATATGGCCAGGACGTGTAATAATATCAGAAATCCCTTTTACAGATTGGCTCAAAATTGCATTCATCATGCCAAATGCATCAATCATAGAAACATTATCATCAACAACATCGAGTAATTTTTGATTTGGAAGAACAATTAATGTATCAACCTCTTTTTCAAGAGCAGTTATTGCCTCTTCTGCAATGCGCGCTCTTCTTTTGCCTTCAAACAAAAAAGGTTTTGTCACAATTGCAATAGACAAAATATCTCTTTCTTTTAAAGCTCGTGCAATGACTGGAGCAGCACCAGAGCCTGTTCCGCCACCCATGCCTGCTGCAAGAAAAACAATATCAGCATCTTCTACCGACTCTAAAACTTTATCTAAATCTTCTTCTGCTGCACGCTTTCCAAGATCAGGATTTGACCCTGTTCCCAAACCTTTTGTTGATTTTACACCTAATTGAATTTTTTGCTCCGCCTTAGAAAGATTGAGTGCTTGGCCATCACTATTTGCAACAATACACTCGATTCCATTGGCACCTGACTCTATAATGCTGTTTACAGTATTTCCACCTGCACCACCAACACCAATTACCTTTATAGAAACTGTTGGCAATTTTTTATTTGGAACATCTTTTTCAAATTCAATCATTGTACTTCCTTTTATTTTTTACAATATTATTTAAAAAAAATCCCCAATCCAAGATTTCATACGAGAAAAAATTTGCTTTACAAAAGGACCTGAAACATCTTTTAAGGTTCCTTTTCTATTTTTTAGAATATGTAACAATAAACCATAACTTGTTGCATAAATAGGGCTTTCCAGCGCCTCAGAAATACCAAATTGCATACGAGGAGACCCAATTCGAACAGGCATCTTAAAAATCGATTCTGCAAGTTCTTTCATCCCACCAAGCAAAGATCCACCACCAGTTATGACAAGCCCCGAACGCATCAATGCTTGCAAGTTATGCAAGACTATTTCTTGCTTAATTAGTTGCAAAAGTTCTTCTGCTCGTGGCTGAACAATTGCAGCAAGTTCTGATTTATTTATCATTCTTACTTCTTGCCCTTGCACCAACTCAACTTCTATTTTTTCGTCTTCTTGAAGCAAAGATTTATAACAGCAACCATATGACTGTTTAATCTTTTCTGCATCTTGCAATGTTGCCCTTAAACCTACTGCAATATCGTTAGTAAAATGTTTTCCAGCAACTGGCAAGACCATCGTATGGGCAATATTTCCATTTTTATAAATAGCTAAATCAGATGTGCCGCCACCAATGTCTAGTACTCCAACACCAAGCTCACGTTCATCATGGCTCAAAACAGAACGAGCTGAAGCAAGTTGCTCAAGAACAACATCTTCAATTTTTACACCCGCACGCTCAGTGCATGTTATAAGATTTTGCACCGATGCAACACTACCTGTAATAATATGCGCTTGCACTTCAAGGCGAACACCGTGCATGCCAATTGGGTCTTGTATTTTATCGCCACCATCAATAACAAAATATCGAGGCAGAACATGTAATATTTTTTGACCATCGGCAAGTGGAATTGCTTTGGCAGCTTCAAGTACATTTACAACATCTTGTGATTTTACTTGGCCAGACTTAAGAGGAACTGCCCCACTAGAATTTTTTGAACTAATATGAGCACCTGCAATTCCAATAGACGCAGACTCAATTGTATGACCAGACATTAACTCCGCTTCTTTGACTGCTGTTGATATAGAATTAATAGTTTTTGCAATATCAACAACAACACCTTTTGCAAGACCATGTGATGGCGATTTGCCGATACCCAAAACTTCTAAGTTATGATCATCTAATTGATTTGCAACAAGTACACATATTTTTGTTGTGCCAATATCTATTGCCACCAGTAATTTATTCGTAAAAACTTTTGCCATATTCTACCTCCCGACCTGAATTTACAATAATTTGATTATCAAATCGTACATCAGCAACCCATTGTTTTTTCTTAAATGCACCATCTTGCTCAAGCTTATCTCTAATCTTATTGCAAGCTTTTAAAAGGTTCTGATTTGGCACAGTTTGATTATTAAAAACAATAAAAAAACGTTTTTGGCTTCTATCTTGCAAAATGCCTTTTACAAAACTCTGCCAACAAACGTTATATTTTTCATATATGTTTTCTGGTATTTTTTTCAGACCCTCAACACAAGCTGGCACCACTGTACACTCAACATCTTGAAGACCAAAAATAGAGCATCGAGCTTTATTTGAAAGTGATTTTTTATTAAAATAATCTGCTTTAATAATTAGTCCATCTGTTGTCATTACTCGATCTTTACCAACTTTAATAAAAGGAATTTTTGAAGAAATAGCAATATCAACAACTCCAGAAGATTTTTGCATACAACAAATAGAATCAATAAAATAAAATTCTTTTGATAGTAGCTTGCCGGCAGAAAAAAGCTTAGTTTTTAATGAGTAATTTTTTAGAAATAAAGAAATAGAAAAAATTGATTTTTTAGAAATAGAAGTATCGAACTTATAGGCACGTTTTTGAACAAGAAAACAAGAAGATAAAGAGGAAATAAAAAAATAAAGCATTACAACTAAAATGATTGTAATACCATATTTTATATGTTTATTGTTTTTAAAAAACAATGACATAATAACATATCCCTATAATTTCTTCTCCCCTTAACCCTTTTTATGTAATAACGTTTTGATTGATCAATAGTCAATACATTTTAAAAAAGCCCCCAAAATAAATGAGAGCTTTTTTTAAAATTATTAACGAGATATTACAACAATTCTATGTTGATTTCTTATTTCTTTTTCTAGGTCATGTACAATTGATAGAAGGCTTTCTGGCAAAATTCTTTCACCATCGCCTTCACATACTCTTTTTATAGAAACTAAACCATTTTGGTTTTCACTTATTATAAAATCAAAAAGAGTAGTTCGCTCTCTTTCATCTAAATAATATACTTTTACGTCATCAACTACTGAAGAAGAATATAAAGCATCTCCTATATCAACAAGAGCAATTTTTTTACCATCTTTATACATTACAAACCGACTTTTTGCTGGAGTCTGCGTTTTAAAAGAACTACAATGACTTTCCATCCTACCAATATCTTGCATACTATAGCTAAATTCAATTTCTTTATTTTCTTCTAGTTGCTTCACCAGTGTGTTTGCCCTTAAAGATATTTTTTCTTGAGAGTGTTTTAAGCATTTTTTATATATACTTTTGGCAACAAAATCATCTCCATCATATGAATCGAAAGAAATGTTAACTTTTTTATCATCAACAACTTTTTGATTCTCAGCTTCTCCATTACCAAATAAATAATTTGGAATACAATATTTAAACGTTTTAAAAGATGGTCAAATAAAAAAATATTAAAAAAACTCATGCATTCCTGCATTGAGAATCCAGATTTAGAATACGTTATGCTTGATTCTACGGTGGTGCGAGCACATGCTTGTGCAGCAGGAAAAGGGAAACAAAAAGAACAAGGCCTTGGAAGAAGTGTTGGTGGCTTTACAAGTAAAGTTCACGCAAAAGTTGATGCCTTAGGAAATCCATTAAAATTTATTGTGACTTCAGGCGGTAGAAGTGACTTTAAAGAAGCAGCAAACCTTCTTTCAACAACTTCTAAATCATATGTCCTAGGAGATAAAGGATATGATTCTGATATATTCAGAAAACAAATAAAAAAGTTAAATAATATTCCTGTTATTCCAGGAAAACGTAATAGAAAAATTACAATTAAATATGATAAATATATTTATAAATTCAGAAGCACTATTGAATGTTTTTTCTCTAAAATAAAGCATTTTAGAAGAGTTTTCTCCCGTTTTGATAAAGATATTTCTAGCTACTATAGCTTTTTGTATTTTGTTGGAGCTCTTTTATGGTTACGTTAAAAAATGTCAACAGAACCTATATAATCGATTACACATTAAACCTTGAGAAAAGAGAACAAAAGATAGTGTAAAAAACATTATGTGCTTTCTTAAATTCATATAAAAACCTTCTGGAAAATATAATTTGTAAATAATCTAAAAATAAAAATAGCATTTTTTTACAAAACAAAAAAGCCCCCAGATCAACTGAGAGCTTTTTTAAAAACTTGTAAAAATTGCTAATTTATTACTTTTTCCATTCGATATAATGTTAATTTTTCAGATTTTGCCATCACAAAACCCATTTTTTCATAATAAGAAATTAATAACTCAAAACCAACTACAACTTCTATATAAATAAATTTTGTATCTAAGTTTTTATAAAAACTTTCTGCTTGATTACAAAGAATTTTTCCAAAACCTTTACCTCTGTGTTCTTTCTTTACTCCCAAATAATGGATTGCTGCACTATTTGTCTCTGAATAATAAGCATGAATAGAAAATCCAACAATTTCGTCATCTAGCAATAAAACATGAGAATAAACTTTACCATTTTTAATATCTAATTTATCAGTTCCTATAAGGTTCAAATATCCTCGAAGATAAATATCACAATTTTCATTATCTAAAAACTCTTTATAATGCTTAAACCAAAATTAAGAATAAAATGATAGTGATCAGCAGCATTATATTTTTTTATTGTATAATTTATATTTTCTAGATTCTTATCAAGCGCATAAACACTACTATATGAAAAAAAGACAAAGCTAAACAACAATGTAAACTTTTTAAAAATCACCTTAAACTCATTAATAAAAAATTAAAATATTTAAAAGTATATAAGTTTAAATTATTTACTCAAAAAAAAGTCCTCCGAATTAATGAAGGAACTTTTTTTAATGTTTGTACAAAAATTCTAATATTACAGATTATTTACAAATCTAGAACTTGAACCTTTTAAAATAACTCTTCTATGCCATTGAGTGCATTGTGAAAAATAAGCTTCAAGACTATCTTCAAAAATCTCTTGATCTTGTTTTGCCATAATATTAAAAATATTGGGATTCTTTTCTTTTATACGACAATAATCACGATAAAAATCGTTAAACCTTCTATTTTTCCTCAAAGAACGATCCTGACGAGAGACTTCACCAGTAGTCATATATTTTAAAATATTTTCAAAAATATCTACATTTTTCACGATAGGCTCTAATATTTTTTGCTCATAAATATTTTTGCTTTCTATAGCTTTGACCAAATTAAACAAATAGTTTTTTCTTTTAAAATCTAAAAAAGTCGAGCTCATAAAAAGATCTGATCCTTTTTTTACCTTACCTTCTACTTCTACCATTTTTTCTAAATTTTGCTTTGAAAGATCAAAGTTTTGCTTTACTTCTTCCTTAGTCTTTTGAACAGAACTTAAAGAACAAGGGACCTCTTTTAAAGAGCCAAGCTTTGTATCAACAAAATCAACACCCCTTCTATGAAAAAAAGGTATTAAACTGTTCATAGCAAAAGACAGATTACTTGTAATCAAAAAACACAAAGCTATAAAAATAGTATTTTTTATCATATTCATATTTAAATACATTCATCTTTTAATAATTAATTACTTTTTCTATTCCATAAAAATTAGTTTTTTGGAACAATTAAAGCTCTTAAACTTAATCGAGAGCTTTTTTTTAAATCATCTAAAATAACTACAAATATAACTCATTAAAGACCATTTTTTATCTTTAGCAAATACAAAATTATCTTTAATATCATATTTATTTCCTAAAATATGACAATCTTCTCCTATTAGTTGAATAAAACTATCAATAACTGTAGAATCTTGTTTGTCATCTTCTAAGAATTTTCTAAAATTACTTTTATTTTTAGATAACTTCCATAAAGCTCTATATAAATTATTTATTTTTTCTTCATCTTTATAATCTATATTTTTAATTTTCATAATTTCTTCAACTATACGTGTAATTTCCATGTTATAAATAACATTTTCATTTTGAGTAAGTTCTTCAAAATTATTGGATAATAATTTTTTTAACTGAGCTAACTCATCAGGCATAACTTTATGACTAATATCAACTCGAGTAGAACTCCTTGAATATAAACATAATGGCTTCATAAAATTGTTGTATAACTTAGAAACATTACAAGCATTAAATATATTATTCTTATTTTTTGTTAATATTGTTCTAGTCAAAAGCCTAACTCTATTTTCTTCATCTAACATTTTTTTTTGATACTCAGTTTGACCTTTTTTTTCAAAGGACAGTTGATTAATCTTTTTTTGTGATAGTAAATTAAATAAATAATTAAATTCATTATCAGAACCAGAAGAACTATCTATTCTAGATAAAATTTTTTCTCCATTTTGACCTTTTTCATTTTTAAATAATTTTTCCACTTCATCTCTAGAAGCAATATCGAAATTCTTAAGCTTTTTAACAGGAGGTTTAACATGTTTCTTAGAACTCAAATATTTATTTAAACCATAAAAAACAGCCAATGAACCAGTCATAAAATATGTATAATTTTTATTATTAAGCAGTTCGTTTAAACCATTACCATTAGATAGAAAAGATAAATTACTTGCTAAAAAAAGTAATAACATTTTTTTATAAATATTTTTCATCAAAAATCCTCACTTTCTGATATTTAATTAAAAAACCCCTACCTATAAATATTCTATTAGAAACAAGAGAAATAACAAAAACCTATTCAATAACCCCATTTAAAGGCAAAATAAGACTTTAAATTTTTTTCTTAGATTCTTTTATGAAAGGTTCCAATTAAAACCTGCTGGATAAAATCTGCTAGAACTGAAACCTTCTTAACCCTATCCTTAAAAGAGATATTCATAATAATTTTAATTATAGTCTTATAAGTTCAGCTTGACTTGTCTTTAACGATAGAGATTGCAACATTTGCTTAACTTGTCACGGCGAAACTCAAAAAACGAAGACAGACGTAAATTCGCAATGACGGGCTGATAAATGAAAAGCTATATCACTATAGAAATTTAGGTTTAATTAATTATTTATTCCATTCCATAAAAATCTGTTTTTCTATGGCCATCAATATAGCACCAACTTAAAGATCTTTTTTTATAACCAAGTCGCTCATAAAAACGTAAAGCATCACTTTCAGCAGCAACCTCTAAAATTATCTTTTTAACACCACTTTGTTTAAAATTACTTTCAAGAAATTGATATAAAGATGATCCATATTTCTTATTCTGAAATTTTTCATCAATACCCATATAAGCAATTTCTACAATGTTTTCTTTTTCTTTATGCAGATATATAACAAAACCAATTTTCTTATTATTTAAAAATAATACACGACTATAACAACCAACCCCATTTTTTCTAACATCAATATGAGGTAATAGAAATTTGAAAGAATCACAGTTAGGATCATTTTTAAATTTTATATGATTTTTTAAGCAAAACTCCATCAAAAATGGATAATCTTCATTGTTATTATAGTGACGCAAACCCAATACTTCTTCTTGAGCATAAGCTTTAAATCTTTCTTTATATAAACTTTTAAGCCCCAAAGCTAAAACGCCAGCACCAACACCAACATTAAAATTTGAGCTCCATTTACTAGAAGATTTTTTATATTTACTTTTAACAGTAGGTAACTATTTAAAGCCTCTATTTTTAGTAAAAACAACTTTTCTCATAGACTGAGTAGAAAAATTAAATAATAATACCACTGCTAAAGAAAAAATTTTATAATACTTATTTTTCATTTTATTGCCCTATATTGTTTTCTTATAAGTTAAAAACTGTCCTTTTACCACACCTTTATTATCTGTAAATTCTTTTATAACCTTATCATGCTTAAATCCATTTTTTTCTAACATTTTTCTAGAAGAAACATTATCAAAAGAGACTTTTCCCAAAAGTGTTTTAACCTTTTTTTTCTTGCAATAACCCTCAATTGCTCCTAGAAAAAGAGAACCTAACCCTAAATTTTGAAATTTTTTATCAATAACAAGGTATGAAAGCTCAACAGTATTAATACAAGGCAATAAAGAATAATGATAAAACCCAACAGCTCTATTATTATCTTTATTTATAAGCATTTTACATTCAACTGAATATAAATAATTACTATCTCCAACCCTATTTAAATCCCTCAAAAAAGCTTTATTTTCAGGATCACAATTAAATTCTTTATGGTAAGAAGATGCCATATTTTTAACTTCTTTATAATGTTGCTTTTTATTATAAGAAACAATCTTTAAATTTAATTTTTTACTAGAAGTAGAATAATTCCTCTTTACATTAAAACACTTACGCGAAAGCCTTAAAAAGCTTTTTATACCAATAGAATTAATAGAAAAATTAAATAAAAGCAAAGCGTAAAAAATACTTAATTTCATTATTACCTCATTTAAATTAAAAAATTATTGAATTAGATTCTTTTATGAAGGGTTCCAGCTAAAAACAGTAAAATACCTGCTGCTACTGATGCATTATAAGAAATGTCGTTTGTTTTTTGTGGTAATGTTACTTGCTGACCGTATTTATAGATACTTTTACTAATACCAACACCTTCATTGCCAATAACAATGCAGCATGGTTGCTTAAAATCACATCCAGTTGCTTTTTTACCACCAAATGCAGCTAAATATAAATTGTAACCAGCATTTTTAAGCTCTTGTGCTGCCGATTGAGCAGAAGATGCTACAAATATTTCTAAATGCTCTGCAAGACCTGCAGCAGATTTAAAAACTGTTGCATTTAATTTTGCAGAATCTTTTTTTGTCATTACAACACCATCGACACCCGCACAATAAGCCGAACGCAAAATAGCTCCGACATTACGTGGATCTTGTATACTATCAAGCATCACTAAAAATTTTTGTTTGTCTTTGTTAAAAGGTTTTTTACGAAGAGGAAAATCCTTTACCCATGCAACAAGACCTTGATGATCTGTAGTAAAAGACATTTTACTAAGAACATCTCTGCTTACATATTGCAAAGCAACTTTATATTGAGGCCAAAACTTTTTAACCTCTTTAAAACCTTTTGGTTCTGGCTTTGTTGTATAAAGCGTGATTAGTTTTCTTCGCTTTGCTTTGAGCATTTCAACAATAGGATGGACACCATAAATAAGCTGCCCAATGATTTGTTTTTCTTTTTTATTTTTCATATATTCATGATAACAAATTGAATATTTTAGTCGAGAACTGCTTGCAAATAAAGAAAAATTTGCAAAAACAAAATAAAATAGAGGTAAAAATACAATACTATTGTATAAAATTTTTATGTACCAACGCAGCATCATTGAAATAAGTAAATCAGCTTTTGATAGTAATATTTCTTTTTATAAAAAAAAAATTAACAATCAAACTTTAGCAGCTGTTGTTAAAGCAAATGCATACGGACATGGACTTAAAGAAATTGCCACACTTTGCCAAAAAAATAATTTAGTTGATTGGCTTTGTGTAGCTTATTTATCTGAAGCACTTTATTTAAGAAAACTTGGAATCACCAAACCTATTTTAGTCCTTGTTTGCATAGATGACCTGCCAGAACTTCTTATAAAAAATAAAATAGCAATCATTGGTCACAGCAAAAAGCAAATAGATACTTTACAAGCCGTTGCACAACAACTGGACATACCAGTCAATGTTCATCTAAAAATCGACACTGGCCTTTCTCGTCTTGGCGTTTTGGAAAAAGATGCTCTTTCATTTATACAGTACGTACAAAATCTTTCTCATATAAGAATTCAAGGCATACTTACCCACTTTGCTGAGCCAGAAAAGTTCGATTCTCATTTTACTCAAAAACAATTAAATCTTTATAAAAATCTAATTAAAAAAGGGAAACTACAAAATAAAGTCCCATATATTCATATTGGATCTTCAGCATCTATGAATCAAAAAGAAATTGTACCTTTTGGTAATTTTTTTAGAATTGGTGCCGGCATTTATGGACTTACTCCAAATGAAACATTGCAACCTGTGCTTACATGGAAAACAAAAATTATTAGTATAAAAACTGTTGCCGCAGGTGCAACTGTAAGCTATGGAAGAACATACAAAGCTACCAAAAAAACAAAACTTGCAGTTTTGCCGATAGGCTACTCTGAAAATTATAATCGTAGACTTTCAAATAAAGGCTTTGTTTATATTAAAAAACAACCAGCTCCAATTGTTGGAGTTATTGGTATGAATATGACTATTGTCGATGTTTCTGAAATAAAAAATATCTGCTTGCAAGATGAAGTAATTCTGATTGGTAATTACGAAAATATAACAGCAAAATGCCTTGCAAAAATAACCCAAAGCTTTAACCCTCGAGAAGTGACAACAAGAATAAACTCTACAATTAAAAAAGTAATTGTACCATAGCTACTATAGTGATATAGCTTGACATTTAACGTCCCGTCATTGCGAATTTGCGTAAGCAAATGTGGCAATCTCTATTACTCAAAACAAGTAAAGCTCAACCTATATGACTATAAATACTTATTAAAAATAAAAACCCAGCTGTTTTGCATATGTGTACAAAACAGCTGGACAATTTTAAGTATAAATCAAATAATTATTGAGCATATCCAAGCAAATAACGTGCAGCATTTGCAACAGTAAATATTCCACTAGCTACACTTAAAGCACTATTTGAAAACCAGAATAAATCATTTATATATCCAAAAGCACCTTTTTGATGACCATCTAGCATTGATCTATTTTGAGTCCAAATATTGTCTCGAGCCTTTTTAGCAACTTCAGAAGTTCCATCTTTTGTAAATAAAGCACCTTTATAAGCTAACTTTGCTTGATCATTAACATAATCATAAGCATCTGCAGTATAAGGACTAAATGCTTTACCCGCCAATGTTTTTATAGCGCTAAGTTGACTTGGAATAGTAAAAATAGCAGCTAGTGTTTGAACAGCAGTTATGCTATTTTGCAAGAAGTTACCTTTATTTTTTTCTCCTTGATGCCTTTTTATTATTTCATTAACTTTTTTTACAAAACCTTCAAATTCATAAGTTTTTATACATTTTAAAATATCTTCAACAGAGTGCTTACGCTGATTTTTTAAAAAAGCTGAACCAGCAATTAAAGTTTTTGCTTGATCAACTGTTTTATTAGCTAAAATTTCAGCAGCATCTTTTTGATTAAAACCAAGATTAGTCAAAGCTTTAATATAAGGATCAAAATTTTGTATTTGTTTTTCTTCTTTAAGATTTTGCATAGGTGAACTTTGCATAGCTACACTTTGAGCGCCTCGGCAAAGCACCTTTTTCTGACGAGCTTGCATTTTTATATGATTCATACGAGCAATTTTAGCTGCAGACATATGGCTAATATCAGCTTTAGCATTTATAATTGAAATTTGCTGCATGCAAAAAAGTCCCAGCAGTAATCTTATAATATTTTTTTTCATGATTCCTCCATTTTTTCTTTTTCAAGAAATATAACCTCTTATTTTTTCATTAATAACCCCTTGAAAGCTATTTATAATATAATAATAGCAAATTTTTAGCAATTATCAACCGCCAAAAATTTGCTATTTGAAAATTTTGAATTTTATTTAAGATATTCGATAAATACGGTGTTTTCCAACTTTTATGATCATATCAGACCTGCAGTCAACCATAAATTTAAAATCTTTAACAACCTGCTCATCAATTGAAACAGCCCCTGCTTGAATCAACCTTTTTGCCTCAGAAGAGGTAGAAATTGCACCCAATATTTTTAACAATTCAACGACCCAAAGAGGGTTTTGTACATTTTCAGGCAATTTTACAGATTTTATTTTAGAATAATCTTTTTTCTGAAAAACTGCTTCAAAAGCCTGTTTTGCACTTTTCGCTTCTTTTTCTGTCCAAAAACGCTCTATAACCTCAAAAGCCATACGTTTTTTAAGCTCCATAGGGTGAAGAGCGCTGCTTGCAACCTGCTTTTTTAAATCTGCAATTTTATCCGGCAAATAGAGGAGTAAAAGCTCAAAATAGCGCCACATCAATGTATCTGATATCGACATAAGCTTTGCAAATGCTGTTTCTGCTTTTTCTGCTAAACTTATTGCATTGCCAAGTGATTTTGACATTTTTTGCACACCATCAAGACCTTCAAGTATTGGCATGGTCAAAACAACTTGTGGCTCTTGCCCATATTGCTCTTGTAAGCTTCTTGCAAGCAAGAGATTAAACGTTTGGTCTGTTCCACCAAGTTCAACATCGGCCTCTAGTTCAACCGAATCATAAGCCTGAAAAACTGGGTACAAAATTTCATGCAAAGAAATAGACTGTTTTTTTTCAATTCGAGATGAAAAATCTTCACGTTCAATAATTCTTGCAAGCGTTAATTTACTACACACTTTTATCAGATCATTTGCAGTAAGCTTTTCCAACCATGAAGCATTGTAACACACAGTCATTTTTTCTGGGTCTAAAATTTTACTAACTTGTTCAAAGTATGTTTTAGTATTTTCTTTAATTTTTTCTTGTGTAAGTGGTGGACGAGTTTTTGATTTACCAGTAGGATCACCAATTTGTGCAGTAAAGTCACCAATTAAAAATCTAATATCATGACCAAGATCTTGAAACTGTCGCAATTTTGAAAGAACAACAGCGTGACCTAAATGCAAATCTGGCGCTGTTGGATCTGCACCAAATTTAACGATTAATTTTTCTTTTTTTTTTAATTTTTTCTCTAAATCAGTTAAAGGCAAAAGTTGTGCAACACCAGAAGAAATTATTTCTATATTTTTTTTTATATCCATTAAATACCACCTAATAATTGAGCAATAAATGTGCCTATCAACAATACTGTTTGTCCAACAATAGAAAATAATGGTCTTATAAAAATATACATAATAACCATTGGAACAATGATCGCCATTAACGGCCACTGCTGACGAATTTTATCGCTACCTACAATATCAAACAAAAACCTAAAACCATTAATCAAAAAACTAAGAGCACTATATAAAATATTAAAAAATATAGTAATGACCGTAATCATACCAATAATAATAAAAAATGAAGATGTGTGAGGGTACATTGCTGCAAATGTTTTTTGAGAAAGATTACCTTGCGCAATCATCGGAAGAGCTATATATAAAATTTTAACACCAAAACCAATAATCAGCATAACTAACAAAAAGATAGCCATAACAATATGGAGAAAAACATCTGAAAAGTAAGCTATTATTTTTTTTAGCCAAGAAAACTTACCTTCTAAATTGTAAGGATTGACCGGAACAGTTGCGCCCCAACCAAATCTAAAAATAATTAAAAAAAAGAAACCAATTGGATCAATATGTGCCATTGGATTTAATGTTAAAAAACCAAGCTGATAAGCAGTGTCATCGCCTAACTTATAAGCTATTGCAGCTTTGCAGTAACCAACTATAGTGTTTGCTGTAATATATGCTAGAAAAAAAACAAACAAACTAATAATAGACTCTACAATACTTAATGAAATCATAATAAAGTCCCTAAGTAAAATTAATAATTTTAAACCTTCATTTATCTATAAATCATTGTAAGTAAAACATACTAGAGGGTCAAATAAACATGTTTTATGCTATCCTACGTCTTTGCGAGCGAAGCGAAGCAATCCAGGCCTGTCACGGCGCAATCTAATAGGTGAAGACGGATAATTTTATTTCATTTTAGATACTAAATAAAAGCTTTTCAATACCGTCATTGCGAGCGAAGCGCGGCAATCTATGATACAAAAAGAACATAAGTTTATTTATATGGAAATTTAAACAAAATAAACTGGATTGCCACACTTGCTGACGCAAGTTCGCAAAGACGAATAGGAAAAATTATCATTATAGTTAAATATCAACAGAATTTAGGTTAATCTTATTAAACTTCATACTTAATACAGAAATTACTGATGATATAGTAATATAATTTGACATTTACCGTTCCGTCATTGCGAGATTTTGCAAAAAGCGTGGCAATCTCTTTATTTAATTTTTCATTTATTGCGCATCGATACAAAAAGAGTATAAAAATGCTAATGTCATGTTATAATTAATATAAAATTAATAATATTTTAATATTACCTCTAATCTAGTTAAGTAAGTGATGTGCATAATTTATTTAAAGAGATTGCCACGCTTACTAAAGTAAGCTCGCAATGACGGGAATATGTATATTCTTTATTGATTTGGAAAAATAATAAAATCTGAATAAACTTTTTCATTTCAAATCAATTTTTATATAAATTATCAAACCTATTATAATATAGGTCCACAACAATAAAGATTTGAAAGGCCTTAGATAATAATGGAAAAAAGATACAATAATCTGCAAGCTGAAAAAGAAACACAACGATTATGGCAAGAACAAAAAACATATAGTGTAGAAAACAATCCTGGAAAACTTTACAGTATAGACACACCGCCACCAACAGTTTCTGGTAATTTGCATATTGGACATATCTTTTCTTACACACAAACAGACATCATCGCTCGCTACAAACGCATGAGCGGTTTTTCTGTTTTTTATCCATTTGGATTTGATGACAACGGCCTTCCAACAGAACGATATATAGAAAAAAAATTAAAAATACGAGCGCACGAACTTTCTCGCTCTGAACTCATTAAAACATGCTTAAAAGTAACGCATGAAGTAGAAGAAACTTTTAAGCAGTTATGGCAAAAAATGGGTCTTTCTTGCGATTGGGATATTTGTTATTCAACAATCTCTAATGCTACAAGAAAAGTTTCTCAAGAATCGTTTATTCGTCTTTATAATAAAGGTGCAATTTACAGAAAACATGAACCAGCTCTTTTTTGTACAACATGTAGAACTTCTGTAGCGCAAGCAGAGCTTGATGATGAAGAACATCCATCTTTTTTTAACGATATTATTTTCAAAACAGAAGATGGAAAAAATTTGTTAATTGGAACAACTCGTCCAGAGTTGCTGCCATCGTGCGTTGCACTACTTTACAATCCAAACGATGAACGCTACAAACACCTAAAAGGTAAAAAAGCTATCTCTCCTATTTTTGAACAACAGGTGCCAATTTTAGAAGATGAAAAAGTAGAAATAGAAAAAGGTACCGGACTTGTCATGGTTTGTACTTTTGGTGATACAACAGATATTGAGTGGTACAAAAAATTTAAGTTCCCATACAAACAATCAATAGATTTTGGTGGCAAATTTTTACCGCACACAGGAATTCTTGCAGGCCTTAAAGTTGCAGCTGCACGTAAAAAAATAATTGAAGTTTTAAAAGAAAAAAATCTTTTAATTAGACAAAAAGAGATAACTCATACGGTAAACGTGCATGAACGCTGTAAAAAGTCGGTAGAGATTATTGCACTACCACAATGGTTTTTAAACATTTTAGACAATAAAGAGCAATTTATTGAGCTTGCAGACAACATTAACTGGTACCCAACATACATGAAAACTCGTTATCTTGATTGGGTAAAAAATCTTGAGTGGGATTGGTGTCTTTCTCGCCAACGTTTTTATGGCATTCCATTTCCTGCATGGCATTGCAACGATTGCGATAAAATTTTACTTGCTCAAACAAAAGATTTGCCAATTGATCCGACCGAAACTGAATATCATGAAAAAAAATGTTCTTGTGGGAGCACAAACATAAAACCTGACACCGACATTATGGACACCTGGAACACTTCATCTTTAACTCCACAAATTTTGTATAACTATTTTAATAAAGATTCAGATTCTGCATTTACAGATGAAAAAATAAAAGAATTTATCCCAATGAGCATGCGTCCACAAGCACATGACATCATTAGAACATGGGCTTTTTATACAATTATCAAATCATGGTTGCACCATAATACCATCCCATGGAAAGATATTGTTGTTTCTGGTCACGTTTTGAGTGGTAAAAACGTAAAACTATCAAAATCAAAAAATAATGCTTCTATGGCGCCAGAAACGCTGCTACAAAACTATTCTGCCGATGCAATTCGCTACTGGACAGCATCAGGTGGGCTTGGCAAAGATATAGCATTTTCTGAACCGCAACTAAAAGTTGGTCAAAAACTGACAACAAAATTGTGGAACGCTTTTAAGTTTATTAAAACTCATATTGAAGATATACATATAGACCAAGAGCAAAATATTTCTGGCATTGCAAATAAATGGATTTTGCATAATGTAAGCAGCTGTTTTGAAAATTATAAAAAATATTTTGATAAACATGAATTTAGTTTGGCTTTGCAAAGCATTGAAAGCTTTTTCTGGGCACAATTTTGCGATAACTATTTAGAAATGGTAAAAGATCAACTATTTAACCCAGACAACTATGATAAGCAAACTATAAACTCAACTCGTTGGACGCTGCATCACGTTGGGCTGAGAATCTTGCAAATGTACGGACCATTTGTTCCGCATATTACAGAGCATTTATATCATCTTATTTTTAATAAAGAAAAAACTAATTCTTTACATCAAACACAGTTTACAAATTTACAAAAACAGTTCTCTTTTTCAAAATCGCTGCCTGCAGTAACAAGCTTACTAGAAATTATTACCCAAGTTAGAAAACTAAAAAGTGAACATCAACTTTCTTTGAAAGCAGAAATAGAATCTGTTTCTATTTTCGTAGAAAATAAAGAGATTGAAGAACAATTAAAATCTGAAAAACAACTTCTTGCAGGAACTGCAAAAACAAAAGAAATAATCTTTTTAGAAAAAAAAGTTCAAAAATCTGAAATTATAACAGAAGATGATAATCACAAAATTATTATTTCTCTTTAATTAAAAGGTTTTTTATGAAAAAAATATTTTTTTATCTTTTAATTGGACAAATATTGATTACCTCATCAATAAAAAGTCAGGACAATGATCCAAAATCATTGCATGACGTAATAAAAAAAATTGAAAAAGATAAATATTCAATCATCTACCAAGGAGTTCTTAGTGGTCTTTTTTCAACAACCAAAGGCTTAACTGAACTACCTATAAATGTTTTAACAACATCTATAATGGGAACAGCACAATCTATGACAAATATTTTTAACAATACAATTGTCACAATAGGAGCAAACACTTTTTACAAACTATTTTTACAAAGCGAACAAGAAAAAAGAATTAAAAACTATATTAATTTTATAAATCCAGCAAATCAAGAATTAGAAGCTCTACAAGCAAACCTTAATTTACAACAGCAAACATATGAATTTTTGAGCGAAGAATATAAAGGTAATGTTGAAGCCCAACAAAAAG
The DNA here is from genome assembly GCA_964647685.1 of uncultured Pseudomonadota bacterium. Classification (GTDB taxonomy): domain Bacteria; phylum Babelota; class Babeliae; order Babelales; family Vermiphilaceae; genus CAZYJE01. The sequence goes on along the minus strand of CAZYJE010000019.1, from coordinate 45,503 downwards.
TTCATGATGCTCTTACTTTGCTTAATAGCATAACTAGAAAATCGATAGAAAATAGCTTCCCTGAAGAAGAAGAAATAAAACAGTTAAAAAGCTTTCTCGAAGAAGAATCAGGTAAAGAAGTTGATATCAACAATATTAATTTTATTACTATCTATAAGACTCTTAAAAGGAAATCTAGTTATTTAAAAAAAGAAGAAAATTCAATTATAAAAAAACTAAAAAATATAATAAAAAACTTCAAAAAAGGACAAAATAATCTAAAAAATAAACTATATGAAGTAGCAAAAAAATCTCATAATTTAACTGAAATTGGAAAAGAAGAAAATAGTTCTGCTGATTATCTATATAAACTAAATCAACAATATCAAAAAAGAATGGAAAAATAGCTTTATGAAAAAAACAATTACAATTTTTCTATTAATTATTGGCATCAATCTTTTATCTAATACAATAAACATTAATGATTTTTCAGAAGAAGAATGGATAAAAATAAAAAAAGAAGCTAAAGAAGAAGTTACGTTTCAAAATAGAGAGAGTAAAAAAAATATATTCTTATATGCTTTATCCATAATAGTTGGAATGAATTTCGATTTAGATGAAAAATGCGGCCTTAAAAGTCCAAAACTGGGAACAAATAATAACTTTACAGATAAAAATAGTCAAGCTATTTATAAACAAAGCAAAATGTTAAGAAAGACTCGTAAAAATAAACTCTTTAAGAGTGAATGTTTTCAAAAAAATAACGATAATTCTCTAGCTAATATAATTAATCAAGAACAAAATAAACTTAAAAAATTAAAAATGCAGCAAGAAGAAGATCAAAAAAAATTTTCTAATGAAACAAGCAATAACAAAAAAAGAGAAGGTAAAGTTAATAATTTTTATTTCAATCAAAATATCAAAAAGACAAAAATAGAAAATAACTTAAATTACTATCAAGAACGCCAAAAAACAAAAATAGAAACATTAAAAAGTAAAGAAAATTATTTTAATAATCTTTCTTCTTTTTTATCTTTAAATACAGTAAAATACATACCTGGTCTGATAGGGATTTTTTATGAAACATATAAAATCATCTCACGAAATAAAAAATTAAATGACGCACTTCAAGATGTAAATGAAAATTCTGAAAAAGAAAATGACTTGCATTTTGATTATAACATAGACCTTCTTAAAGGAAATGCTAAAGCTAGCCTTTCTTGGGAAGGTTAATTATGATAACAATTAAAAATACGCAGCGAAAAATTAAAATCGATACAAAAAAATTAATCAAGGATGTTCAAGTTATTTTGAGCGCCCTTGATTATTCTGACTTTGATCTTGGCATCTGGCTGACAACAAACAAAACAATTAGACAGTACAACAAAACGTACCGCAAAAAAGATAAAGCTACTGACATTCTTTCTTTTTCTTACCATTCAGAATTACAACCTGGAGATCGCATACAAGCTTTGGACAATGAAGACAAAAACTTAGGTGATTTGATAATTTCACTTGAATATGTTGCTGCCGATGCAAAAAAACTCAACACAACGTTTGAAAAACGCATGCAAAGACTTTTGGTTCACGGTATTTGCCACCTTCTTGGCTACGATCATGAAGTCGATGAAGATTATAAAATTATGTACAAATTAGAAATGCAGCTTCTGAAGAAGATTCAAAATTAAACAATGAAATTAAACAAAATGAACTGGATTGCGTCGCTACGCTCGCAAAGACGTAAAAAATATATCTTACTTTCTTTAATCCAAACCATCACTAGGATAAGAATATTTTTCTATAACCTTATACTGATTACTTTTATAAGTAATTGCAACATTTGATAGTAAGTTACCAATCTCATGCCTATCTTCTGCAACATCTTTAATTATATCTTTAATTGTTTCATCAACTTTAAAAACTTTTTCCAAACCTGTCGACTCTAAAAGCTTTATCCCTTTAGAGCAAAACCAACCTTTCCAACTTTCTTTTTCAAGCTCTGGACAAGCATGTTTTTTAAAGTTGTCATAAAAATCATCTACATTATTATTAATAAAACATAAGCTTTTGGAAGTTTCATGTGTCACAAATTTTTTAATATCTTCATCAGTCATATCTTGTAAATTATTCATTAAAGAATAAGAAAGTGAAAAAGGACCATACTTCCTCTTTTTATAAATATCTTTAACTACATTTAACAAAAGATCTTTTCTTGTAAAAATAACATCATACATCTCTGTTCCCTTATCTTCACCTTGCTTTTGGCAAAACCTATCTTTTACTAAATAACTTGTATCACAAGCCTTTACAATAGATAACATAGAAGCTATACATTCAATAGAATTTTGATTAAGAGTTAATTGTTTATTCATAGAACTTAAATAAGCATTTGAAACAAAAGAAGCAACAAAAAATAATATTATTTTTTTCTTCATTTTCTACCTTTTTTATAAAAAATTATTTACTACCTCTTTTATACTTGTATACTTAACTAACTAAAAATAAAATGTCTATTGTTTACAGGAAAAATTAAAAATATGATTATACAAAAACTTTTATTTTCATCTCTTTTTGTAGGAGGTGTAACAAATTATCTAACAACTCCCGAAAAATTAATCGTCTATGTGTCTATCAAACAAAGTGATAAAATAAGATCAATTCCTACTTCTTCCATAAAGAATTACAAAGAATATTATGCTGGATTTTATCCTGTAGTAGGAGGCCAACAAACTACTCCCGTTACATTGACCAATAAAGAAGGTATCAGATTAGAATGTTTAAAAGATAAATATGGAAACAGAATAACAAATGATATGCCGACAAAGCTTTCAGAGACAATTAAAAAAGGTGTTTGTAGAAATTTTGGAACATGTACTTTACATGGAAAAAAATACACTTTATACATGGTAGGAAAAGGCAACTTGCACAATACTTATCAAGAAGACTTACAAGCATTAAAAAAGAAAAGCTCTTTATAGAAAAAGAGCTTTTCTTTTATTTTATTTCAGTTCAAGTACTTTTGACTGGCTAAATGCTAGATAAAGCAAACCGAAGATGTTTGGCATTGCAACAAGAACAATCAATGTTCCTACCAGCTCCCAAACAAGCGGAGCTTCAACAATTGCACCCCAAAAAATCATACCTGCTGTAAAAAGATGATATAACTTTTTAAAACGATGACGTGTTAAAGAAGAAAAGTTTTGACTCCCGTTGAAACTGTTTCCAATTACTGTTGTTATTACAAAAAGAGCGATACTGATAATCAAAACAAATCGACCTAAGACAGGAGAATTCATTTTAAAAACTTCATACATTAAAGTATTGTCTATTGAATTTACTGTCATCCAAACACCGGTAACCAAAACCAAAAGACCTGACAAGAAAGAGAAAAAAGCATCTGCAACAATTGAATACATTGCAAGCACACCTTGATCTGTTGGTTTTTTTACATCTGCTACTGCATGGGCAATAGAAGAAGTCCCAAGGCCCGCTTCTGTTATATAAACACTCTTGTAAATTCCTGCACTCATTGCTTGGAATAACGTAGCACCAGCAAAACCACCAAAAGCCGCAGTTGAAGTAAACGCGCTGCTAAAAACTAATTTTAAAGATTTGGTTAATAAAGTAATATCTTTAAAGATAATTAAAAGAGCGAAAGAAACATAAAAGAAACACATAATTGGAACAAGACGACTTGATAAAAAACCAACTCGCTTTGCGCCACCATGTAGAACAACTAAAACAATGCCTGCTAAAAAAAGACCTGTCTGCCAAGGCATAACACCTTCTTTTGCTAAAATATCTGACAATATATTAGACTGAATGCCAGACCAAACTGCAAAAACGCCAATCATTATAAAACCATACCAGTGAGAAAACATCTGATGAACAAGTTTTAAGTACTGAGTTGGCCCACCCATAATTTTTCCGTCACTTGTTTTTTCTCGAGTATGGAGAGCAAAAGTTACTTCTGTATACTTAATAACTCCACCAAAAAAAGCAAAAAATACTAACCAAAAAAGTGCTCCTGGACCACCTGCAACAATTGCAACAGAAGGGCCGACAATATTTCCCATACCAAGAGTTGTCGCCATGGATGCAAACATAGCATGGACAGAGTTAATAGTTTTTATCGACTTTTTATCTTTTTTAACATTACTAGATTTAGTTTTGCTAAATAGTTTTAAAAAATAAGGAAAAGCTCGAAACTGTATGAAGCAAGTTTTAAGAGTTAAAATAATTCCAGCTGCCAAAAAAATAAAAATTGAAGGCAAGGCTATAAAATTATTTATGTTTTTTAGTAAAGATAATAAATCCATTATAATTCCTAATAAAATTAAACTATAACTACAATATAGTATTTAACCTTATCTGCTTTTGCTTAAAAAAGATAGTGCACTACGCATGAGCACGTCGAAAGAATCTTTTTTATCTTCAGATGATTTTGTTATGTAATTTATTGCAGCTGAAACTTCTTGTTGAGAATAGTTAAGAGAATCAAGAACCTGTGTTATTTTTGAGAAATTATTAATTTTTTCAGATTTTATAGAGAATTTTTGACTAGTTACTAATTTTTTAACTTTATGTTTTAACCCAACAATCATCTGTTCAACTTTTTTTGCACCAAGACCATTAACCTTAGATAAAGTATCAACATTTGCTGTTTGTATAGCCTCTATAAAACTACTTGGTGTTAAAGAGCTCAAAATTGCCATTGCAATCTTTGGACCAATGCCAGAACATCCAATAATCAAAATAAATAACTGCTTTTCCAGTTCTGTTGTAAAACCAAAAAATATTGGTCCATTGTCTTGATGCCAATGCATATACACATACAAAGATGTTTTTTGCCCTACTTTATAACCAGTAGAGAGTGGAACATTCAAACCAAAACTCATTGGTCCAATTTCTAAAATAAGTTCGCTGTCTACCATACCTGCAACAATACCTGTAATTTGCTTTATCATATTTATATCTTTCTATAAGAACTTATATACCTTGTTAATCATAACCAGATAAAATTAATTTTGCTTATTTTGATACCGATATTGCCACGTTTACTATCGTAAACTCGCAATGACGGGATAGAAGACTTTAAATTAACTATTAAATTAATGTTTAAAAACCTATTGTTCTACATCTTTTCGAGCAGAACAAAGCAATTTAGTTTATTTTATGTAATCTATAGAAATTAATTTAATTTTTTAACATAAAAACTATCATACTTACTAAAAGGTAATTATTTTAATAAACTAGATTGCCACGCTTCGCTCGCAAAGACGACGTAGAAAATATAAAACTTTATAACTATAAATAATTTCTTCTTTACTTCAAAATTTTGCTACAACAAACCCACTTTAAATTTTAAAATACCCGTCATTGCGAGATTTTGAAAAAATCGTGGCAATCTCTTTATTTAAACAAAACAACCTTCTTTTATGAGAATGGTCCAAAAATTACAAGCTTATAATTTGACAAATGTCCTATTGATGGTACTTTTAACTAAGATAGTTTTTGAAAATCATAATGCGGAAATAGCTCAGTGGTAGAGCGTCGCCTTGCCAAGGCGAAGGTCGCGGGTTCGACCCCCGTTTTCCGCTCCATGTTTATATAACAATATAAATAAACACCTCAACTCCTTCTTCTTTTTACTCTAATATATAAATTTTATAGGATAAAGTTTAGGCAAAAAAATTAGATTATAAATTTACAAAATCATACTTTACAGATAAATCGTAAGGATATATTAAAATGAAATCAATCATACAAGAAGCTTCTTCTATTTCCAAAGCTGTAGAGCTTGCATGGACAAAGGCAAATAAGCCAAAAGAATTTTCTATTAAAGTATTTCAAGAAGCGCAAAAAAATTTTATTGGAATGACAACAAGATCAGCAAAAATTGCATTTTTATTTTCTGATGAATCTATTACAAATAATATACGTCAACAAGTAAAAAAAATAGAACAGAAACCAAAAAAAACAGAAACTAAAAAAAGTCATTTTAAAACTGAAACTGATCCTCTACTGAAAGCTTTTGAAAAAAATATAGAAAAAAAAATAAAAAAAGCAGAACAAAAACCTAAAAAACAACAAGAGATGAAACAACCAAAAGCTTTAAAACCAAAAGAGAAGAAAAACATCTCTGAGCAAACAGAAAAAACTCCCAAAAAAATATTATGGGATGAAAAAATGGTTCAAATGGCACAAGAATGGACGAGCAACTTTTTAACAAAAATCAATAAAGAAGATATTTCTTTTACAACAAAAATAAGCCGCTATCATTTAAAAATTCATTTTAGCGAAGCTTTAAAAGAAGATGCGAATCAACAAAAAAATATTTTCAGAAATATTGCATTTTTAGTCATGCAATCGATTCGTAATAAATATAAAAAACAGTTTCGATATCATAAAATAGTTTTAACAAGTGAATAAAGATAATCAAAAACAACTTCTTCATACAGATGAGGAAACAATTATTGCGCAATGTAGCCCTCATGGAAATGGTGCCATAGGGCTCATACGTCTTTCTGGAACAAACTGCATAGAAATAACAGATAAAATCTCTAAACTTGCATCTGGTAAAAAACTTATAGAAACTGCATCACATACAATTTGCTACGGATCAATTATTGATGCTCACAACAGAATTATTGATAATGTAATGTTTTTGCTGATGCACGGGCCAAAAACATTTACAGGTCAAAATACTGTTGAAATAACGGCTCACAATAACCCTTTTATTTTACAATCAATTATTGATCTTGCTATAAAAAATGGTGCCCGACTTGCAAAAAATGGCGAATTTACAAAACGTGCATTTTTGAACAACAAGATTGATCTCATACAAGCAGAAGCAATTAACGAACTTATTCATAGCCAAACACAAATTGCTCTTAAATCATCTTTAAGCCAACTAAATGGTAGCCTTTCTTTTTATATAGAAAAAATACAAAAAAACCTTATTAAAGCACTTGCTTTTTCGGAAGCAAGTTTTGAATTTATAGATGAAGAACATTTAGAGTTTGGCAAAAAAATAAAAAAAATTGTTAATAATACAATCAAATCTATCGAGTCGCTTAAAAAATCTTTTAATCAAAAAAATCAGATAAAAGAGGGTGTTAGAGTTGCACTTATAGGATCGGTAAATGCCGGAAAATCTTCTTTGTTCAATATGCTTCTTAATAAAAAAAGAGCAATTGTTACAAACATTGCAGGTACAACTCGCGATGTTATAGAAGCAGGGCGCTATTTAGACCAAACTTATCAAACACTTATTGATACAGCTGGCCTTAGAAAAACAAATGATATTATAGAAAAAGAAGGCATAAACAAATCTCATCAAGAAGCACAAAAAGCTGATATTATTTTACTTGTTGTTGATAACTCTAAAATACTGACAAATCTTGAAATTGAAACATACAACTCTTTTATAGAAAAATATGAAAATAAAATTATTTTAATTGGCAACAAATCTGACTTAAAACAAGAAAACAACAAGCTGCTGAAAAAAAATGATATCCATACATCTTCAAACAATAAAGAATCTATTGAAAAATTAGAAACTGTTTTAGCAGAAAAAGTTAAAAAACTATTTTCAAGTATTTCATCTCCATTTTTACTCAATAAACGTCAATATAATCTACTCATAAAGCTCGAACAAGAACTGAAAAACTCTATTGTTCCACTACTACAAGAGACAATTTCTTACGAATTACTGTCATTTCACCTAAACGACGCTTTAATCCATATTTCAGAACTTTCTGGAAAATCTATCAGCGAAGCTGGTATGGATGCTGTTTTTAGAGAGTTTTGCGTAGGAAAATAAAAAATTTATTAAAAAAAGAACTCTAAGAAAAACTTAGAGCTCTTTTTTTTAAAATGTTTTTATAGACAATTATGCACTATATTCAACGCGCATTTCTGTTCTTCTGTTTGGCCATTGCTCAGCGCGATCACCAATTACAGAGTTACCATCTTTATCAAGCGCAGGAACTTCTTGGCCGCGAGAAACAACAATAATTTTGTCTTCAGCAATTCCTTCTGCTACTAACTCTTTTTTAAGAGCTTTTGCTCGTTCTGCAGATTTTGCAAGGTTGTATGTTTGAGATCCTGCTGAACTACAAGCGTGTCCTTCAACAACAACTTTTGCTGTTTCATTTTCATCTAATAATTTTTTTGCATATTCAACATCATGCTTCACTGCATCTTTTTGATCTTCTTTAACTGAATGTTTGTCAAAATCGAAGTACACAGTTTTAAATGATGCTTCTTGTTCTTCATCTAACCATGTAAAGTCATCTACTTTATCAAGAGATGCTACAGAGTTTTCTTCTTCAGCTTTAACTGGGTTAAGATCGTCATCTAATAGTACAAATTCACTTGCTTGTTCTTCAAAATAGTTTTCTATTTCACTAGAAGCTACAGGCATATCAACTTGCGCTGTTTTTACATTTTTATCTTCTTTTTTAGTAACTTTTTTTTTACCCCAGCATCCTGTAAGACCACTGAGCAACAAAGCTAAACACAAGTATTGTTTTTTCATGAAAATTCCCCTCAAGCTCGTATGTATTGTACATAATACTACAAATGTTTTATCTTAAATAATATCTACGGTAATTTAGCATATTTTTAATGAATATTCTACTATTACAAAACAATAGTCTATAAGCTAAAATAACGCATAAAAATTACCCACAAAAAACACCATTAAATAGGGGTGGAATGAAAAAAATTTTAATTTGTAAGTATCCATGGCAAACACGTATTGCAATAACTGTGGATGGACTACTACAAAATATATATCAAGAATCACATACCATTGAACCTTTAGAAAGAACTTTCTTTAAAGGTGTTATTACCAAGATTCTGCCTGGAATTCAAACAGCTTTTGTTGATATTGGCCAAAAAAAAGCTGGTTTTTTACATATATCAGAAATAGACAGAGAAATGGCATCAACAAAAAATTCTAAAGATTTTGACGATGACGAAGAAAAAAAACCTCAAATAAAAAAATCTTCTCTGGATATCAGTAAAATATTTAAAGAAGGTGAATCTGTTTTAGTTCAAGTAAACAAAGAACCTATTTATGAAAAAGGTGCAAAGTTAACAACATGCTATACGTTGCCAGGAAGATTTATTGTGCTGATGCCAAACATTTCTCGTATTAGTATCTCTAAAAAAATAGACAACAAAGAAGATAGAGCTGCGCTTAGAGAACTTATTAGAAAATATTTACCTGAAAATATGGGTGCCATAATCAGGACAACCGCAAAATCACAAAAAACCAAAGCCATCATTAATGATATTAATTATTTGGTAAAAACGTGGAAAAATATAGAAGAAAAATTCAAACAAGCAGAGCCTAAAGAAAAAATTCATGAAGATATTCCACTTTCTCTGCAAGTTGTAAGAGATCATTTAGATGATGATGTAGAAAACATTATCACCAATGATAAAGAGAACCAAAAAATTATTTACAACTTTATTAAAAATTTTTCACCCGAATATAGCCATATAATTAAGCTTCAAAAAGAACCTCCAAAAATATTTGAAACATATAACATAGAAAAACAGGTTGAAAGTGCTTTAAACAAAAAAGTTAACTTAAAATCTGGCGGATCTTTGATTATAGAAACAACCGAAGCTATGACCGTTATAGACGTTAACACGGGCAAATTTATCGGTAAGAAAAAAATGGCCGACACAATTTTAACAACAAACTTGGAAGCTGCAGAAGAAATTGTACGTCAGTTGCGCCTTAGAAATATTGGTGGGCTCATTGTTATTGATTTTATCGATATGGTAACAGCAGCTGACCGTCAACAACTGATTCACTTTTTTGAAAAAACATTAAAAAAGCGTGACAAGTTTCAATCGGTGGTTCTGAAAGTTTCTGAGTTTGGCCTTGTTCAAATGACAAGAAAAAGATCGGGCAAAACATTGCTCCAACAAATTATGATTGATTGTCCAACATGCTCTGGTTGCGGATTTATCAAATCTTTAAAAACGCAATGCTACCAAGTAATGAGTGCAATCAAGCATGACCTTGATACCAAAAGTTGGCCGAAAGATATAACAATAAAAATAAACTCTAAGCTTTTTAATTACATAACGCACACAGAATTTAATGCGATCTTGTATTATCAAAATCTATGCAATGTTAATATCATTCTTGCAAGCGATGACAAGCTCAGCAACGATCAATACAAAATAGAAAAAAAATGATATACTGATTTGTGTTTTACACAGATACTTACTATAAAAATTTATTTATTTTACAAAATAAGAACATAATTACCGCAAGTAATGTAATTACTGGTTCAAAGGAATTTTATGTCAAAAAAAACACCATCAATTTTAGACCACTATCCTGACTATGAAGTAACTATTGGAATTGAAGTTCATGTACAACTAAACACTAAAAGTAAAATTTTTTGTACATGTGCAAATAAAAAAGTAGAAATTCCGAATCAAAATATTTGCAACATTTGCGCTGGTCACCCAGGCACATTGCCAGTACTCAATAAACAAGTTGTAAAAAATGCAATACTTGCTGGTCTTGCAACAAACTGTACAATCGCATCTGTTTCAGAGTTTGCTCGTAAGCATTATTTTTACCCTGATCTTCCAAAAGGTTATCAAATAACACAAGATGACCAACCTATTTGTTCTGATGGATTTGTAAAAATTAGACTTGAAGACGGTTCTATTAAAAAAATTAGATTGCTGCGTATTCATATGGAAGAAGATGCAGGTAAAAATATTCACTCGAACCTTACAAACTCTAGTTTTGTAGATTTAAACAGAGCAGGTACACCACTTCTTGAAATTGTAACGCAACCTGATATCTCAAGCACTTATGAAGCAAAAACATATTTAAAATCACTACGTTCTATCGTAAAATATTTAAATATTTGCTCTGGAAACATGGAAGAAGGTGCTTTTAGAGCAGATACCAATATTTCTGTCAAGAAAAAAACTGACAGTAAACTTGGAACAAGAGTAGAACTTAAAAATATAAATTCTTTTAAATTTATTGGTGATGCAATTGAGCACGAAATTGGACGCCAAATAGAACTTCTTAACGACGGTGGCAAAGTCAAACAACAAACTCGCCTATGGGACACAAAAAGCAAGAAAACAACACCTATGCGCTCAAAAGAAGAAGCTGCTGATTATCGTTATTTTCCAGAACCTGACTTACCATTAATCTCTATTGATGAACAATGGATATCTCGAGTGCAAAAACTACTTCCAGAACTTCCATTTGAAAAATTTGAACGCTTTTGTAAAGAAAAAAATCTATCTGCTTATGAAGCAGAAATTCTTGTTGATGACATCGAGCTTGCAAACTACTTTGAAAAAGCATACAACATCTTTCCAAATAAAAGTATTGCAAATTGGGTACTAAGAGATATTTTAGGTTACCTTAAAGAAAAAAAAATATCTCTTATTGAGTGTAAAGTAACTCCTGCACGACTTGCAAAAATTGTAGAACTACTTGAAACAGGCAAAATAAATAATCATGCTGCAAAACAAGTTTTTGAAGAAGTTACAAAAACAGCAAAAGAGCCGGAAGAAATTGTAAAAGAAAAAGGGCTTGAGCAAATTGGTTCAGTAGAAGAACTTGAAAAAATTGTAACTGACATTGTTGCAGCAAATCCTGATAACGTTGCGCTTTACAAATCTGGTAAAGATAGAGTGTTTGGCTTTTTTGTAGGTCAAGCTATGAAAGCAACCAAAGGAAAAGGTGACCCTAAAGTCATTCAAAAACTTCTTAAAAAACATTTATCATAAATAAAAATAAATCACGGTTTAAACGCCGTGATTTTTACATTTTAAATACAACAGGAAAAGTGTAAATGTTTTATAACCAAAAAATCAGAATTCAACATTTCATTTTTATAATATTTTTTTGTTTTAGTAGTGACTGTATAAGTATGAATGAGCTTACTAAATACAATGATTTCTTTTATGACTTTCAAAAAAAGGATTACAAAATAAATTCCCCTTTCAATTTAACAATTTTTGAAAATTTAAGTGATCTAATAGTAAGTTTTAATCATCCTCAAAAAAATACAAAAATTATAAAATCAAAAAAACACATGATAGAAACATTAGAACATCCTTTTACTCAAAAAGGAGAAATGCAATTTATAAAAATAAAAAATAAAATACAAAAAAATAAATCTAAGCTCATTTCTCTTGATGATTCTATTATGATTTTTTATTTATATTTTAAGGCAGGCTTAACACCATCAAAAATGTCAAAATTGTTTAAAAAAAATATATTTAAAAATGAAAAAACTGTATATTTCTATACAAATAATATCTATAAAGTAGCCAATACTATTGAATATTTAAAGTAAAAACAAGTTCTTATTTTTTTTAATAATAAACCCTTCACTACAAAGTTGATTAACAATTTTATCAAACTTTTCATCTGAAAGTTGCGGTAAATGCTGCAGTTTTTTTTTGCACTCATCTATGGTCAAAGGTTTTTTTAAAAGCAATTTAATTAATGCTCCACGAATTTGACGATTTGACCCGATAAATTTTGACTGTTTTGTATAATGTTTATTTTTTTTACCTAAATTTGGATATATTTTTTTTAAAATTACTCCAATGTCCATCAACGCATAATACCACTGCCGTGGGTCTTTTTTATCTACTGTTGCACCAATAAGTGGCATCAAATCTTTATCAGCTACAAAATCTTGATCTTGAAAAAAATAATGGGTAAAAACAGCCCTAATATTTGTTTCTATAAAAATAGTTGACCTATTAAAAGCAAATGCACAAATAGAAGCAGCTGTTGCTTTACCAATGCCAGGAAACGTTTCTAAAGTATCTGGATTATCTGGCAAAATACCATTAAATTCTGTAACTACTTTTTTTGCAATCGAATGGAGCGCTAAAGCTCGACGATTATAACCCAAACCTTGCCATAATTTTAAAACTTCTGCCTGCTCAGCATAAGCAAGCTCACTAAAAGTAGAAAATTTATCTATAAACGCCAAAAATTTAGGTATAACGCGCGATGTTTGTGTTTGTTGCAACATAATTTCTGAAACAACAATTCTATACGGTGTAATTGACTCTCGCCATTCAAAATTGCGACCAAACTTTTTATAAAAATTCCAAACAAAACTTTGAAACTTTTTGATATTTTTTTCACTTAAAACATCATTGATAAAAATAGAGCCCATTTTTTGCAAAACAAATAAATGTTTTTGCTTATCAAGATTATTATTTTGTATTTTCATAAAAACCATTCCATTTTATATTTTTACATTTTTATAGTGTAACTTTTTTTAAAAATAAGGAAATAAATAATGAAGCACACAAAAATTGCAGTTATTGGTGCAGGGTCAGTTGGTTCAACGAGCGCATATTCACTTTTAATGAGCAACATAGCAGCAGAAATTATTCTCGTTGATATAGATAAAAAGCGCTGCAAAGGCCAGATTATGGATCTTAACGATTCGCTTGCATTTTCTTCCTCTTCAAAAATAATTGAAGGTGCTACCAAAGACGCAAAAAATGCAGATATCATTATTATTGCAGCTGGACAAAGCCAAAGGCCAGGGCAAAAAAGACAAGACTTATTAGAAAATAACAAAAAAATTATTGAATCTATTATGAAAGACCTTACACCTGTTGATAAAGACACAATTATAATAATGGTAACCAATCCCGTTGACACCATGACACATTATGCTCAACAACTTTCAAATTTACCAAAAAATCAAATTATAGGTTCTGGAACATTTTTAGACACACAGCGACTGAAAGGTTTTTTAACAGAAAAACTAAAAATATCAGAAAAATCTATTAATGCTTTTGTTGTAGGTGAACATGGTGACTTACAACTTGTGGCATGGTCACAAGCAACAGTTTCTGGAGTACCACTTAAAAATTTTCCTGAAATAAATAATAATATACTTAATCAAATAGAAGAAAAAACACGCAAAAAAGCGTATGATATTATTGACTGTAAAGGCTCTACTTATTTTGGCATTGCCTCTTGTATAACATCTATTTGTAAATCAATAATATACAATCAAAATAGAATTATCCCAACTTCAGTTTATGTAGAAAAGCTAAAAACATATATTGGCATGCCAGCAATAATTGGCAACTGCGGTGTAAAAAAAATAATAGATTTGCAACTCAATAAACAAGAAGAAGAAAAGTTAAAAGAATCAGCTGAAAAAATAATTTCTACATTACAAAATTGACAATTTAAAGTAAACCATTACCTTTGTAAAAAATAAAAATGTTACAATATATAATTTTACAAAGGTTTTTATATGAAAAAATCAATTTTTACACTTACATTTCTAGCATCATTTTTCTTTGCACTTAATTCTTTTGCAATGAAAAATACAAAAGAAACGCAAATAATAACTATGATTGCTGCAAAATACCCTACAATTAAATGTTTTCAAGAGAAAACAAATATTCATCAATTATTAAACTTAGATCCTAATCCTTTTAAAACAACACTAAATGATATTATTCAAAAGCTTAAATCTGAAAAAACAGAAAATCTTGTTCAAATTGCTAGATCTTTAAACTTAAGAGATCCTGAAACATTAAAAAGATTTTAAATAAAAAAGAAGCTGCAATTTTTAATTGCAGTTTCTTTTTTTTAATCTTCTACTCGGCCAACTTTTATAGTTACCATTTTATCTGTACTTAAAACTTTTCTTACAGCCTTCTGCACCTGTTCAACTGTAATTGTTTTTAAATCTTGAGCACGTTTATCAAAATAGTTCATTGGCAGCTTATATTTATCTAAAAATAAAAACGATGTTGCTATTTTACTATTTGATTCAAAATTATTCATAAGCGAATTTAATATTGCTCTCTTTGCCTGCACTAGCTCTTGCTTAGAAACTGTATCAACTGTTTCATCAATTGTTTTTTTAATCACTTTTTCTGCTTCAGAAAGTCTGTCTAAAGAAACAAGTGTTTGCACAATTGCAAGACCTGGTTGCTCATTTGCTCGTGCTGTCAGTGAGCCGCCAATAGAATAAAAGAGTCCAGATTGCTCGCGAAGCTGGAACAGGCGAGAACTCATAGACCCAAGAGCTCCACCACCAAAAAGTTGATCAAATAATAACAATTTATCATAATCTTGATGTTTTCGATCTACCGAAAGACCTACAAAACAAAGTAAAACTTGATCTCTATTAATAAAATAATTAATACAGTCATTTTTTACCGATTGTAAAGAAGGAAAATTTATATCTGCAATTTTTTCACCTTGCCAGTCAGAAAAGCTTTCTTCTAAAACTCTTTGAACATCAAACTGTTTTATATCACCAACAATTGCAAGTTTTGCTTTATCTGGGCTTACAAAAGTTTTAAAACATTGTTGTAAATCTTTTTTTGTAATTGACTCTATAGAAGCCTTAGTCCCCAATATATTTTTTGAATACGGATGATTTTTATAAACCGTTTCACTTACCAAGTGCCCAGCAATACTTTTTTGAGAGTCCCAGAAATTTTTAATTTCAACTAAAATTTGCTTTCTTACTTTTTCTATTTGTTTTTCATCAAAAATAGGGTTTGTTAACATTTCTTGCAACAATTCAAGACCTTTTGGTAAATCTTTTGCAAGTAAATTCAAAGAAATAGCGCCAGGAACAACCTGTAAAACCATACCACGGGACTCAAGTTCATCTGTAAATTGCTCTGCGGTATAATTTATTGTTCCTTCATCAAGCATGCACATCATAAAATTATAAAGCCCTGGTTTTTCAGTTGAATCATAATAAGAGCGAGCCTTTAAAGAAAGTAAAATTGTTGCTTTTGGAGTATTATCATTTTCTGCATATAAAACCTTGATTCCATTTGAACTTACAAACTCTTTATACTTAGGAAAAACAAACTCTACTGGCTCTTTGACTGTTATTGTCTTTGCATAAGAAGGAGTCTCTATTTCTGTTGTTCGCTGACGTTGTGATAAAATTTTATTATCAAGCAAATCAGATTCTTTTTGCAGCTCATTCCATTTTTCTTTTTCTGACTCAATTAAAGGCAAAACAATACCAGAATGCATAACACTTGATCTAAAATGATTTTTTAAAACAGATAAAATATCTCTTTCTAAAACATCTAAAGAAACGTTTAAGTAATTAAAAATATAGTTTTCATCACCTGTTGCTAAAAATTTTGAACCTATACTATAAGCCTGATCTTGAGAGTTTTCTAATTTAGCAAAAAACTTCATTTTAGATTTTTTAAGCGCTGTTTGAAGCTCTGCTTGATCAAGACCATTGTTAATTATATTTTCAATTTCTTGCTGAATTATACTTTCTATTTGAGCGACATCATTTTTATCTTTTGGTTCAAAATAAATAAAAAATATTCCTTTATCAAAAAGATTCCAAACAAATCCTCCCAAAGAAGTTGCAAGTTGTTCTTCTTCTACAATTTTTTTATATAAACGAGAAGATTTTCCATTTGCTAAAATATACAATAAAGAATCAAGTGCATGGCCTACTTTTTCTTTAATACTTGCAACTGTAAAAGCAACAGTAGCAAACGGCTGCTTAATATCACGATATAATTTTACAGATTTAGACATAATGTCTTGTGGGCAGAAAAATTCTTCTTTTTTATAACTCTCATCTGCTTTGATAGAGCCAAACTCTTTTTGAGCAAGAGCAAAAACTTCTTCTGGATTTACATCTCCAACAACCACAAGTGTTGCATTGTTTGGACAATAATGTTTCTTATAAAATTTTTGCAAATCTTTACCATTTACTGACCATAAATCTTGCTTATAACCAATTATAGGATACGAATACGGATGACCTGCAAAAACAGCTCCTAAAAGCTCTTCTACCATACTTCCAGAAAAATCATCTTTACCCATTTTAAGCTCTTGTATAACTGCTTTCATTTCAGAATTTAAATGCTCATCTTTAAATGAAGCATTTGTCATACAATCTGCTATAATCGGCAACGTCTCTTGCCAATGATGTGTTGGCATATCAAACAAATAACCAGTATAATCATACGAAGTAAAGGCGTTACAGTACCCAGAAAGCATGTAGGTTATAATATTCATATCTGATTCAGAAAGTTTTTTTGTTCCTTTAAAAATCATATGCTCAATTAAATGAGCAATTCCTTTTTCTCCTGTTTTTTCATCTTTTGAGCCAACATTATAAAAAACTTGAATAGAAACTTTTGGAATTTTATTTACAGGTCTTACTAAAATTGTCATTCCGTTTTTAAGAATTTTTTTTACAACAGGCTTTTTACTGTTCACAACTTTTTGATCTTGTTGCATAATTTTTTTTCCTTTAATCTTATTTTTTATAATCTTTTCTTTACTTAAAGCTAAAAAGCTAAACTGCATAGCAATCAAAGAAAAACACAACACCATATACTTATTTAAAATTTTTATATCAACCAACACTACTTATATCCCTTAAAAAGATAAAATCTAGATACCTTTTTTAAAAAAAATAACACCTGTTACAGTAATTCTACTATACAATAATTTTTATTTCTTCTTGAGTTTATTTTGAATCAAATATTTTTCTATTTTTTACCTACAAATGTTCATATTCTTCTACCAATGACTCTTTTTTTTGCAGCTGGTATTTGGTGGGGTAAAACAAATCATTTTTCTATATTAGTTTTACTTTTTTTTATTACTACTGTTTATATTTTGCTGCAAAAAAACAAAGTTAAATCTATAGTAAAAACAGGGCTTTTTCTATTATTTTTTATGGTAGGATCTTTTAGAATAAAAAACCAAGAAAAAAAACATTATTTATTTTTTAAAAATATTTACAACAAAAATCATATCATTACTGGAACAATAAACTCTATCAACAAAAGTAATCATATTTTCTATAAAAGATGCATAAATATAAATAATGTAAAAATTATAAAAAACAAGAAAATAAAAAGTTTTGACTATGGGGTTAATTTTTATATAAACAAATTAACTAATTTAAAAATAGGCGACAACATAGAAATTAAAAATATTATATTTAAAGAACCAAAAAATAAATCTTTTACTGATTACACAATCAAAGAAAGTAAAATAACTGCTTTTTCTAATAAGAATATAACAATAAAAAAACTTAATTCTTCTGTAAAGACAATAACTCTTTTTTTAAGCTCCAAAAAAAGTGAACTCCTAAAATCATTTAGAAAAAAGATGCAAAAAAAAACATTTACACTTTTTTCTTCAATATTTTTAGGTAATAAATTAGAAGTTAAAAAAGAACTGAACAAAGAAAAACAATATTTTAAATTATGGGGTATTTTACACTATCTTGCAAGATCGGGGCTTCACCTAGTTATTTTTGTATGGATATGGCAACTCATACTCATGTACATCCCATTATCTTTTTTTATAAAAAAAATTATCATTCTTTTTCTGGGAGTAATTTATTGCTTGTTTAGTTGGCCAAGCACTCCATTTATTCGAGCATTTCTTCTTTTTTTTCTTTACAACACATCATCTTTAACAAACTTTAAAACTCATTTTTTACATGGACTTACTCTCGTTTCTTTCTTAGTTTTATTTACAAACCCTATACAGCTTTTCTTTCTTGATTTTCAATTAAGCTATGGAATAACAATCGCGCTTGCATGGTTTAACCACATTATTGCACAAAATAAATCCTTAAAAAAAGCTAAAGACTCTTGTTTATAAAATAATAAAACTCTTAGAATTATTTTTGATAATTTTTTACCAAAAATAAACTAAGGAGCTTTATGATTATAAAAAAAACACACTTAAAATATCTTTTTATTCTTTTTTCACCTTTCTTTATTACAAAAACAGACAATAAACTAGACCTAGAATCTAGAACCGCTATTTTTAATCAACACTTAATTAACAATAATACAGTTGAAACTGATCACCCAATCTTAAAACACCTAAACAACCTTTTAATAGAAAACAATGTTGTAGAAGAAAACCAAAAAAGAAAAATAAAAATAGTTAAGTCTGAAGCTCCAAAAATGGAAGAAAAAGAGTGGACATGTATCATATATATTGCAGCAGACAACGATCTAAGAAATTTTGCGATAAGAAATATTCAACAAATGACAAGAATTGGTTCAACCGACCATATAAACATTGTAATTCACTTAGATATTAAGTTAACAAGTGGTAAAAAAGCAACATATCGATACTTTATAAAAAAAGACGAAATAGTACACCTTAATGCTAATGAACCAAGCACACAATGTATGGATAGTGGCGACACTAAAACGGTTACTTCTTTTGCTGAATATAGTATTAAAAATTTTCCTGCAAAAAATGTTGGCCTTATATTTTGGAACCATGGATCAGGAGCACTTGAACCAATGGGAGGAAGAATAATAAATGCTGCAAACCTATTTACGATTAATCCAACAAATAATAAACTTGTACTTGACCGAAGCCATGGCTTTATAGAAATTGCTCAAAATAAAAACAAAGAACAGCGTGGGATTTGTTGGGACGACTCAACTGGAAACTTTATAACAAATAAAGAACTAGAAGATGTCTTAAAATATATATCGGAAAAATGTTTATACGGGAAAAAAATAGCTATTTTAGGTTTTGATGCTTGTCTAATGCAAATGGTAGAAATAACAAATATAGCAAAAAAATATGCTGATATCATGGTTGGCTCACAAGAAGTAGAACTTGGAAACGGTTGGAACTATGCTGACATCTTTAGTCCATTTAAAGATAAATCATTAGACAAAAAAGAGTTTGCTCAACATATTGTAAAAAGCTACGAGGACCAGTATATAAACATTACAAATGATTTTACTCTTTCTGCTATTAATTTAGAAAACATTAAACCTTTAGAGCAAAATATAAACGAGCTATCATATCTTTTAATGCAAGCGTTAAGACTTCAAAAAAATAACTCTGTAAAACAGATTATTAAAATAAGTAAAAACAGATTATTATGCACACATTTTGATGAACCAAGTTATCTTGACCTTTACAATTTATATCATAACTTTCTAGCTAACCTTTGCCATATACAGCTATTTTCTAAAAAAGAAACAGAACAGTTATGTGTAAAATTAAAAACAACACTTGAAGAAGGTCTGTGTTTAATACAAAAAAGCATTATTGACCACGTTAAAGGAGAATCTCTAGCAAACTCTTATGGACTTTCTATTTATTTTCCTGAATATAGAATACATCAATCTTATCGACACAATCCTTTTGCAAAAACAAATGATTGGATCTTATTTTTAACACAATACTTAATTATATAAATTATTAACCTGTTTTTAAGCGGTGAAAAAATATAAACACCTATAAACCATCACCGCTTAAAAACACCTCCAATTATCTAGAGGAAAAAATGAACAACAAGCAAAAACTTCTTGAAGAACTTTATAAACAATATAAAAACTGCATAAACTGCCCCCTTGGCCTTACTGGTAGAAAAAATATTGTTTTTGGCAGTGGAAACCCAAACAGTAAACTTTTAATAATTGGAGAAGCTCCAGGGCAACAAGAAGACTTACAATCAAAACCTTTTGTAGGAAAAGCGGGTAAATATCTACGCTTAAAACTAAAAGAAGCAAATATAAATGATTTTTATGTAACAAATATTGTTAAATGTAGACCTCCAAACAATAGAAAACCTTTTCGAACAGAAAGCGCCATCTGCAAAAACATTATTCTTTACAATCAAATAAAAATAATAAAACCAAAAATAATATGCACGCTAGGGGTAACAGCCCTAGAAGAAACTACAAATAAAAAATGGAACTTTTGCACAACAAGAGGATCTACACTTAAAATAAAAAACATAACGATAATTCCAACATATCATCCTTCATATGTTGCTCGACACATAGCAAAAGCAGAAAAAGAATTTATAAAAGACATAAAAAGTTTGTCGGATTTTCTTTTAGTTGACAATAAGCCTGGTGGATAAGTGGTGGATAAGTGGTGGATAAGTGGTGGATAAAAAAAAAATCGCACAAAAAACAGATGCTGAATGCCCCCGTCTACAGGCAATATCAAAAGTTATCCACCAGCAATAATACCACCAGGAAGGTTTTTTCAGGATTTTACCCAAAGTTATCCACCACTTATCCACCACTTATCCACCACCTAAAAACCTTGAAACAAACCTCCAGGAGTACTCTTTAGATCAAAAAGACAAAGTTATCCACCACACCTATTACTACTATATTTAATATAAATATATATTTATAATAATAAGCTGTTAAAAAATAACCCAAAAAGAAGTAATAAACTTAAAAAGAAAGATCAACACCTTTTAATTTTTTAGATTTTTGATACAATGAAAGCTATTATTATTTTTTTATTTGAGGAATCCTGTGAAATTATCTTCTGTTATTGATGAATTAGTAGAAGAGCGAGGCTTAGACAAGGCAACGCTTAGTTCTATAGTTTGTGAGGGAATGTTGGCTGCTTATACAAAAAAGTACCCAGACCTTGAAATACAAGTTATTCATGATAAAAAAACAGATTCTATTGTCGTAACTTCAAAAAAAATAGTAACTTCTTCTGTAACTGATTCTGATACACAAATAAGCACAAGAAAAGCTTTATTTGTAGACAAAAGTGCAAAAGAAGGTGATGAGCTATGGCTTCCTTTTGAAAAAGGTATTGGTAGGATAGAGATTTTAAGAGCTAAGCAGGTTATAGCAAGTAAAATGAGAGACATAGAGGCTCTTGCTGTATATGATCAGTTTAAAGACAAAGAAGGCACCGTTGTTTATGGTGTTGTTCATAAATGTGAAAGAAATGGTACTTCAATAAAGTTACAAGATGATATTCTTGCTTTTTTGCCAAAATCATTATCTATACCAGGTGAAAATTTTACAGTAGGTTTTACAGTAAAGGCTTTATTAAAAGAAGTTTTGCCGCAACCTAAGCATGAAACACAGCTCATTCTTGATCGTTCTTCTGCTGATTTTTTACAAAAACTCTTTGAATTAGAAGTTCCAGAAGTTTTTGAAAAACTAGTAACTATTAAAAATATTGTCAGAAAAGCTGGTTATAAATCAAAAGTAATGGTTTCATCTAATGATGATAATATTGATCCTATCGGCACATGTGTTGGTGTTGGTGGAGCTAGAATTAAGCCTATTTTAAAAGAATTGGGCAATGAAAGAATTGATGTGATTGGTTGGAGCAACTCTATAGAAAATCGAATTAAAGATTCTTTAAAACCTGCAGAGATAGACAGAGTTGAGTTGATGGATGATAGCAATGCACAAGTGTGGCTTGACAGCGACCAGAGGTCTCTTGCTATAGGAAAATTAGGGCAAAATATTAAGTTAGCATCCGAGCTTGTTGGCGTAAATATTCATTTAGCTCAGGGTGAACAAGTTTCTGTAGAACAAGATTTATCTGAAAATATAGATTTATAATAATGATTAAAATGTTAGTGCAAAGCTAACAATTTTTTCATTTAAGGTTTATATAATGTTAGTTAGTTTAATGTGTATTGTATAATTAAAATTGGTTGCTATGCGTATATATGAGTTTTCTAAAATTATTAATATTCCTTCAAGTAAGTTGATTCTTCTTTTGAAAGAAGAAGGTTTTTCGGTTAAAAATCACATGTCAGTTATTGATCAAAAGGCTCAAGATTTTTTAAATAAAAAGATAAAAAAAGAAAAAGATTTAGAAGAAAATTCTAATCCAGAAAAACAGGCAAAAAAAATTATGCAAACAGAACAAAGAAAAATCAAAAAAAAAGGGAAAAAAGAGGTTGTAAAGAAAAAAACTTTTCAACAAAAGTTTCAAAGTAGGTTTGAAAAAGATTCTTCAAAAAAAGTAGAACAAAAACCGGTTGAAAATCTTGTTGTAGAGGCAATGAAACTTTCTTCTTTTGCAGAAAAAATATCAAAACCTGTTACAGATGTTATTTTAACACTTTTAAAGTGGGGTAATGTTTGCACTATTAATCAAATAATTAATGAAGATTTAGTTTTAAAACTAGCTCAACACTACAACATTCCAACACTTGTAAAAGAAGTAGGTATTATAGATAAAACGACTCTTTCTGAAGAAGGTTTAGATCTTGATCGATTTGAGACAAGAGCTCCTGTTGTTGTTGTAATGGGTCATGTTGATCATGGAAAAACAACATTATTAGATTTTGTTAGAAAGTCTCGTGTTGCAGAAAAAGAAAAAGGTGGAATAACTCAACACTTAGGCGCTTATGAAGTTTCTACTCCGCATGGAAAAATCGTTTTTCTTGACACTCCTGGGCATGCAGCTTTTTCTAAAATTCGTATGCGTGGAGCAAAAGTAGCCGATGTTGTTATTCTTGTAGTTGCTGCTGATGACAGTGTTATGCCTCAGACTATTGAAGCTATTAAGCACGCAAAAAGTATGGAAGTACCTATTATTGTTGCCATAAACAAAATTGACAAAGCTTCTGAAAAACAAATAGAAAGAGTAAAGCAAGATTTAGCTCAACATGATCTTTTGGTTGAAGATTGGGGTGGTCAAATTGTTTCAGCTCCTATTTCTGCAAAAATGGGAACAGGTATTGATCATTTGCTCGAGATGGTTTCTTTACAGTCTGAGTTGTTAGAGTTGCAAGCTGATAAAAAAGCTTCTGCTCGAGGATATATTTTAGAGTCTCAACTTGAAAAAGGACGAGGTCCTGTTGCCACATTATTATGTAATCATGGAACGGTAAAAGTTGGAGACTTTTTCACTTGCGGCTCAACTGTTGGTAAAATAAGTTCTCTTTTAGATTCTTTTGGGAATCGTGTAAAATCTGTTGGGCCATCTACTCCTGTAAGGGCTGCAGGTTTTTCTGCTTTACCACAGGCAGGAGATATTTTTGAAGTAGTAACTCAGGCTGAATACAAAAAAGCTCGTTCTTCAAGATCAAAGCCAAAGCCTTCTGTAGACTCTTTCTTGTCTGGTCATGAAAATCAAATTAATATTATTCTTAAAGTTGATACAAAATCTTCTCAAGAAGCTGCTGTTGAAGCTATTAATAAACTTTCTTCTACTTATGAAAAAGGTTTTCATATAGTTAAAGCTTCTGTTGGAAATCTTAATGAAGGTGATATTACGCTAGCTGCAACAACCAACTCTTTTATTGTTGGTTTGCATGTTAAAAAAGATTCTTCTATTGATATTTTAGCAGATAAACATAACGTTTCTATCAAGCTTTTTTCTATTATCTATAAGCTTATTGAGCACCTTGATGAAGTTGCTGATAAATTAAAAGAGATTAAAAAAGTTAAAGTTAAAACTGGTCAAGCGGTTGTTCTTAAAGTTTTCAATATTAAAAACTTAGGAGTTATTGCTGGTTGCATGGTTAAAAGTGGTTATTGCTCTCGTAATGGAATCTTAGTTGCGATGAGAAATAATGAAAAAATTGGAGAAGGTCCAATTAAAAGTTTGCAACGTGACAAGAAAAATGTAAAAGAAGTTCAAACTGGTTTTGAATGTGCTTTTCTAGTTGAAGGCTTTAATGATTGGGCTGTTGATGATGTTGTTGAGTGCTATATAGAAGAAGAAGAAAAATAAAAATCTTCATTTTTTAAAAGTGTTGCTTTTTTGTTGTTTTTTAAAAAAAATAACAACTTTTCTTGAAAATGCCCAATTATCAGTATTTAAATGTTGCGCAATTAAAATAAAAAAAGTATTTATTTTTTTTTTATTTTAATTGCGCATAATTAATAAAGCTTCATGGTTGAAACCAGACTCTTCTTCTTAGAAAGTATGGATTGAAGCACTGCTTATTATTGGGGAGTAATAGATAAAATTTTAAAATTACCTAAGAATTACAATTTCTTCTTAGCTCATATAATTTATATATTTTTTCTATTATTTCTCCCCTTTAAAAAATTTTTCTTTTTAATTACATTTCTATTTCTTGACAAGCTAAAAAAGCGTTGTTAATCTCTCTACCAGATTATAAAAAATATTTAAAGTGTCCCTAAATGAACAATATTTCAGATATTGTTCGCCCCCCTAACCCTTCAGCTTTTTTAAAGTTGGAGGGATTTTAATTTTCTTTATTTGTAAAGATATTTTTGAATGTGCATTTTAAGTTACACGTGCTTTTTTCTTTGCTTTTAAGAGAAAAATTCTTGCAAATAAAAGGATGTTTATTTTTTTTGTTTATTAGAGATAAGAAGTTATTGATTTGGTTTAAGCTTCCAGTTATTTCATAGTCAACTGTACTGTTGTTTAAATATTTTGATCGCTTTATATTTTTTTTATTTTTACATGTGGCAAGTGTTAGTCCAGCAATTCTTATGTTTTTCATTATAGACGAAAAAATATTTTCTTCTTTCATGTTTTTTTGTAAAAAGCTCAGCTCTTTTTTTAAGAGGTTAATATCTTGCTGAACTTTATTATTTTCTTGTAACTGTATTTTTGTTTTTTTTTGTTGAGATATAAGTGAAGAAATGTTTGTTTTTTGTTTGTTTATAAAGTGATTTATTCTAAAGTTATATAGATATAACCAGAGCCCTGTAATACTTATAAGAATGAATAATGTTGTTAGGTAGCGCTGCAATGGCCTGAATGTTAGCGTTTGTTCCATTATAAAATACTCTCCTTTTAAATAGAGTTAGAAATTTGATTTTATCCATTGCATAGGATCAACTGCAGTATTGTTAATGCGAAGTTCCCAGTGAAGATGGTATCCAGTTGCATGTCCTGTTTTGCCAAGGTATCCAATTGGGTTTCCTTGTGATATTTTTTTGCCTACATTAATATTTGCAAAATCATCTAAATGGAAATACATAGATAAAATACCATATCCATGATCAATAACGACAGTGTTGCCGCTATGTTCAAATCTATCTTTTAAAACGATAACTCCACTTTGAGGTGCCCAGACAACACTTTTTGGTAAACTTAATATATCAACAGCTTTGTGAATGTATTTGCCTTTGTGTTGAGTTATTCTTGTTGATCCAAATTCACATGATGTTCGAGTTATATTGATTGGCGCACAAAATTTTCCACGCCACATTTTTTGATGAGGAGAATTTTTTGTTAATGACTCCATTTTTTCTTCAAAAATAGAAGGATCTTTTCCTTGCTCTCTTTCTGCCAGTATTTTAGATTGCTTGATGTTTAATATTTCTTTTTTAAAAGGTGATGCAATGATTTGAAACTTATTTTCTAAACTCAAACTGTTGCCTACTTTGTCTTGTAGTTCAATAGAAATAAGATATTCATTTGGATTTTCTTCGCAATCAGTTGGAATAAATGCTTCATATATGCAAGAGTTTTCCATTTCAGGAAAAGCATCATAAGTTTTTGATAAAGTTTTTATTTTTGCCGTTTTTATTTTTTTATTTACTTGAAATTGTAAATGAAGAGTTCTGCCTTGTAAAACTTTTAAATTATTCTGTTTTTGAACAAATGCAGCTTTTAAAGGTGTATTATCTACAAAAAATTGATAATTTTTAGAAGCTTTGTTTTTATGGAAAGTATTGTCTGTAAAATTAATTGTAAGCTCGTGTTTACCATTTGCTATTGTTTGTGTTGGAATTGTAAATGGACTTTCTTGTGATGATGAGAGCTTAAAATTATTGATTAATGTTTTTTCGTCTAAAAGTACAGACATTTGCCCTGGTTTATTAACAGCTAGAGAACATTGAATATCCCCAGAGTAAAAATTATTGTTTTGTAGTCCTGAAAAAGTTAAAATTGGTGTTTTTGTGTCGAAAAAATATAAATATCCTTTCCAGCCAAACCATCCAGAAAGAGATAACAGTAGTATAATTGCAAAGGTTTTAATTTTAAAAAACATAATATTGCCTTGAATAAGTAATATAAATACTCTATATAAATCTAATTATATAGAGTATATGTTTTTTTAATTAACAGGTAAATTTTAATCTATTACAATTCTGTTATGTTTAATTTTACGAAGCGTCTTTTTTTGTTTGGGTTTATAGCGAAATTCTTTGTTTTTTTTCTTCGTATATACAAATCTTTTGAGTTCATTATTTCTTTTTTGAGTTTATACCTTCTTTTTTTGCTCATAACAAGTGTGAATCCATCATCAGTAATTGATTTATATATGTATTGCATAGAATATGCGCAAAGTGTTGAAAAGAAAGTGAGAGTTATGCATAGTTTTTTCATTTTTATTTCCTTTTTATTATATTAATAATTATGTAGTTATTAAGTAATCATGATAGAAGAATGATTATGGTAAAAATTAAAACAAAACAACAAATTCCAGATCTTAGTGGTGTTTATTTATTTAAAGATAAGCATAAAAAAATTATCTATATTGGCAAGGCAAAATCTCTTAAAAAAAGAATTAAATCTTATTTTAATAAAGAGTCTATTGATTGGAAAACAGATTTTCTTTTACAAGAATATGATCATATAGATTGGATTATTACCCAAACAGAACAAGAAGCTTTATTACTAGAGGCTAGTTTAATCAAAGATAATCAGCCGAAATTTAATGTTCTTTTAAAAAGCGGTCAACCATTTGTTTATATTTTATTTACAAAGCCAACAAAAACTTTGCCCAGAATACAACTTATTCGAAACAAAAATAAAAAAGGTACTTATTTTGGTCCTTTTATTAATAAGCGAGATGCAAATAGTGTTTTTCGCTATTTAGTAGAGACATTTCAACTTTTTTTATGTAACAAGAAGATTAAAAATGGTTGTTTAGATTTTCATTTAGGTATGTGTGCTGGTCTCTGTTTAGATAGTTTTGATAAAAGTGGTTATTTATTTCGGTTAAGTCTTGCTCAAAAAGTTTTAAAAAGTAGTCAAAAAGAAATTATAAAAAGTTTAGAGGAAAAAATTAAGCTCTATACTCAGAATCTAGAGTTTGAAAAAGCAAAACAATTTTATAGTTATTTAGAAAATATTTCTTTAATTTTATCAACAATTAAAAACAAATTTTCTCAAGAAAAATTTTTTAATGAAATATTTGCTACAACAATGACAAGCGACTTTGATTTTGACCATTTAAAAGGTCAAGAAAAAGAAATAGCAGACTTTTTAGGCTTAAAAAAACCGATTAAAACGATTGATTGCTTTGATGTTTCTCATTTTCAAAGTCAGTTTATTGTTGGCTCTTGTGTTAGGTTTATTGATGGTGTTCCGGAAAAAAATAAATTTCGACATTTTAAGATAAAAACATTGCAAAAACAAAATGATTACGCAGCGTTACAAGAAATTGTAAAAAGAAGGTACAAAATTGATACGAGCGATCTTTTACAAGATTTACCCGATCTTATTTTAATTGATGGAGGCAAAGGTCAGTTAAATGCTGTTCAATTTTTACTGCCATCAGTTCCGTTTATTAGTTTAGCAAAAAGAGAAGAGACTATTTTTAGTAATAACTTTCCTAAGGGAAAGATTTTGGATATAAAAACGAAAATAGCTCGATTATTTATTTCTTTAAGAGATTATGCGCATCATTTTGCTGTCAGCTATCATAAATTACTTCGTAAAAAGTCTTATTAATATATTTAAAATAGAATTATAGTTGAGTGGGAAAATTTGCTTTTGTTATAATATAAATATCTTGATTTTATTCTATAAGAAAAATTATTAGGGAGAGATATGAAGTATTTTAAAATATTATTTTTACTTATTTTTACATTTTTTTGCTACAAAATAGAGACAAAACAAATTGTTCTATTTAATGAAACAAGTAGGCCTATGTATTGTTCTTTTAAGTTTTATCACAAAAAAGCAGGGCAAAAAATGTGGATAAAAGATTTTCGTCTTTTGCCTCGAGAACAAACAAAGTTTCCACAAGAAAAAGATTTATATTTTGCAGAGCCATTGAAAATTAGTATAAAGCATACTATACAGAAAGATGCTCCGTTTACTGCTTTGAGTGTAGATTTTTCAAAAAAATCTTTTTATAAAATTATAGAAAAAAATGATGTCATTGAGTTGGTTGCTCATAAATAATATTTTTTAAGGGTCAAAGAGTGGATAATGATTTTTTATATATTGCAAACTGGAAAATGGAGCTGCCTTATAACAGTGTAAGAAAACTAGTTTTGCAGTTAAAAAGTAGCAGTTTAAAAGCAAAAAAATTAGTTATTTGTCCTTCTTTTGAATCTCTTGAATTTTGCTCAAAAGAGCTTTGTGATACTTCTATAAAAATTGGAGCACAACATTGTTCTTCTTTTTCTGTAGGAGCTTTTACAGGGTCTGTTTCAGCAAAATCTCTTGGTCAAATAGGGTGTTCATATTGTCTTGTTGGTCATAGTGAGCAAATGAGTTTATCTAAAGAGGGCAATAAACAAAATAGTTTAAAAGTTTTACAGCTTCTAAATAGTAATATAATTCCTATTTTTTGTATTAACTCTTTAGATAAAGAAGTAGATAGTAAACTTTATAAAGAAAATTTAAAAGAAGAGTTGAAATATTTATTTAAAGATCTTTTGAATGTTAAAAAAGGTCTTTTATATATAGCTTTAGAGCCTTTATGGGCAATTGGAACAGGCGTTACTCCCTCCAGTGTTTATATAGAAAATGCATTTAATGCAATAAAAGAGCTTTTTAAAGAAAATCTTTCACATATTAAAGTTTTATGTATTTATGGTGGAAGCGTTAATCAAGAGACAATTGTAAATTTAAAAAAAATAAGTCAGTTAAATGGTGTTTTAATAGGTAAAGCAAGTATAAATTTTCAAAGTTTAGAAAAAATAGTAACATAATTATTAAGAACATTGTATAGTATTTTTATTGTTATAATATTTATCGAGGCTTTATATGTTATTTGGTTTTTTATTAACACTTTTTGTTTTTGTTTGTTTACTTCTTGTTGCTTTTGTATTGATACAGCAAAGTAAAGGTAGTATGGGTCTGGGAGCTATGGGCGGCGGATCTCAAATGTTGTTTGGTGGCTCTGGTGGTCAAGATGTTTTTCAAAAAATTACATGGACTTTAGGAGCTCTTTTTATGGGTGGATCACTTGTTCTTTCGATTATGAAGTCAACAGGTGGTGGATCTTCTCGTTATTTAGATAAACTTAAAGCGCCAGTTCAAGTTTCTGAAAAAGAAGTAACAAAGCCTGAACCAATAACTAAAAAATAAAGAAAACCTTTAAAGAAAGGTCGGTTAAAGTCCTATGTTTATAAAATCAATTGACAAGATAGGGCATCTTGGATTATCTATCTGCACAATGCTTGGTAGATTTTCAATTTTTTTATGGACAGCTATAAAAACTCTTTTTACAACTAAGCTGAAAGTTCGTAAATTATTTTATCAAATTGAACGCATAGGTGTTAGTTCTTTACCGGTTGTTGTTTTGACCGGTTTTTCTACTGGTATGGCATTTGCTTTACAAACTTATTTTGGATTCAAAAGAGTTGGCGGAGAGCAATTTATTGGAACAATTGTTGCTCTTGGTATGATTCGTGAGCTTGGACCTGTTCTTACGGGCTTAATGGTTACAGGTAGGGCTTGCTCTGCAATTGCTGCAGAAATTGGAACAATGCGAATCACGGAGCAAATTGATGCATTAAAAACTTTGAGAATCAATGTTTACCAATATTTAATTGTTCCAAGAATTTTAGGAGGTACCATAATACTTCCTTTTTTAGTTTTATTTACTATGATTTTTGGAATCATTGGTGGTTATATTATTAGTGTTTATGTTTTGATGTTGAGTCCAGAAGATTATGTTTCTGGGATTGAAACATATGTTGAAGTTGCAGATATTCGTGGTGGTTTAATTAAGGCTGGAATATTTGGTTTGATTTTAACATGGGTTGGAACTTATAAAGGATATAAAACATCAGGAGGTGCCCGTGGTGTTGGTATTGCTACAACAGAAAGTGTTGTGCTTGCATCAATTTTAATTTTAGTTGCTAATTATTTTATCACCAAATTATTAGAAAATTTATAAATATGATTGAGATTGTTGATTTAAAAAAGCAATTTGGCACAAAAGAAGTAACAAAAGGTGTTTCACTTTCTATTCCAACTGGAAAAATGACATTGATTATAGGAAGATCAGGAGAAGGAAAATCTGTTCTTCTAAAACAAGTAGTTGGTCTTATAAAACCTACTTCGGGCCATGTTTCTATTGATGGTGTCAATATGTCTAATATTTCTGGTGCAGAGCTTGATGAGCAGTTTAAAAAGGTTGGTTATGTTTTTCAGTTTGCAGCGCTGCTTGATTCTTTAAATGTTTTTGAAAATATTGGAATTACTCTTTTGGAAAATGGTGAACCAAAAGAAAAAGTTCTTGAAATAGTTAAAGAAAAACTTTCTATGGTTCATTTGAGTCATGATACGTTGTATAAATATCCTTCAGAGCTTTCTGGTGGAATGAGAAAGCGTGTTGGACTTGCAAGAACTTTGATAACCAATCCAAAAGTGATTTTATACGATGAGCCGACAACAGGTTTAGATCCAATTACAGCAAATGTAATTCATACTTTAATGAATGATATGCAAAAACGTTTTAATTTGACCTCTGTCGTTATTACGCACGATGTTGAGCTTTTTAAATTTGCAGACCGAATAGCACTTTTGCATTTAGGTAAAATTAAAACAGTTGTTGATGCTAAAACAATCTGGGAATGTGAAGATCCTTATATTTATCAATTTATCCGTGGCTTAGGTGAAGGACCAATCCAGCATGAAATCCCCCATGCAAAAAATAAGCATTAATTTTTTATAGTTCTTTTTCAAAATCTTTGTACAGCATACTAGGTTGAATGCCTTTATTGTTTTGATATTTGCCACTTGAGTAGTGGGTATAGTTGCCTTCTATTGAGTGGTAAAATATTTGGCAAATTTCTACATGTGGGTAAATAGTAATTGGTTGTACACACATAATTTCAAGTGTCCAAAACCCACTAAAGCCAATGTCGCCAAAGCCAGCAGTAACATGAATAAAAAGGCCAAGTCTTCCAATAGAAGAGCGCCCTTCAAGCATAGGAACACATTTTGTAGTTTTTGTATATTCTAAAGTTCTTCCAAGATATAGTTTTCCTGGCTCTAAAGTTAATCCTTCTTCTGGGATTATTATTTTTTCTACGTTATTAGATTTTTTCATATCAAGAACATCGTCTGTATATACAAGTAATTCGTTGTGAAGACGTAAATTGTAACTATTAGGGTTTAGATATTTATCGTTATAAGGTTCGATAATAATATCTTTATTCAACCTTTTTTTTATTTCTTTCCCTGATAATATCATTTTTGTTCCTTGAAATTTTAAATCTTATTTTTTAATTGTAAACAATTGTAAGTTTTTAGGAAGCCTGGTAAAATCTTTTTACGTTGTCTAGTTGTTATAACTCCTTGAAATCAAGGGTATTTTATGCAAGTAAATCAAGTTTCAAATTCTATTGTAGAAAAGATAAAAGAAGAGAGTAATCGTTTTTATGGTCTTCATGCAGAAGTTGGCAAGGTTATTGTTGGACAAGAAAATATTATTACTTCTATTTTAATAGCAATTTTATCCGGTGGGCATGTTCTTCTTGAAGGAGCTCCTGGCGTTGCAAAAACAACAATGATAAAAACTTTAACTCAAGCTTTAGGTTTGCAGTTTAATCGTATACAATTTACACCGGATTTATTACCTTCAGATGTTGTAGGAACTTTAATTTATAATCCTAAAAATCAAGACTTTGAAATAAAATTTGGTCCTATTTTTTCTAATCTAATTTTAGCTGACGAAATTAATCGTGCACCAGCAAAGGTTCAGGCGGCACTGCTTGAAGCAATGGAAGAACATCAAGTAACAATTGGTTCAAAAACATATAAATTAGAAAAACCCTTCATTGTTTTTGCAACACAAAATCCAATTGAGCAAGAAGGAACTTATAAACTGCCAGAAGCTCAAGTTGATAGGTTTATGTTGAAGCTGCTTGTTGATTATCCTACGTTTGATCAAGAAAAAGAAATTTTACATAAAAAAAATAATCCTTTAGAGGTTTTTTCTGTTTTAACAAAAGAAGAAATATTCAAAGCTCAAGCTTTAGTTGATGATGTTTATATTGATCCAAAAGTAGTTGATTATGTTGTTAATATAATTTTTGCAACGCGAAGTCCAGAAAAATATAATGGACATGATATTAAAAAATTTATTCAACATGGTGCTTCACCGCGAGCAACCAGAGCGCTATATAAAGCTTCAAAAGCGCATGCATTTTTGCAAAAAAGACATTTTGTAACACCTGATGATGTAAAAAAAGTTGTTTATTCTGTTTTGCGTCATAGAATTCTTCTTTCATATGAAGCTGAGGCAGAAAATGTTTCTACAGACAATATAATTAGTAAAATATTACAACTTGTTTCTTCGCCGTAAATATTTATTATTAAAAAGAGTTCTATTTCTTACGTTGTGTCCTTTAGTAAAGCAATTTGTTTTCTTGACAATAGTCTTTTTGTGGCAGTATTGTGGTCAAGTGTACTATAAGAGGAAAATATAATGCGTCATCCATTGTGGATTTTAAATAGCAATTTTTTAGCAGTTTTTTGTTTGGCTGTATTATTTATCTTTTTTTCATGGCAAGAGCTACCAGAAAGAGAGGATATAGAATTTACTGTGCCTTCTGTTTCTATGCAGCAAAAATCAGAAATTAATATAAAAAAAATATATGAAAATGACCTTTTTGATACGTATGAAAAAAAAATAGTTGAGCTTGTAAAAGAAAAAAAATATATTATGCCTCTTCCAGAGCCTCCAAAAGTAGTGCCTCTAAAAGTTCCTAAAAAAGTAGCTCCTAAATTTTTAGAACCTTTGGCAATTACTTTAAAAGGTATTATGGCTGTTAGCGACGATACTAAAAGTAAGATTATAATTTCTGACAATAACACAAAAAGAGAAGCTGTTTATAAAATTGGTAATAAGGTTCAAGGTTCTCGACTCATTAGAATTTTTAAAAATAAAGCTGTATTTATTCGATCAAATGGCCAGCAAGAGGTTTTTTACTTAAACAAAGAAGATGCAGAAATAGATCCAACTTATTTGGCAATTAATAATTGGGAAGGTGTTATTAAGAAAATAGCTCCAAATAATTATAGTTTGAGTAGTTCAGAATTTTTAAAAAGAATAAAAAATTTGTCACAATTTATTGATGTTTTAGGTTTGACAACAGCATATCAAAAAGGAGTGAGTGTTGGGTGTCGAATTGGTCATTTGGACGAAAATGATTTAGGTACTTTTTTAGGTTTAAAAAGTAGTGATATTATTTTAACTATTAATAATTTATCTGCAACTAATACAAAAAACCGTTTAGATATTTATAAAAAGATAACAAATATGTCTTTAGATGATATCATTGTTGTAAGATTGCAAAGAAATAAGCAAACGTATACATTACGCTATAAATTAACAGATTTTGTTACATTTAAGAGGTCAACAAGTCCTGGCCAGCCTTTAACAATGAAGTATATTGAGCAAGAGCAGCGTAAAATGTTAGAGAAAAAACATAGTTTTGCTCCAACAGTTAAAGAAATTAGAATGCAGGAGCGTAGTAATATGTTGCGTAATGGTAGAAAACCTAGAAAGACTCATGCAGATAATAATGGAAAATAACTATGGATAAATTATATAAAAAATGTATCGTATTTTTTTTTATATTTATTTCGATCATTCAATTAAATAATATTTATGCTAAAACTAAACTAAAGCTTTATAAAAAAAAGCCATTAAATTCTAGAGGACAACTTTTTCAAGCTACAGAGTCTTTAGAAGGTGATTTTGTAAAAAAAAATAAAAAGCCTAATAATCAGGATGATTTACTTCCTATTCATATAGAAACAAGTCAAGATTATAAAACAAAAGACAGGTTAGATCTGCCTGCATTTAAACCTGAAGAAAACTCTTTTGAAGAAGAAAATAGTTTTAATGATGACAATTCATTATTTGAAAAACAAGAAGCAGATTCTAAAGTAGAAGAGACTTCTAAAGTTTCAGAAGATCATGAGGATGAAGAAGAAATATCTTTTAACTTTGAAAATGCTGATTTAAGTAACGTTGTTTCGTATGTTTCTAGTTTATTTAATGTGACATTTTTAACTGATGATATTTTAGATCCTATTGGCCCTGGAGCAAAAGCTGTTTCTGGTAATAAAATATCTTTTAAAACCCAAAAACCTCTTTCTAAAAAGAGGGCTTGGGATTTATTTGTTTCTTTTTTAGATATGGCAGGTCTTTCTCTTGTTAAGCAAGAAGATTCTCCTATTGCTCAAGGTGAAACGATGATTTATCGTATTATGCCTATTGCAGCTGCAAAAAAATCACAAATGCCGACCTTTATTGGTGTTGATCATGATTTATTATTAACCAATGATCGCATTGTTCGTTATGTTTATTTTGTTAAAGATGCTCCACTTGATACTATAAAATCTATTTTAGATTCTTTTAAAAGTAAGAGAGCTGAGATACTTTTGTTACAAGAAATTAAAGCTTTTGTAATAACAGATAGTTCTTACAATATAAAAAGTTTAATGAAAATTATTTCAGAAATAGATAAAGTTAGTCAGCCACCATCAATGGCTGTTTTTAAGTTAAAACGTGTTGATGCTGCACATGTCAAAAAACTCTATGAAAGCTTAATAACTCCTGCAGGAGCACAAGCAAGTAGAGCTCGATCAAGTTTGTTTGGGCCAAAAAAGGGTTCAAAGGCGTCATACTTTCCAGAGCATGCTCGTATCATTGTTGAACCTAGAACAAATTCTTTAATTTTACTTGGAACGCAAGAAGACATAAAAAAAATAGAAAAATTTGTTATGCAGCATGTTGATATTGATACAGGAACACCATACTCTCCGCTACATATTTATCAATTAAATTATGCTGATGCAGAAACTATTGCTGGAATCATGAACAATGTTGTTAAGTTTGGTCAAAGTACAGTGGCTGCAAAAAGTGGTGGTGTTCGCGGCAACGATAAATACATTAAATCTATGACTTTCACGCCAGAAAAATCTGGAAACAGGATTATTATTCGTGGTGAATATGATGACTATTTAAAAGCAAAAGAAATTATTGCTCGTTTAGATGCTCCTCAACCACAAGTTGCAGTTGAAATTTTGATTCTTTCAGTAAGTATTAATGATACAAGAGAACTTGGTAGTCAAATAAGAAAAAAAATACCTGGTACCGATGGTTTTATTAGTGATAAAATTAATTATCAAACAAGTGGTCTTCGTTTAGGAGGTTCTCCAGCAATAACTGAACTTAACACAACTATAACTCAAGGAGCGCAAAGACTTCTTGGTGATTTGATGAATCTTGTTACTGGTACTACGGCAGGAAATACTGTTTTAGCGTTAGGAAATGACTCTTTAGGTGTGTGGGGTATTTTCAATGCACTTAAAACTGTTAGTAACTTGCAAGTTGTTTCTAACCCATTTCTTGTTGCAACAAATAAAACAAAAGCAAAAGTTCTTCTTGGTGAAATTAGAAATGTAAAATCTGCAACTATTCAAGGTACTTCTCCAACAGATACATTTAGTGAGCAAAAAGCAAACTTAACAGTTGAAGTTACACCTCATATTAACTCTGATGGAATGATTCAGTTAAAACTTGATGTTTCTATAGTAGAATTTTCGGACAAACAAGACGCAGCATCAGCAACAAGAACAGAAAAAGTTATTAATACAAATACAATTGTTGCCGATAGAGAAGTATTGGCTCTTGGAGGTTTGATTAAAAATAAAATAGAAGATGCTTTAAGCACAACACCATTGTTAGGAAAAATTCCTCTTTTCGGTTGGTTGTTTAAAAATAAAAGAAAAGCTCAACGTAAAGAAGATTTATTAATTTTACTTTCTGCTCGTATTATTGAACCTGAAACAAAAGCTGGTGCAAATGCCTTTACGAATCATCATATTGCTGAGTATAAAAATACAATGGGTCAGATGGATAATGTTAATGTAAAACGTGATCCTGTAGATAGATGGATGTTTATGGATGACCGTAAAAAAACAGAAAAAATTGCTGATGATTTTATTTTTGGAACACAAAACGCTTTAAAAGAAAAAAAGATAAAAGTTGTAAAAGCAGATAAACCCGTTGTAAAAAAAGTAAAGACGGTTAAAACTAAGAAAAATAAAAAACGCCGCAAAAAAAGAAAAGGTTTATTGACTGGTTTTTTCAATAGTGAAGCTAATAAAGAGAATGCTAAACAAAAAAGATTTGTTTATTAAGAAATAATAATGAGTAATAGTAAGATATAAAGTTATGATTAAAAATGTATTACTTCCAGAAAAAATTGGTTCATATTATCTTTTTTCTAAAAGAATATTAAGTTTTTGTATTAACTCTTTTTCTGTTACTGCAACAAAAATCTATTTGCATGGCTCTACTATTACTGTTGAAGATTCGTTTGAGGAGCTGCTTGGTTATAATGCTCAGCCAGAAGATATAAGTGGTGCAATAGAAAATATAATTAAACGTGCAGGAAGGTATGATGTTGTTTATTCATCTTTGCCAAGTGCACGTATTCTTTTTAAAAAATTAAGTTTGCCGTTTGAAAGTCGAGAAAAGATCGAAATGGTTTTGCCTCATGAGTTGGAAAGTATGATTCCATTTGAGGTTGATGAGGTAAGTCTTGATTTTATTATTACAGATAAAGATAACTCTGGTAATACAAATATTCTTGTTGCTGTTGTTAAAAAAAATTTTATAGCAGAACATATTGCTTATTTTGAAGAAGTAGGTGTTAGTTTATCTAAGATCACAATTGATTTGTTTGCGCAATATGGCTTGTATAAAGAAATTCCATTATATCAGATGAATCAGAAAGATAATTTATTTATTTCTGTTGGATTTTCTACAATAAGTATCGCTTATTTATCTAAAAATATTATTCAAAATGTGCGTGTTATTCCAAAAGGTATAAAACAGTATATTGATGCTCTTTCTAGCGCTATGTCTATTGATCATGATAAGGCTATGTCTGAATTTAAAGCTTCAGGCTTGCATAAAAGTAATGAGCAAATGTATCAAAATACTGTAGATACTGTCTCAAAAAAAATATTGAAGGATGTTTTGTTTACTGTTTCATCTTTTAAAAATAAGTTTTCTGGTCAAGATAAAGTTCAAGTATTATTGTCAGGTCTTGCAACAAGTGTTCCAGGTTTTGCGCAAATCTTAGAAAAAGAATTGTCTACGGCTTGTGGCACTTTTTTACTTGAATCATTGTTTGAAAAAAAAGAAGTTAAACGTGCTAAAAAACTTACTACTCAAGATCTAGAAACTGTTAGTTTTGCTGCTGCTTACCCTTGTTCAGTTATACAAGAAAGTAATTTGCTTCCAGAATATGTTAGTTCTTCTAAGGATTTACGATTATTAATGAAACAATTTGTTTTAGGTGTTTTTTTAATGGGTTCTACTTTTTCTATTTTAATTGTAAATATGTTTTATCAAACCGGTATTTTAAAAACAGAAATACAAGAATCGGAGCTAGAGGTTGTTGATCTGTTACAACAAGAATTTTCTATTAAAGACGAAGATGAGTTTGAAACAGTTATAGAAGAAGCTCAGCGTGCTATTAATAAAGAAGAGTCTGTTTGGTTTGCTTTTTCTTTGCAATCACGTACATCTTTTTTAAAATACCTTTTAGCTTTGCATGAACTTGATAAAAAAGGCTTAGGTTTAGTTATTAATAAGATTAGAATAACAGATAAAAATGTAACTCTTGATGCAAAAGTTAAAGATCATAATTCTGTTATTAAACTAGAAAAAAAATTGAGGAAGTCAAAGCTATTTAAATATGCTGGATCGATACAAAAAACAGAATTTTCCATGAAAATACCATTGGCGCGAAAGGGGTAATGAAGATTATATGGAAATTTTAGAGAGATTGCGAGAAAAATTAGATCGTTTAGAGAGAAAAAATTTTTATATCTATATTGGTATCTTTTATTCAGCTTTTTTACTTTTTGTTTCTTTGTTAGTTTTTTATTATTACAGTAGTACAAATCAGCTGCTTTCAAATATAGAGATGATTAATGAAGAAAGAGAAGAAACTGTTCGTAGAGTTTTGAGTAGAAATTCTGTTGTTAAAAAACAACGCAAAGAAGTAAACGATCTTTTGAAAAAAGAAGGTTCGTTTAAAATTGCCGGATATTTCAACGATTTGTTGAAAAAACAAGGTCTTTTGGATAAGAAAAAAGAAGAGTCAACTTCTCAGGTTGACTTACAAAATGAGTATCGTGAAGTTATGTTGAGTGCTCAATTTGATATGATGACAATGCAGCAACTTTGTGAGCTTATTGATCAACTTGAAAAAAAGAAGCGTATTTATACAAAATTATTAGAAATAAATCGTTCAAAAAAATCACCAAAAACAATTGAAGTACGACTTACCATTGCAACACTTCAACCTAAAAAAGAAAAAATTTAATATATGGGGTTGATATTATGATACAAATATTTTTTTTATTAATTTCTTTATTTGGCTTTTGCAGATTTTCTTATTCTGAAGTTAAAAATGATAGAGCAATAGAGAAAATTTTAGATAAAAAATTACACGTTAAAGACTTTAAAAAAGAAGGTAATAAACATACATTTAAACAAAAAAAAATTAACTTTTCTTATGATGGTGTTGAGCTTGTAAAAGTTATCAATAATTTAGCTCGAGAAAAAAATGTTAATGTTATTTTGCCTACTGGTGTAACAGCTATAAAAAATAAAATTACTTTACATTTAGATCATAAAATTACTGTTAAAAATGCTTGGAGGCTGCTTTATACAATACTTGATACTGTTGGTTATAGTTTAATAAAAAAAGATATTAAAGGTTTAGAATCATATAAAATTATTAAAAATGATCAGCATATAGCAAGAGAAGCTTTACCTTTATATGTAGGGGTAAAACCAGAAGATTTACCTGCAACAGACAAAAGAATTCGTTATTTATATTATTTTAATAATCTTACTGTGCCAACAAAGCAAACAATGAGGCAGAGTGAGATTTTTGGTGTTTTGACAGCAATATTGCCAAAAAATACTTCATTTCAATTTATACCCATTTCCAATGGGATGTTATTAGTCGATAAATCTAGCACAATTAAAGCGGCTATGAAATTAGTTTTAGAATTAGATAAAGCTGGTTTTAAAGAACAATATGATACTCTTAAGTTGCATTATACAAAAGCAGGAACAATTGCTGATCTTTTTAATAAAAGTATTTTAGCTATCTCTTCTAAAGATCAAAATAGATATCGACTTGGCCTTCGTAAATCAAGCGAAATGAACTATTTTTCAAAAAATATAAAAATAATTGCAGATGGTCGTACCAACACTTTAATTTTGGTTGGAGATGCTCAAGCTATTGCAAGAACAAAAGAATTTATTCGTAATTATATTGATATTCGTTTAGAGTCGGGTAACTCAATTTTACATACTTATCAACTACAATATTTAGATGCACAACCATTTGCTCAAGTTCTTAAAAAAATAGTAGCAAGTTCATCTGGTAAAAAAGCTCAATCAAAAGCTGGATCTGCAGGAGCAGGTCCAGAAAAGTTTTTTGAAGGAGTTATTATTGCAACCGATACTCCAGCACCTTCAAAAGATAAAACTGCTAAGGTTGTTCATGGTAGTAATCAATTAATTATTGCTGCTAAAGGTGATGATTGGATTAGAATTAAAAAATTGATAGAGCAACTTGATAGACCGCAGTCTCAAGTTATTATTGAAGTTTTAATTGCCGATCTTACAATATCAGATGAGCGTTTACTTGGAAGTATTACCAGGGCACCAGCTTCAATACCACTGCCAAATATTGCAGAAGGTGGCGCTGCACAATTTCAGGCAGCACATTTAGGCAATGTTGTAGGAGAAACAAATAATAATATTACAAGTAATTTACACGTTGATTTAGCAAAATCTGGTGGAACAGTTGACTCTCTTGCAGCAATTGGAGCGCAAGCAGGTGGTGGAATTGTTACTTTAAGTGATAAAAATGGTGATGTTTGGAGTATTTTACAAGTTCTCAAGGCTTATGATAATGCAAAAATACTTTCACACCCACATATTATAGCAACAAACAATGAAGAATCTTTGGTAAAAATAGGTGAAACTCGTAGGCTCCCAGCTGAAGCTACCAGTGGACAAGGTGGTGTTGCTGTTTCTCAACTTGAAGATAAAAGTGCTGATTTAGAGGTAAAAATTAGACCTCGACTGAGTGCAGGTGGAAGCGTTCATCTTACTGTTTCTGTTAAGTTTAATGAGTTTAAAGCTGATGGGATTACTCGTATAGACAGAGAAGTTGAGACAAATGCTTATGTTAAAACGGGTAATATTTTAGCTTTAGGTGGGCTTATTAAAGTTGACACAAGTCAAGGTGTCAATAAAACTCCAATTCTTGCAAACATTCCTATTCTTGGTTGGTTTTTTAAGAAACGTACAGGTCTTTTAGAAAAAAATAATTTAACCGTCTTTATTCGACCAACGATTATTCAACCAAGGTTGCGAAGAGGTATCGATGAATATACAAAAGGTTATATTCGCGTTGCAAAAGATTATGCAAAAGAAGGTATGTTATTTGATGGTCTTCAAGAACCTGTTACCAGGTGGTTTTTTCGTTCAGGTCTTGATGATGCTCAAACTCAAATTGATACATTTATAGAGGATAATGAAAGATCTGGAAATCTATTGGAAGATTTTGCAGACAATACTAAATTAGCAGCTCTAGAAAAAGAAAAATCATCTGATGCTTTACCAAAAAAAGTTAATCAGCAAGATGAGCCTTTAAAAAAAGGTCAGTATAAAGTTTTAGAGCAAGATGACCGTGCTGAAAAAATAAAACTATTACTGGAAGGTAAAAAAATTACTCCAGTACATAAACATAT
This sequence comes from uncultured Pseudomonadota bacterium, assembly GCA_964647685.1. Lineage (GTDB taxonomy): Bacteria > Babelota > Babeliae > Babelales > Vermiphilaceae > CAZYJE01. Next base: position 3,736 of record CAZYJE010000019.1, on the reverse strand, counting down.
AGACATATCAGCACCTGTTTCTAAAAAAAATAGTAGTGCAAAAGAAAAAAATGTTTCGTCTAAAAAAGAAGCAACAAGCAATAAAAGTTTAGTAAATCGAGGGCAAAAAATAAAAAGCATTTTTAATGCTATGGAAAACCCATTAGTAAGTTGATTAAAAAAATAAGGAGATTGGAGATGAACATAAAAAAACAATTTTATATTGTTTTTTGCTTTTATATCTTATTTTTGAATCAATTTGCTTTTGCTTCTTTAAAAGAGTCTTTAGAAAGCTTAATTAGTCAGATCGACTATTATGCAGAAAATGAACATAATGTTTTGCAATCTACACAAGACTGTATATTTATATGTCAACTTTATAATGAAAATTTTACTCAAAACAATCCTGAAATTGTAGAAAGTTTAAAAAATAGATTAACAGCTTCTTATAATCTCGATAATTTTTTAGTTAAAAAAATAGATGTTTCTACGGCAAGCATTACTAATTTTATTAATTTAGCTAACAGCACTATTGCAGTCAGTCAAGATAAATCTATTAAGGTTTTATCAGACGATTTTACACAGCAAGTGTATACTGTATTAAATGCGCATAATGATATCATATCTGGTTTTTTATTAATTAATGTAACTACCTTTTTATCTTACTCAGAAGATGGATTTATAAAATTATGGAACATAGCAAATGGAAATAGTATTGCATCTTATGATTTGAGTATTGGTACCATTATTTCTGGAGCAAAGGAGCAAAATGGAACATTGGTTTTTGGCTCCGATGAGGGTAAAATAGCTTTTGTTGATAAAGATACGTATCAGGTTATTGATACTATCGATGATCATCAATCAGAATCTTTTGTTTATCTTCTTGAAAATAACAATATTCTTTCTTTGTCTTATGATGGAATTTTTAAAATTTATGATGGTACAACAAGACAGGTTCTTCATGAATCTGATTTAGAAAAAGAACTTTATGGTTTTACAATACTAAGTAATAATAGATTTGCAATCTCTTCTATCGATACTGTTTATATCTACAATGCAAGCACTTATGAGTTGGTTGATACAATATACCAAGCAAATGAAACCTTTGGATCTATCTTTAAACTTTCAGATTCACTTTTAGCTATACAGTCTTGGGATAAAATTTTGGTATGGGATATAGATTTAAAATCTTTATACAAAACATTTTATACAGATGATAAAGAGATAACATTTTCTCATTTTTTAACTGACGCAGTTGTTTTTTCTGGCCTTTACAGTGGCCAAATATATATATGGGATTTTAGTTTAGCAAAAAATTTAATATTAGATCATGAAATCTGTTGTATACAAATCAAAAAAGAGTATGAAGCAAATAATTATCAAAAAATAGATATAAATGCTGCAAAATATCAAAATCTAAAAAATAGTTATGATTCTTTATCAAATACAATAAAATCTATATTGCAAAATTATATACTATAAAAAAAGCCCCTGAAATTCAGGGGCTTTAATTTTTACATTTGAATACAAGAATATTTATTATATTCTTCTAATTTTTTTTCAAAAGCAAGTTTAATAATTTCATTATTATCAAGAATATCTTTAAATGGTTTGTTTTCAGGCAGAGATAGGTCAATATTTGGTTTATCAAATAAATAGTTACAACGTATTAAGTCTTTCAAACATAAGTTTTGCAGAGATTGAAGGGGAATAATATTTTGAATAACGTTAGGGCGTTTAGAAATTGGTTCATGTGATAAAGCAATAGTAACAAGATTTCCTGATTTATCCTTGCTTATTATAGAGTTATTTTTATAAAAGTTATTGATAATTGTTTGACTAGTGACTTTTTCTCCAAGAATAGAGATAAGCAATAATTTTTTTTCATATAAATAAATAAATTCATTATCTGAAATAGGACATATAGTATTGGTATTGTTTAAAATATTAGGTGTAAATTTTGGAGTTGAAAATAGTATTTTATTAGTAGAGGTATCGACCACTTCAAGTTTAATACTCCTATATGAATCCATATCTTTAATACAAGGTTTATCTACGGATAATAAAGCAAATTTTCCCATTTTAATACCACTTCTTATACAATTATGGTTCCAACTGCCATCATTGTCACCCCAACCTAATTTTTGAGCTAGAGATTTTTGCTCTTCTTCCGTTAGACTTTGCTTTTTTTCGATTTTTATAGCCAATTTTTTTGACTGTTTATCAGAAATTAAATACGTCATCTTATCTAATAAATTATTTTGAGTTGTAAATTTTCTTTTTAAGTAATTTTCTAAATTAGGGGATGGATGCCTTTTTAAATATTTTAATAATGTAATAGCTTGTGAAGTGAATTTATACGAACTTCCCGAGTAAGCAGTATTTATTACATTTAAATTTGATGTTAAAGGGCATAATGCTTTGTTCATTAGTTCTGTATTAAAATTATTTGGTGATTTATCCTGTAAATTTCTCTCATAAACCAAGGCTGTTGAAAGATTTTTGTTTGTCGGTATTTCTTTATAATCTTCTTCGGATAAATAAGGTATGATCTTATTTAAAATAATATCAGTAGGAATAGTTGTTTTTGGTTTAGAATGTTTTTGTTCAAAATTAGAAGTAAATAGTTCAAACGTTTTTGTATTGAAAACTTTTGACAAAGATGACTCATCTTCTGTTGTTACTAATTTTTTCATACAAGAAACAGGCAAAGATAAAGTTATTACAATTGAAAATAAAATGTAATAATTAATCTTTTTCATATAAAGCTTTTTGTTTGTAAAAATTTCTTAATGACAATAATAAAGGACAGTGTAGTAAGTAAATTAAGTATTTTAAAGTTAATTTAAAAATAAATTACAGTAATGAGTTTGTTAAATCATTTTCTATGCGAAGTAGCTGGTTATACTTTGCCATACGCTCACCTCTGCTTAGCCCGCCGGCTTTTATTTGCCCTGCGTTTGTACCAACTGCAAGGTCTGCAATAAGAGAGTCATTGGTCTCGCCAGATCTGTGAGAAATAACAGTATTAAAGCCATTTTCTTGTGCTAAAATAATTGCTTGTAGCGTTTCTGTTATTGTGCCAATTTGATTTGGTTTAATCAGCACTGCGTTTGCAGCTTTTTCTTTTATACCTTTGTATATTTTTTCTGGATTGGTCACAAAAATATCATCACCTACAAGTTGCAAAGAATCTCCTAATGTTTTTGTCATTAACTGCCAGCCCTGCCAGTCATTTTGTTCAAGGCAATACCAATGCCCTGCCCTGCTGTTGGTGGCAAACCGTATTCCAGGGCTCGGACGTAATCGGCATCATAGTGCATAGCCTCACTATCCCCCGCTTCTTTTTCCACTACCTGTTGCTGAAAGCGTTCGGCTTGGTCTTCAGCATCGTTTAATTCCGAAAAACCATTGGCTATTTCACGGCCACCGACAAAAAACTCAAAGCGATCCGTAACCGAGGGATTCTGGTCACTGCGCCGCGCCAGCGGTGAAACCTCCGTCGGATATTCGGTGATAAAAGTGGGTTCATCCAGTCGGTGTTCGACGGTTTTTTCAAAAATTTCAATTTGGACTTTGCCCAAACCCCAGCTTTCTTTTAAGGGAATATCCAAATGCTCTGCAATGGTTCTGGCGCCGGCTTCATCCGCCAGCGCTTTCGCTTTAATGTCAGGGTTGAATTGAAGTATCGAATCAAACACGCTCATGCGGGCAAAAGGTTTGCTGAAATCATAGGTTTTTTCCTGAATGATTTCAC
>CAZYJE010000018.1:0-39900 GCA_964647685.1 uncultured Pseudomonadota bacterium | reverse complement strand
CCCCAGCCTGGCACAGGCCAGCATGGCGATCACCGCCTCGGGCACCATGGGCCCTCGGCGACAGTCATACCGGGTTCGACCTGGAAAAACATCAGCGTCTCCGCGGGGTGCCGGGCACCGTCGCGTGCCCGCTGGTCATCGTCGCGGCTCTCAACAGCCGCTTGCAGCGCCTCGCTGTGTTAAAAGTGCAGATTTTTTCCATATCGTTGCATCTGAAACGTCAATTTTTTTTCCAAACGATTGTTCTGATCTATTATTTTTTCTTGCATATGAAAATGAGTTACTTCTTGCAGGTGCCGGCTTATAAACATTTTGCTTTAAAGAAGGAGTCTCTTTTTTAGGAGCACTATCGATTGCTACAGTGGTTACAAGAATTGATTTATTTGCAGTTATAACCCTACTAGGAGTATCTTGCTGCAAATCAAAATCAGATAAAAACTGAACATTTTGAGAGAAATTTTTGTGCAAAAGCGGCAACCACTCATTTTTATGATCTTCTATTGAATCTTTAAAAAAAGAAAACTTTTTACTAAAGCTTACCTTTAGTTGATTTATGCCTGAGTCAAATGAGATAAATTTTCCATTTTTGAAAATAGAACTTAACAAGTTGTTATTAAGAGTATCAAGCTCATTTAGAAAATTTTTCCACTTACCTTGAGCTTCGTCTTCATACTCTTCATCATCTTCGTCTTCAAATTCCTCGTCATCCCCTTCTAGTTCTACAGGCGCTGCTACTGCTGCCGAAGAACCTGAACTGCCAGAAGAGCTTGAATCATCAACCGATGTTTTGCATAGTTGCAATAATAACATTTCAAGGAGTGAATGTTTGGCAGTTGTTTTTAAAAAAATTGCTTCATTTTTATATAAAAACTCAATCATAGAATTTAACTGCTTAACAGAATAGTTTTTAATAAGTGGCAATAACTGTTTGCTATAATCAACAGACCAATCAGGCTTTACTCCATATTTTAACCAAATAGAAACACGAAGAAGCTCTAAACATTTTTTCCAAATAAATTCAGCCGAAACTGTTTCAAACTTAATTTTTTGCAAAAATGCTAATAATTTTTTTGGCTGCCCTTGTAAAAATAAAGAAAAAAGCTGCAACATCTGAGCATCATCAATATAGCCAAGAACATTTGAAACTGTTTTTTTTGTTAAACTGCTATGGGCAAATCTAACTTGCTCAATAAGATTAAGTGCATCACGAACAGACCCTTGTGTCTCTTGAATAATGAGCTCAAGGCCTGAGTCTTGATAAGAAATACCCTCTTTTTTACAAATAGCTTGCAAATGACCCATCAACGCTTCTTGCTGAACGGGTTTAAAAAGTATCTGAAAACAACGAGACTTAACTGTTGTTATAATTTTTTGAGGATCAGTTGTTGCCAAAATAAACAAAACAGATGATGGTGGCTCTTCTAAAATTTTTAAAAAAGCATTAAAAGCAGCTTTGCTGAGCATATGCGCTTCATCAATGAGATAAATTTTCTTCTTTCCCATGCTTGGAAGCAATGACGCTGCATCAATAATACTTCTGACATTATCAACACCCGTATGCGACGCTGCATCAATTTCGATAAAATCTGGGTGCTTGCCTGCCGTCATAGCCTTACAAGAAGTACACTCAAGGCAAGGAACAACATTATTTTTAGGATCTTTTTTAAAATCTGCTAGATTTTGACAGTTAATTGCAGCTGAAAACACCCTTGCAGTACTTGTTTTACCACATCCACGTTGGCCTGAAAATAAATAAACAGGAAAAAACTGCCCTAAATAAAGGCTATTTTTTAACATTCGAAGAGAAAGATCTTGACCAATAATTTGATCAAAATTTTTAGAACGCCATTTTCTGGCAAGATTGAGATGCATCTGGTTCATTTTTAGAAAGTAACCTACGTAAAGAGGCCTATAAAATACTAAAAAAGGGAAGTATATACAGAAAAGAACATTGCCCTTGCTGCTTCCTTCGGACCTGACAAATTTGACAATGGATTCTTATATACTCCCTATATTTTATTGTATAGATTTATCTAAAATAAGCAATCAAATCTTTATTAAAAACACCCTTTAACATTAATTATTCAGATAGTATTTTACAGGTGCAAAATTTTTAAAAAATTTCAATTTGAATTATAAGCTATAGCTGAAAACTTATAATCTTTTTATGATATAATAATAGTAAATTATTAATTTAAAATTAATACCAATCTCTATGTAAAGGAAACAAATGGAAATAAAGAAGCTATCATCTTTATTGTTTATCCTACTAAATATAAACTTTTTAACCATGACAAGAAAATCATCTATAAATGGAAGCTCATACTTAAATAACGTTCGCTACAACTCCTTAAAGCATAATGGATTACTCAAATTTAATGATCTTACTATTAAAGAAACACTAAAAAGTAATGGCACCATTAAAGGTAAAGACTTAACATGTAAAAATCTACAATCAAATGGCTCACTTTGTGTTAATAAGCTTGAAGCAAAAAATATTAAACACAACGGATCATTTAAAGCAGAAAATATTAAAGTTGAAGATACATTAAAAGTTAATGGTAAAACACATATAACAAATGGAAAATTAAACAATGTAGAAGTTAAAACAACAAAAGCTACATTTATAAATTCTAAAATTAAAGGTGATATTTTTATTCAAAAATCAACAAGTTCTTGGTCTTTTTGCGGCTTTAGATTTAACAATTGGACGCTTTTTAACTTTGGCTCTGAAAAAGTAGAAAAAAACATTTTAGAATTAAAAGATAATACCATTGTAATGGGTGACATAAAGTTTGAAGAAAATGGTGAAATACATCTTTTTGATACATCAGAGATAAAGGGTAAAGTCGTTAATGCTCAAGTAATACAAAAATAAACATTAGAGATATTAATATAAAATAACTTTACTTTGAAAATCTGAAAAATTATTTAATGCCAATGTAAATATCTACAACTGCATTATTTGGATCCGAAGCTCTCTGATCATATATTTCAAAATCAGTAATATAAGTTCGTTCTCCATTAAAATCATCTTTTTTCATTGACCATATTTTATGCCATGCATTAATAACAATATCAGGCATTTTACCTGAATCAGTAGTAAATTTTTGATAATTACTTTGTGAAACAGTGAGCACTTTAAATTGTGACAAATCTTGACCATCTATTGAATCAACAGCCTCACCTATAAAATAGGTATACTCACCATGTTCATCACTTTCAAAATCTGTATATACAGAATACGTAACACCCGGATTCAAACGATGCTTAATTTTTTTTGCAACGTTATTACTCCAATAATAATTTGCAAGTGAGCCTATTTTTGCAACCTCAGGATTCATTTCATTTTTATTATTGGTTCTTACCGTTAAACCAATTAAAGTAAATTTTGGAATATATATCTTACGATGTTTCATTTATAAAACCCTTTATATTTCATATTCATACGGGTAATTGACTGATCTAAATTAAGATCATTAAACTCTTTATCATCAAACCACTTTACATTATTAGATTCATCATTTTTTTCCATTTCTTCTGGATTTACTGCTTTAATTAAAAAACGAACATCATAGTGGTAATGTTCTGGCTCCTTGCAACGGGCAGGAATTATATGGCGATCAATGTCGTAAACTTCTTCACTTACTGCAACTATTTTTTTTAAACCTGTTTCTTCTTGCACCTCTTTTTGAGCAACTCTTAATGTATTAAAATCTCCATCAGAGTGCCCGCCAGGTTGGAACCACCTATTTAATTTTTTATGATGCATCAAAAGTATTTTACCATTTTCATCAACAACCCACGCAGAACCTGTAATATGTCCTACAAGATTTGTTCTTTCAAAACAGTTTTCATTTTTTTCAATAAATTCTATAAATTGTTCTACTACCTGTTTTTCTGTAGGAAACTTGTGTTGATATCTTTTTAATTTTTCAATGAGTTCTTTTCTTTTTCCACATAGAACTTCTTTAAAATTATCTTGTTGAATAAATTCAAATCGCTTTTGTTTTATTTGATTAAAATCTACATCTTCCATAAACATTGTAAGTGGCCTTACCCAAACTCTATCGTCACTATAAAGTGCTTTATAAACAACCAAATCTTCTAGGGTTTCTGTATGTTTTGCAATATCAAGAATTGTGTAATAGTTACCTTTATAATGTTTATAAATTCCTTTTTTCATTCTATCTTCCTAAATAAAATCCAATTCTTATTAAAAACCGCTTGACCCTCTAGTTACTATATACCCTATCATCAATATTAGAAAGGAAAAACAATGGCTAAATGGTACGTAAAAGATTTAAGTAGACTAACAGGAATATCAACTCAAACATTACATTATTACGATAAAATCGGGTTGCTAAAACCTAGTTTACGAGAATCAAACAATTACAGACTTTACTCAGAAAAAGATTTATTGCGCCTTGAACATATTATAGCTTTAAAATTTTTTGGGTTTACATTATCTCAAATTAAAGAACTTCTACAAAACAATACTGAAGTTATAAAACATTTTATGGTTCAATCAAAAATACTAAAAGAAAAAGCCAAAAACTTTCTTGAAGCAAGTCAGACACTCGAAAACGTTATTACAACATTAAAAAACAATAAATCTATTAAATGGGAAACAGTTGTTACATTAATTAAAGGATACACTATGAACCAAAAACTCGAACATGATTGGGTTAAAGAAATTTTTACACCAAAAGAACTTGCAGAATATAGCACTTTTGAAACTGAATGGAAAAAAAATACAACACCAAAACAAAAAGCTGAATTTGAAAAAAATTGGTCATTTTTAGTAAAAGAAATTACACAGAACTTAAAACAAGATCCACACTCCCACATTGGAATTACTTTGGGCAAAAAGTGGATAAATCTTATCAATAGTTTATATGGTAAAAAATATGCTCATCTTCGTACCAAAAAATTTGAACAAGGCTTTGCTAAAGGCAAAGGTCTTAAAGATGTTGGCCTAACTCCAGAAATAGTATCGTGGATAGACAAAGCGTTTGACGCTTACTATCAAGATCGTATTTCATCGACTCTGGATAAAATTGGCATTGAAACTGATGAAGTAGTTTTTAAACTTTTTAATGAAGTACTTGATGAAATTTGTGGCAACAATAGTAAATGTAAAAAAGAAGTTTTTGAAGAGATATTACATCATGAAAAAACAAGCCCTAAGCAAAAAGAGTGGCTTACAACTTTACAAAGCTTAATTATAAACAATAGTCACTTATTATAAATAATAAAACAGGATCATATTGATTTATGATCCTGTTTTATTTGCTATCATTTTTTAGTGTTAAATAATGTTTATAAGTAGCTTCACCCTCAACTGACCGTACAAGTCTCCAAGCTTTAAGGCATTCTGACCTTGTTTCGTTTTTGTCATGAGCATAAAAATCTCTTTGAAACTGATTATATTGAAATTGCTTATCTATAATTTTTTTCTTTTTTATTTGACTAACCTTCCAACCATCAACTAAATCACCATACGTTATGGTGCCATCATTAGGCTGCTTGGCAAACTCTCTTAAATATTGATTAAATTTAAATTTATCACCTCTTTCAGAAGTAAAAAATTTTCTAGTAAGAGCATCACATTTAAAATTAATAACTGGTGTTTGTTTGATAATATTTTTACTACTATCCCAATCCCCTAATCGGACAATCTTTTTAATTGTTTTTATTTTACCAGTTTCTAAATAGTATATAATTCGATTTTCTAAATCTATTTTTCCACCTTGAGTTGGTATTTTATGATCACGACAAAAAGCAATAAGTTCTTTTTTTTCCCAGTAAAATTTTTTAAATTCATCAACTGTTAGTTTTTTTGACAACTCTGGCCGTTCTTGTGTTTTCATTCCGTCTCCGCTTTCTAAGCTACTCCGTGATAAGCTTATTACTAATAAATCATTTTTATAATCTAAAATCTCTTTTTTGCAAAAGCTCTACCTAAAGAGGTTTTAAGATAACTCTCAAAATTTCTTGCTTTATTTTCATCAACAAATGCTATATAAACTACCAATTTCCAAGGTCTAAATTTATTAGTATGAATAGATTTTCCACTATTATGATCTTCTAATCTATTTTTTAAATCTTTTGTGAGTCCAACATAATACTTTTCTAGATCAACTTCGCTTTGTATTGAATAAACATAATACATAAATAACTTTTAAAATTAAAAAGACTGCTCGTCTACGTTCTATTTCATTACACTTCAACGTGACATCACGCCATAGCTCTTCGAACGACGGCGGATCTAAATACCAAACTTAATACTAATCCCAGCTTTATAAGTCCGTCTACGTTTCAATTCTTTTCACTTCGACGTGACATCACGCCATAGCTCTTCGAGCGACGGCGGATGGAGGAGAGGAAGGGATTCGAACCCTCGATACCTTTTACAGTATACACGATTTCCAATCGTGCTCTTTCGACCACTCAGACACCTCTCCATATCTAGAAAATATTTTATAGAAATCTTTAATAAGATAAAGGTTCTTGTAAAATAGTTAACTTTACAAGAACCTTTGTATTTTAAAATTTATTTTTTAGTTTCAGTTTTTTTTACTGATTCTTTTTCTACTTTTTTAGCTTCTGTTTTTTTAGGAGCAGCTTTTACTTTAGGCGCAGCTTCTTTTTTTTCTGCAACTTTTTTAGGAGCAGCTTTTACTGTTTTTTTTGCAGCTGGTTTTTTCTCAGCAGTTTTAGCTTCAGATTTTGCAGCCGTCTTTACAGCAGGTTTTGCTTTTTTACCTTCAGCAACAAGCTTAACTTTTTTAGCTTCTGCTTCTTCTTTTGCTTTTTGAGCAAGCTCTTTTGCCTTTTCTTTTCCTTTAGAAACTGCAGCTACAAGTTTATCGATAATAAAGTTAATAACTTTAGCAGAATCATCATTTGCAGGAATAATATTGTCTACAAGTGCTGGATTTGCATTTGAATCAACAATAGCAACTGTTGGAATATTCATTGTTGCAGCTTCTTGTAGTGCTGAACGTTCTTTTACAACATCAACAAAAACAACAGCTCCAAGTGGCCACTTTAAATCTTTGATACCACCAACGTTTTTTTCTAAACGATCAACAACTTTAGAAAAAACATTCAACTCTTTTTTTGTATAGTGAGGGAATTTATCAGAGCGAGCAAGAACATCTTTAAAGTGAAGTAATTTTGTTACAGATTTTTTAACTTGAGAAAAGTTACTTAATGTACCACCAATCCATCTATGACTTACTGAAGGCATGTTAAGTTCTTTTGCAGCTTTTTTGATCGCCTCTTGAGCAGATTTTTTTGTACCAACCCACAAAATAGTTTTACCATTTGCAGCTATACCTTCAAGAAACTTAGCAGCTTTATCAATTAACTGTGCAGTTGTTGCAACATTAAAAAGATTAACGTTATTTTTAACACCCCAAATATACGGAGACATTTTTGGATTTAAACGAGATTTTACGTGTCCAAAATGAGCACCAACTTTTACTAAATCTCTAAAATCTGTCTTTGCCATAATAAAAACCTTTCAAGGGTTACGACTATTGTTTTTTAGGCCCTATAAAAAGTGCCACCCTACTTAAAAAAAACAAGAATTAATAAAATATATCTTATAACTAAATTTTAACAAAACCTTTAAAAAAGGCAATTTATAATGAAATTTAATAGAATAAACTGGATTGCTTCGCTTTGCTCGCAAAGACTTTATAATGTAAGTTTTTTTATAGATACTGAAACTTTTTACTTTTGCGTTATTTTATATAGAATTTTCTCTATTTGCTCAAACAAACTCATAATATTCAAACAAGCAAAAAAAATAATCAATTATTGTCTTTGCGAGCGAAGCGTGGCAATCCAGTTCATTAAATAATTCAAATAATTGTAGAATATAAATCATCCCAAGATGTATTAACACTTTCTATTAACTTTAATTTTTTATTTCTCGAACCAGATTTAATCTGCTTTTCTCTTACAATAGCATCAACAATTGAATCATAAACTTCATAAAAAACTAAGTTGTGACATTTATATTTTTTTGTAAAACCTGGTACTAAAGAATTTTTATGCTCATAAACACGCTTTGATAAATCAGAAGTAACACCAACATATAAAGTTCCATTTTGTTTATTTGCCATAATATATGTAGCTATTATTTTCATACTGCTTTTTATTTAAAATGATAAAAACAAAATAAACTGGATTGCCACGCTTCGCTCGCAAAGACTCTATGCTAATAACTCATAATCAAAATTTATAAATACAAAATATCTCAATAATAAAATATCTTTAATTATAAAAAGTATTACTCCTCGACAACTGCAGAGCCGATAACTTCTTTATTATCAATTGCTCTTTCAAAACGTCTGCCAAGTAAAAATGCTGCAACAAACCAAATACCTACAACAATTGCAAAAAAGAAAGAAGTAAATGGAACAAATAAAGCAGTTGGAAGTGTTGCCATATAAATATTAATAGTAGAACCTGTTGTTCTTGCAAATTTACTACCAAAAGCATCTATCCACGACTTTGATTTAAACTTAATCTCTTTAACTGTTGGAATATACAAACATTCTCGTACCGGCCAACTAAATGCATAGTTAATAGATTTCATTAAAGTAAATGCCGCCATAATAATCCATGTTGAAGAAAACAGCATAAAGCAAAGAAGTACTAAACCAGTTGCCACAGGAATTAACAATAAACACAAACGTGTTCCAATTTTTTTAAGAAGGACACTTGTTCCAAAAAATGATATTAAAAACCCGACAAAATGCATAATAAATACCCACTTAAAAAGAAAGGCACTTACATCATTTACAGAAGAACTATTTGATTGTGCAACAGAAAGTCTTAAATAACCAAGAACAGTTGCTACAACTTCATACAAAAACACCATGCTAAAAATACCCAAAACATATGGATACTGTATAAACATTTTTAGACCTGATAGAATACCAGTTTTTTGTTTTCCACGTTTTTTTTCTACCTTATAAGCTGCTTCATAACCATGCAAATAATGCCCTGGAATAATTTTCATACAGTACATTATTAAAAGAGGAATCATGCATAACAAAAAAGAACAAATAACCAAAATTAATTGATGTTTTGAAATACTTGTCATAGAACCGTAAAAAGGAATTTCTTTCATACTAAATAATGCCCAAGAAAATCCTGCAGTTACCATGCCACCAAGCTTAGAACCTGTTACCATAAACCCATAATTACTTTTTGCTTCTTCTGGTGAAGAAATAGAATTAGCAAAAGCCCAATAAACACTTAAAACAAATGGTGAAAAACCTTCTACAAAAAAGTAAAAAAGCCACCCAAAAAATCTATAAACACTTTGATCTGTATTTGCAATCCCAATTTGTGGATCACCTAAAAAGTAGGCAAATAGTAAACCAAAAATAGCATAAGCCATACTATAAAAAATAAGAAGATAATATCGACGAACTTTGTCGACTAATTTTGAATATAAAAGAATAAATGGAACCAAAGCTACAACAGAAATCATTCGAGCCCATGGGATGTACTCTTTTCCCACTGTTGCCATAAAAATAGAGTTTTTTAGATCCCTAATAATGGTATATGCACCAATAATAAGAAAAAATGTTCCTGCCAAAAAAAAGAACTTTAACCGCGCCGCTGCCTTATCAGAAATCTTACCAACTGTACTATCTGAAAAAGATTCCATTTTCAAAACCCCTATTTGGAAACTACTTACCTTTTATGCTACACACTTTCATTATACATGGAGAAAAAAAAAAGTCTCTTAGATTATGCAAAAAACATAGTATCTAAGAGACTTTTTTCATTTTTTATAAAAACTGTTTATTAACAAACAAGTTTATTTTCTTTAATTGCTTTATTGTAAGTTCTTGCAATATACATAGCGATTAAGAACCAAACACCAATAAATCCAAGAGAAACAACCGAGCTTACCATTAAGAAAATAGCTGCACCAGACGCTGTTCCATAGATACCAGCAAGTGTTCCTTTAAGAGTATTTACACCTGAACCAATAGCTTTTGAACCACGAGATCCAAACATTTCGATCCATGCTTGAGATTTGTATTTTGTTTCTTTAGATGTTGGAATGTAAAGCTGTTTTAATGTTGGCTGATTAAGCGCATAGTTAATAGCTTTAGAGAACACCATAATCCAGAAAGCAAATGAAAGCACAGGATTGAACCATAAAGTAAGAACTGCCGCAGCTACAAGTGATGGCAATAATAATAATGAAGCAGTCATACCCATTTTTCTTTGGATACTATTGATACCCAAGAATACACATGTTGTTGCAACAATACCTGTGTATACAGCGTATTGAGACAAATATTCAGAGTAAGCAACTTCTGTAGGGAACGCAGCTTTTGCAGTTGATTTGAAGAAGAAATCTAAAATAGTGATAATCACTTCATAAATAATAATAACTGAAGTAATTGCCATTAAATAACCATGACTTAAAAGAAGCTTAAGACCATCTAAGAAACCAGGTTCTTCATGAGACTCTTCTTTTTTAGTAGTTTCACCTTCATAACCTTTAAGCTGATCTTTTGGAGTTACTTGAACAAAAACCCACATTAAAAAACCAATTACAAACATAAGTAAACCAATTATTCCAACAATTGGAGCACTTGTTGCAAAACCAAAGCGGCTCGCTCTTAAAACAAAAGGACCAACAATGTTTCCAGACTGTCCTAAAAGAGCAATAAGAGGAAAACCACGTTTTGCTTCATCTGGTTTTGCAATATCAGTTGTAAATGCCCAGAAAAGAGCAACAATTAATGAACCAAAACTTTCTACATACACATACCAAGCCCAACCAACAAGACGTGATGGTGAAGCGACTGTATTTGCAAGCCCCATAGTTGGAGACAAGAATGCAAACATAAATGCAATTGCAGCAAATCCATAAAGACTTGTTAAAGCATAAAAAACTTTTTGACGAGGATATTTATCTGTTAATTTACCGTAAAGAATAACTAAAGGAACAATAACAAAAAGAGAAAGTATTTTTGCCCATGGTTGATAGTTAATACCAACGATCACACTAAAAATACCATCTTTAAGTGGACGCATTGCCCAATAAGAACCGATAATAAAACCAAAAATTGTTGCAAGAAGAGTAAACTTTTTCAGTTCATCCCTACTTTCAAACTTACCCCACAGTGCCTGTGCTATCTTTTTTAACATTACAAATAATCCTTTATGTTAAAACTTTTAATAATACTTTTCTTTTGAAAGACCCACAACGGAACAATCATTCTAACAAAAATTGAAAGGCTTGTAAAAATAGAAGCTTTAAACCTTATTATGCTCATTTTTTATCTTTTCTATAAAACTTTGAACCTCACATTGAAATTCTTTTCTTCTTGCATATTTACTTTGCCAAATAATCTTACAAAAACTTTTTGCATCTTTTGCTACAGTATCATAAAACATAACAATATAAATAAGTATAAGGACTATAAAAAGTGGATGAATATACGCAAGTAACAAAAATACAATATAAACGAGGAGCTTAAAAATCATCAAAAGATCTACTATTATTTTTTTGATAATAAATCTATAAATTTTAGATTGAGAACTTTTATTTTTACCTAAAAAAGATACCGATTTTTTTTCATACCCATTCTTTTTTCTTTTTTTCATAAAAAGATTACCGACAAATAAGTTCTTTTTTCTTAACTACTGTATCAAAACGAAGACCAAGAAATCTAGAAACAAATAGCCAGCTGCAAGCAACGGTCAAACAACATCCAACATATAGTGGAACATGTGCCGCTGACTTAAACAGTTCTACAAAAATTGTATAGGTTGAGCCGCCCACTTTGCCGAATTTGCTGCCAAAAACACCAATCCACGATTTAGACTTAAAGCGAATTGTTTTGCTTGTTGGAATATAAAGAGCTTGCCGCACAGGAATAGTAAAAATATAGTTAAGGCTACGGAATATAATAAAAGTAACAATAACCATGATTGAAGATGAGTTGAAAAAAAATATAAGAAGTAAAAGCATTGTTAAAACTGGTGTAATTAATAAACAACGAGAGACACCAAAACGCTTTATAACAAAATTTGCTCCAAGTATTGCAATTAAAAAACCAAAAGAATGCAAAATAAAAACAGATGTAAAAAGAAAATTGGACATGCCAGAAATTGATGACGAACTTTCTTGCGCTACAATAACTCGTAAATACCCAAAAATTGTATCAATAATCTCATAAAAAAATACTGTTGCTGCAATTGCCAAAACATACTTTGACTGCAACAATAATTTTAAACCTGCAAACATTCCAATTTGTTCACAATCTTCATCTTTTGTAGAGCACAAATCTTCGTATCCAATAAGCCTTCTTTTAGAAATAGTTTTTAGCAACGTAATAACACAAAAAAGAATTAATCCTAAAAAAACAATTGCAATTGCCAAAACAATTTGGTGCATAAAAATATCAGTAATTTTAAAAAGCTTATTATTTAAAGAAAACAGCAAACAAGCAAGACCAGAGCTTACGGCACCTCCTAAATTTGCAAGGGCAATAAAAATACCATAATTATTTTTTGCTTCATTTGGCGTTGAAATAGAGTTAGTAAAAGCCCAAAATAAACTCAAAACAAAAGGATTATATCCTTCTACAAAAAAATAAAATAACCAACCAAAGTAACGTGAAACACTTAAGCTTGTATTTGCAATACCAATAGTTGGAGAACCTAAAAAAAATAAAAAAATACAACCAAAAACAAAGTAAACAGATGTATAACCAAAAAGAAGCTGATACTTACTTTTTGTATCTACAAATCGTGAATAAATAAAAAGTGCAGGAACAAGTACTAACAATGCTCCAATTTTTACAAAAGGAATGTACTCCTTACCCACAGTTGCCATAAACACAAGATATTTAAACTCTTTTAAAATAGTATACGCACCAGAGACAAAAAAACTTATAAGCGAAAGTAGCAATAATTTTTTATCTTTATAGATGGGGCAAACATACTGCTTTATAAAAGTAAACATCATAAAAAGTCTATCAACTAACATTTTTTTAAGTGAAATAACATAATTAAAAATGATAACATACAAAAAAAAGATCGCAATTTAAAAAGACTCGGCAGCAGGCAAAAAATTCTATGAAAATAGCTAAACTAAAACACAAAGGAAAACAGTAATGAAAAAAATATATTTAGTAATTTTTTCTTTATTTTTTGCAGCAAAAACAAAAGTATCTTTATTAATCATTGGCATTGCCGACTTGGAGAGTAAAAAACTTTTGTCTATAGGTAAAATGATAAATAATGATAAAATTACTATTAACATGAAGTACCCTGAAACTACTTCTAAAGAACATATCAATAGAATTAAAAATTGTATTTATAAATCATCAATTATAAAAATCTCCCCTGAAGAACCTAAAAAAGTAATCTATGTTAGCCAGCAAAACCTTTTCAAACATATTAAGTCCATAAAAAACCCAACCCAAACAGACATGAATTTAGTTCAAAACATTCTACAATTAAGTAATTTTTACTATGCCTGGTGCCCAACACTACATTCAAACGCAAGTACTTAATTACTATTTGAATAATTGCTTTTTCCTCTAGTCCTCATTTACCACCTTTAAAGTTCATGCTATACTTGTATATATTATTTAATAAAAATTATGCTCTAAAAAAGACTTTCAATAAGGCGTTATAATCAAACTAAAGTATGGTTGTAGCCGTGAAAATAGGACAAATTAATGGTAAAATCAACTGTAGAAAAAATTGATAAAAACGATAAAACGCTTGCCCTTTTGCCCCTTAAAAACGTTGTTATTCTACCAAAAAGTATTATTCCAATTATTGTTGGAAGAAAAAGCTCAATAAAAGCTGTAGAATATGCCCTCAAGCATGAAAAAACTATTTTTATTACAACCCAAAAAAAATCTGACACAGAAATCCCTACCATAGATGACGTCTTTGCCCATGGGCTTAAAGCAACTATCTTGCAAGTTATGCGTATGCCAAATGGAGCTCTGAAAATACTTGCTGAAGGTATTTGCCGTGCACAAGTGGTAAAATCTGAAGAAAAAGAAGGGTTTATCCATGTTGAGTATAAAGAGCTGAAAACAACCGGACTTACTAAAAAAATAGAGATCGAAGCGTTATGGCGCCAACTAAAAATGCTGTATACTTCATATGCAAAATTAAATGAAAAAGCTCCTATTGACCTTGTCGATTCAGTAAAGACCAATAAAGATATCGATTATATTACCGACACCATTGGTGTTCATGTTAATTTATCATTTGATCAACGCCAACTTCTTTTAGAAACTGCAAACTTGCAAAAAAGAATGTTACAACTTTGTGGATTTTTGAATAAAGAAATAGAGATTTTGCAAACTGAGCAAAAAATTAAAGGCCGCATTCAAACACAAGTTGAAAAAAATCAGCGTGAATACTATCTCAATGAACAAATGAAGGCAATTCAAAAAGAACTTGGCCGTGAAGACCAGATTACTGAACTGAATCAGATTCGTGAGAAAATTAAAAAATTACCACTTTCACAAGAAGCAAAACAAAAAGTAGAAAAAGAGCTTAACCGTCTTGAACAGATGCCACCGCTTTCTTCTGAAGCAGTTGTCAGCAGAAACTATGTTGACTGGGTTGTTTCACTTCCATGGGATAAAATCAGTAAAGACACGATTAGTCTTGTTCAGGCTGAAAAGCTACTCAATAAACATCATTTTGGACTTAAAAAAGCAAAAGAAAGAATTATTGAATTTCTTGCTGCTAAAAAGTTTTCAAAAACGATGAAACGCTCACCAATTATGTGCCTCGTTGGCCCTCCAGGAGTTGGTAAAACTTCACTTGGAAAATCTGTTGCCGACAGCATGGGCAGAGAATTTATAAGAATTTCTCTTGGTGGTATCAGAGATGAAGCAGAAATTAGGGGTCATAGAAGAACTTATATTGGTGCTCTTCCTGGTAAAATTATTCAGGCAATTAAAAAAGCTGGCACAATGAACCCGGTTATTTTACTTGATGAAATTGACAAAATTTCTATGGATATGCATGGTGACCCATCTTCTGCCCTTCTTGAAGTTCTTGACCCGGAACAAAACAAAACATTTGTTGATCATTTCATTGATATAGAATTTGATCTTTCAAACGTTATGTTCTTAGCAACTGCAAACATGATCGACTCTATTCCATATCCACTATATGACCGTATGGAAATTATTTCTCTTTCTGGTTATACAGATGAGGAAAAAGTAGAAATTTCTAAAAAGTTTTTAATCCCTAAAAATTTAAAAGAATATAGCCTTACAAAAACACAGTTTGACCTGACAAAAGAGCAACTGCTTAAAATTATTGCTGACTATACAAAAGAATCTGGAGTTCGGCAGCTTGAAAGAATTATTACAAAGTTAATGCGCAAAGCTATTCAAGAACTTCTTAAAAATAAAAAGCTTAAAAAAGTTTCTGTTACGCCTTCCAAACTACAAGATTGGTTAGGCTACCCTCTGTTTACCAAGACACAACTGTCAGACAAAACCGTTGGCATTGCAACTGGCCTTGCATGGACAGAACTTGGCGGTGATGTACTTGAAATAGAAACTTCAATCGTTTCGGGTAAAGGTGGCATGACGCTAACAGGACAACTTGGTGATGTGATGCAAGAATCTGCACAAGCTGCACTTTCTTACATTCGTTCACGGGTAAAAGACTTGGGACTCAAAGCTTCTTTTTATACAACAAAAGATATTCATGTGCACATCCCTGAAGGTGCAACACCAAAAGATGGTCCTTCTGCTGGTATTACTATGTGCACAGCTCTGATCTCTGCCTTAACAGAGCAACCAACAATAGAAAAGCTTGCAATGACTGGCGAAATTACACTACAAGGTCGTGTACTTGCAATTGGTGGCTTGAAAGAAAAACTACTTGCAGCAAAACAACATGGCATTACAACCGTTATTATTCCAGATGAAAACAATAATGATTTAAAAGATATTTTGAAAGATACCAACCTGGAAGATATGACAATCACTCCAGTCAAAACAATGGACGAAGTTCTTATTATTGCATTTGGTAAAAATGCTTTTAAAAAGTCTACAGCAAAGAAAAAAACTATAAAAAAAACAACAATGAAAAGAAAAACAAAAAAATAATATGAAGACAATCACTTATCTAACATTTTTATTGCCAATAACCATTAACTGTGTACATAGAGAATCAACAGTCTGGAGCACTCCAAAAGGTACTATAACTCGTATATGCTCTACAGAAAAAATAAATCCTAAAATATACAATAAACAATTACCTAATAATGATTCTAATGAATGGAAAATAGTCCAATATATTATTACACCGAAAAATGGAAATAAAAATCTCTGTGTTCAAGCCGTTCATAATTCTTATCGAGATAAGCTATATTATAATCTATTAACGAAGAAGAACGATACTTTAAGAAAAATTGGCAAACCAAATGTTTTTTCTTTCACACCAGACAAATTTGATTTCACTTTCTTTCAATATTTAGATTTAGACTTTGAATTTATAGAAAAATAATAATATAGCAGTGTCTAAAATAATTTTTTATTTTAGACACTGTTGTTTAAAGTAGTATAAATAATCTACTCTATAAAGAGTTAATAAATAATTTCATAATTCAAGTATTTTTTATGAATAAATTACTTATATTACTTTTTGTAAGCAGTACCTCTTTTTCAATGAACAAAGATCTATCTGATATAGAAAAAGAAGCTATAAGATCTAAGATTGAACTAACAAAGCATTATGAGCAAATCATTCATAAATTTCAATATACTCAGTGGCATGGAAGCAAAGAAAATCAAGAATCATTATTTGCATCAATTAAAAATTTGAAAAACAAAGAAAGTGAACATGAAAAGCTGGTACAAAAACTACCTCAATATTTACAACGTGAGTACTCTTGCAAAAAAAATCCATCGAATCATGAAGAAAAACTAATAAATCACTATATACAACTAAAAAACGAAACATTAAAAGAACATATTAAAAAAATACCAAACAATAAATCAGCTTTATGTTTACGATGCTTATTTTGTTGTTGCTGTTGCTGTCTTTATTAAAAAAGGTTCTTTATGTTTTTTTCTTTTTACTTTTGTTTACTTTCCAATATTCATTAAGTATGAACCCCAAATACAAGGAAAAAACATACTTGATTAAAATAACTGACAATGAAAGTGAAATAAAAGAAACTAATGAAAATATTTCTAAACAATATCAAAAATGCATTCTTGAATTACAAGGGCTAAAAACACATTCTAATACCTCCTGCATGGACAACTTACTCAAAGAAATAAATACTATACAAATACTTATCAATAAACACGAAAAAATGCCTCAAAACTTACAGCAAAAACTGCCCTACCAGTTAAAATTGAAAAAATATGACTGCCTTTTAAAATGCTATAGTTGTTGTAGAAAAAATTCTTTATCAGATGACGAAAAAGAGTTGAATAAATTAATTTTTGTCGATGATACTATGAAAATACAAAAATCTCTTTTGCCTTACTTACAATACTGCAATACCAACTTTAAGCCTAAATCATGCTGTGACACTTATTTTTGCGGCACTCTTTTTTTGGTAAAATATCTTTATTTTCTTGCAAAAAACAATAAATCTTAACTCTTTTTACCAAATCTTATAAAACACACACCCACCCGTCTTTGCAAGATGTTAGGATGTTAGCCGGACAATTCAGTTTTTCAACCCCTTGCTACCTTTTTTAAAAAAATATACTTGAAAATAAATAGTTACAAATCCAACAAATTAAAATTGTAAAAAAAAAAAACAAAGTATATTAGAAAAAATATATACTTATCATTTACCTAAAGTACAAAAGGTTTTCATGAAAAAACAATTTTTATTTTTATTTTGTTTAATTTTTACAAACAGTTGTTTTCCTTCTTTTTTTCATTTAATGCTAGAAGAAAAATTTACAAAATGCTTACAATCAAAAATAAAATTAAAAGATTTTTATAAAAAAAACAACAGCGATGAATATAATAAAGTAGTTATTTCACATTTATCTATTGATCCTGACTGCTATGAGCTTTATTCAAGCTTAGAGTTATTTAAAGATAATGAAAGATATATAGATATGTTTTATCATCTATATAAAAATACCCTAAAACTTTCCAATAAAAACCATAATTATAAAGCAGTTTCTTACCTAGAACATTACTATAAAGATACTCCTGCTAAATCTGCTGCTTATCAAAAATTTTGCAAAGAACAAAATTAATTATGAAGCCCAAAATTATCTTGGGCTTCTTTCTTTTCTAGCCTAAAAACAAAATCTTTTTTATACTCATTACTAACTTTATTTCTCAACTTTTTTATCTCTACACTGGTGATTTTTATGGCTGATTTTTTACAAACATTTGAAGATTTTATAAACAATAATTTAAATGCTCAACAAAAAAAAGCGGTTATACAAAATGAAGGGCAACTTCTTGTTGTTGCAGGAGCTGGTTCTGGAAAAACTCGTGTTATTACTGCCCGCATTGCAAACCTTATACTCAAACATAATGTTAGCCCACAAACAATTGTAGCACTTACTTTTACCAACAAAGCAGCAAAAGAAATGCAAGAGCGTATCGCCCGTTTTTTGCCAGCTGGTAGTAAGTTGCCATTTGTAGGGACGTTTCACTCTTATTGCTTAAAACTACTTAAAAAATATGCGAATTTACTGCCAAACCCATTTGTTTCTATCTTGGATCAGGATGATAAATTAAAGCTGATTTCAAACATTATCAAAAGCCATGGAATTGGCAAACAAACAACTGCAAAAAAATTAAGTTTTACTCTTTCGCAACTAAAAAACCAAATAAGCGAAAGTGGTGCAAGCAAAGCAAATGATTTTTTATTCTCTCTGCCGTTTATTCAAGACGTTTATAGTGCTTATGAACAAGAAAAAAAAGTCAGCAAATGTTTGGATTTTGATGATCTTTTAATAGAAACGGTAAAACTATTTAAAAACAATAAAGATTTTCAAAAAACTTTTCAGCAAAATTTGCAACATATTTTGGTCGATGAGTATCAAGATACCAACGTTGTACAGCATACACTGCTTAAACTGATGACACTTGATGAAAATAAAAATTTTACCACTACATCTTTATGCGTTGTTGGTGATCAGGACCAATCGATTTATTCATGGCGTGGAGCAACAGTAGAAAATATTGTTAACTTTAAACAAGACTTTCCAAAAACAAAAACAATTAAGATTGAACAAAATTACCGGTCGGTGCAACCAATTTTAGATGCTGCAAACTACGTGATACAAAATAACGATAATCGCAGCTCAAAAAAACTATGGTCCAGCAAAAAAGCAACAAACAGGATTAAAGTTCTTGAATGTATGTCCGAGCATCAAGAAGGTGACCTTGTTGCACAGTTTTTAAAGACTGCACAAGCTAAAAAAAAATTAAGCGATGTTGCAATTTTGTACCGTGCACATTACCAATCACGTGCAATTGAAGAAGCACTACTAAGAAATGCAATTCCATACAAAATTATTGGTGGTATTCAGTTCTATGAGCGTAAAGAAATTAAAGATATACTCGCTCATTTGCGACTGCTAACAAATCCTTTTGACCGTGCTTCTTTTATGCGTACTATCAACTGTCCTACCCGTGGACTTGGGGTAAAATTTGAAGAACTTTTTTTTGAACATTGGAATGTTAATCTTTTTTATAACTTTCAACAAGTTGCCGAATATTTACTTGAAAAAAATCTTGTTAAAGGAACAAAAGAAAAATCTTTGACAGAGTATCTCGATATATTTAAAGATTTGCCAGCTGATATTTTACCGTCCGATGCAATTGAACATATTATTAAAAAAACTGGTTACTATTCATTTTTGAAAAATAGTTACGATGAAAAAGATGCACTTTCTCGTATCGACAATATAAAAGAGTTGCTACGGGCTGTCACTTATCTGCAAGATCAAGGAATTATTACCATCTCTGAATTTTTAGATGAAGTTGCACTCATGCAAGAAAAAGTTACAGCAAATGAACAAGAAGAAAAAGAATGCGTGCTACTCATGACCTATCATGCTGCAAAAGGACTTGAATTTGACACTGTTATTTTAATTGGGCTTGAAGAAAATCTACTGCCAAGTACTCGCTCACAAATGGACAGTGATGCACTACAAGAAGAACGTCGACTTTTTTATGTTGGTATCACTCGAGCGCAAGAGCATCTACTGCTTACCCACAGCAAATTTAGATACACTTATGGTGCAATGAGTCAACAACTGCCGTCACGATTTTTACAAGAAATTCCACAGCAGCTTTATAAAGAACATAGCTGCTCACATGAAAACTTTTTGTATGCAGATCAACTTTTTTGTCAGTGGCTGAACATAGAATGTGAAAAACCAAAGAAAGAAGTTTTTACCTTTGGAAGCAAAAAAATAGTTGGTGCACAATCATCAAAATCTTTTACTGACAAACCAAAAAGTGGCGCTTTTTTATGGAAACGTAACCATCCAGTGCAACATAAAGTTTTTGGTGTTGGTATTATTCAAAAAATAGAAAAAAAAGGCAGCGATAAAATTTATATCACTGCCAAATTTAAAGCTGGTCTTAAAAAACTTGATTCTAAATTTTTAATAAAACTCTAATTTACGTTATTTATTATGAAAAAACTATTCTTATTAACAATATCAACAATAATCATTAATTATACAGTAATAGCTATAGACGATATTGATTTAATTAATCAAAAATTCATTGAAATGTGTAATAAAGATCGTTCTGCAAATGGTAGACATAAAAAGAGTATATGTAAAAGTATATGTGATTATAAAAAAAATAGATTAAGAAGGCTTTCATCTATAATTCATGAAGCATATCTAGAAACTAGAGAAAGCTATGAAGAACTAATTCGTATAACAATACGAAATAAAAAAACTCAACTATATTATGATCCTTTAGATGAAATAGATTGTCAAAATAGATTTATGCTTCATCTTAAAATATTAAATATTTATTATAAAATATGCAATCAAGAATTTTCAGATGAAGAAATTTTAAATCATCCCAAAATGAAATTTCTTAAAGAAAAAATTACAGATGATAACCCATTCATTTCAAATGATCCTAATCATGGTTACACACTTATGGGTGAATTAAGAAATTTTAAAAATTATAAAGATACACATAATTTTATAGATCAGTTAAGATTAAAAAATCTTTAACAAGAGCAATCTCTAAAAATTTTACTTGTTATAAACAAGGCCATCATCTGCTTTTAAAATATTTTCCATTAAAACCTCTTTACCGCTGCCCACACCTACTGGTAGCGGTACAGCAAGAGCTTGACCTTTATACATTAAAAAATTTTCATCGGTTGCCATTTTTTCTATATCAGCATCTTCATCTAAAATAATATCTTTGCCAATAACTTTGCCATTTGCAAGCCTCACACCGCTGCCAGGGGTAACAAAATAACCTTTTTTTGTTCTTACAACCATGTATTCTTTATCTTGCATCGTTGGATTATCTTGTAAGTAAGGTCCATCCCACCGCTTTGGATATGTCATATTAAGAGAGCCAACTTCTGAGCCTGCAAAACGTTCCACGTTTAAAAAATTTATCCAGTTTTGTTGATGGTCAAAATCTATAATTTTACATGTCGCATCAATTTCTCGTAAAATATCTGCTAGTCTTTGTACTTCTTGTGCAACCATTACATTAACTTGACTTCTTCCTTGGCGAAATAAATGAACGATGGTTAGTGTAAACAATATCATAAAAAAAGTACCAACAACAATCGGAAAAATTCTTTGATTTTGCATACTTATTCCTTTTTACTACAAAATAATTACAAAAACACTGTACCAAACTATTTTTTAAAGAAACAATAGTAAAAAAACAAAAAATATTATAATATACAAAACATCAATTTTTACATTTCATACAAAGTAGGAGAAGCATGAAAAAAACTATATTAACAATTGGATTATTAATTCCTATGTCTTCATTTTCAATGCAACAAGATACTGATAGTAATAATATGCTAGAATTCAAAAATTATCTTAAAATGAAAATGGTATCAAACTTGAACGTAGAACCTCCAATTCTAAAAGAATTTATAATAAATGAAAAAAAACGCATAGAGATGGAAGAGGCTACTTATTTCAAAAACATAAAAAGCTATCATAACCTTGTAGAAAAATCAAAAAAATCAAATATTTTTTTCTCCCTAAATTATAAGGAATTTGTAAAAAACCTGCTTGCAAAAAGAAGAAATGAAGGTTTTAATTTTAAAAAAATACTTGAAGAAAACAAAGAAGGAATTAGTAGACTGAACTATCAAAAAATAGAACTCATTAAAGTCCTGAATTTTTTCCAATTTTTTTATCCTAAAGATGAATTTGTACAAAAAATAAATTTACAAAATCCTTCGGAATACACAATCGAATTTTAAATTTCATTTTAAAAAAATTTATTAAAAAAAAACCCTCAACTATGAGGGCTTTTTTTTAATAATCTAAAGATAATACTTTCTTTACATCTTGCATTGTTTGTTCTGCTATTTGTCGTGTTTTTGCTGAACCATCAAGAAGTATCTTCATAACTGCTTGTGGATCTTGTTCAAAAACTTTTCTTCTTTCTCTTATTGGATCAAGAAAATTGTTTAAAACATCAATCAAATAACGTTTTACTTTTACATCACCAAGACCACCACGTTGGTAATGCTCTTTCATTTTTTCAACTTCATTTTTATCGTCTGCAAAAATATCTAAATAAGAAAAAACAGTATTGCCTTCAATCTTTCCTGGCATATCTACAGAAATATGATCTGGATCTGTATACATTTTCATAACTTTTTTTGAAACTGTATCAACATCATCAGATAAAAATATAGCATTACCAAGAGACTTACTCATTTTTGCTTGACCATCGATACCTACAAGTCTTGATGTTTTTGGAATAATTGCCTTTGATTCAACTAAAACATCTGTTTTATATATAGTATTGAAGCGACGAACAATTTCATTCGTTTGCTCAACAATTGGAAGTTGATCTGCACCTACTGGAACTAAATTTGCTTTTACAACTGTAATATCTGCAGCTTGATGCACTGGATACATTAAAAAACCAGCAGTTACATTTTTACCGTAACCTTTTTGTTGAATTTCTGTCTTTACTGTCGGGTTACGACTTAACCTATTTACTGTGACAAAATTAAGATACAAAATTGCAAGCTCTGCTATTTGCGGAATAAGTGACTGAATAAAAAATGTTGTTTTGTGCGGATCTATACCAACAGCAAAATAATCGCAAGCAACTTGTAATACATTCTCTCGTAATTTTTTTGGATTTTCTACATTATCAGTAAGCGCTTGTAGATCTGCAACCATAACATACTGTTTACATGTTTCTTGAAGTTTTACACGGTTTTGTAAAGTACCTACTAAATGCCCTAAATGAAGTGGACCTGTTGGCCTGTCACCAGTAAGGACTATATCTTGTTTTTTGTTCATTTTATTTTTTGTTCCTTAATTCATATTTTTATTTTTATTGTAACGTCAAAACAATATTTTGTCTTTTTTAAATCTATGTACAAATAAAAAACAACTTTTTTATTATAAATAATATATTTTTTAGAAAAAGGAGCATAATGAAAAAAATAGTTTTATTTTTCTTGTTATTTTCAACATTGAAAACATTTTCTTTTAATCAAGAAATACATGAAAACATTAAAAAAATAGTACGAAAACATTTATATACAAATTTAAATTGTATTAAAAAAATTATCGATCCAAAAACACAAAATGAAGAATTCTTTAAAGTTTTTTCTGCTCTAACAAAAGAAATATGCAAATATAACTATGACATTGTTATTTATAGAAAGCATGTTTTTCAGATTATGATTCAGGAAATAAAAAAAATAATACAAGAATTAAAATATGAAATAAAAATTTTGAAACAAGAAACAAAAAATTTAAATTTTTAAAAAAATAATAAGGAATTGTATGAAAAAAATATTATTACTTAGTTTTTTTTTAATACAAACGATACAACCGCATAATGACATGCGAACAATTATTCGTCACTATCTTTATACTCACCTTGAAAGCTTTAGTAAACTGACACTTGATTACTGTGATACTCAAAAAAAAGAGTTTCTTAAAATTTTTTCTGCTTTAACAAAATTTCTATGCGATTGTGACAACAGAATGACTATAAACCGTAAAAATATTTTACAAATCTTAACACAAGAGACTATAAAATTGATGCAAGATCTTGATAAAGATATTGAGTATTTCAATATAGAGCTTAAAAAACATAAACATAAATCTTATAGGCAAAAACAGATTACTGCTCAAGAGGAAACACAATGATATCTTTTTATAAGATTTTAGATACACTTTTTTATTCGTATCACTCTTTTTTTTATTGGAGAGATGCTCTTGAAATACTTTTTTTTTCTGGAGTCATTTATTACATTTGTTTGTGGCTACAAAAAGACAAACAAAAAAAACTTCTTCTTTATTTTTATAGTTATGCTGCTTTGCTCGTAAGTTGTCATTATTTACAGCTTACTACAATTAATCATGTTCTTTTGATTGCTACACCCATTATTGCTTTTTTATTTATTATCGTGCATCAACAATCATTACAAAAAAATATTGTTGCTCTTCATAATATTACACCAGCTTTATCTGACAATAATAGTTGGCTCGAAATATTTATTCAGTCGTGCCTTGTTGCTATCAATAAAAAAAAGACTATGACATTTGTCATTGAGCATAAAGATAATTTATCTGACTTTTTATCTACAAAGTCACCATTTCAGGCAAATATTCAATATGATTTGCTCAATATTCTTATCGGCAGTTCTTTGTATGATCAAGAAAAAATGATTTGGCTAACAACAGAAGGAAAATTAGTAGGACCAAATAGTTTATGGACGCAAAATATAGAAAAATTGTGGCTAGAAAAATCAGTAAAGCTTGTTGAAAAATGGCATCAACAAGCAGTTTTTTTTACAAGCAGATTAGACGCACTTATTTTGCGACTTAACCCTAAAGACCACACTTTTACTATTGTTGTAAATGGCATGACTCTTAATAATATGCAAGCTACAAATACATTACTTTTTATAAAAAATTATATTGTAAAAGATCAGACTGTATCTTTTAATAATAAAGGAAATTCTTATTATGATCGTAATAAAAAAACAAAAATTTCTGAAAAATCTACATCTTAAACTAATCTGTCTTATGTTGGGTTACATATTTTGGTCATTTATCAATAAATCCCATATAATTGACCTGTGGATAGATGTTCCTCTTAGTTTTTATGATATACCAAAAAACATAATTATTGATGCACCAGAAAATGTTACACTCAATATTTCTGGAAAAAGAAGCTTGCTTAAAACAATTAATACAAAAAACCTTGCTATACATCTTGATATGCATACAATAAAACCTGGAAGTCAAAAAATTACAATAACAGAAAATAATCTTTTTTTACCCGAAACCATTCAAGCTAAACAGTTTGAACCAACAATAATACATATTAAAAAAAAGAAAATTATAGATAAGGCACACAATGAACAACGACCTGTTTGGAACTGATGGGATTAGAACAAAAATAGGCAAAAAACCTCTAACTATTGAAAACCTTATTACACTTGGAAAAGCTCTTTCTGTTTGGACACAACAAAAATATAATAAAAAAATAAACATTTTGCTCGGTCATGACCCTCGTCAATCAAGTAGTTTGGTAAAATCTGCTTTAAAAACAGGACTGCTCCTTTCACCTGTGACTATTTATGATGCAGAAGTAATTTCTACTCCAGCTCTTTATGCGGTTATGAAAAAAACTAAAAACTATAATTTTGGCATTATGATTTCTGCATCACACAATAAATATCAAGATAATGGAATCAAACTTTTTGACCTTGAAACTGGAAAATTAACGCAGCACGATGAGCAAAAAATTTCTGATCTATTTTATGATTTACTCAACAATAATGACTATAATTATTCATCTTTAGGCCAAGATTATAATTATTCAGATGCATTTTCTGTTTATAAAGATAGTATAAAAAATAAATTTTCAGCTCACTTTTTACAAAATAAAAAAATTGTTCTTGATTGTGCAAATGGTGCAACTTCAGATCTTGCACCACAAATTTTTCAAGAACTCGGGGCAACAGTTTTTACAATTAATAACAAGCCAAATGGAACAAATATTAACCAAAATTGCGGTACTGTTTTTCCAAATGGATTAAAAGCAACTGTTTTAAAGCAGAAAGCTGATTTTGGTTTTGCTTTTGATGGTGATGGAGACCGAGTTTGTATGGTAACACATACAGGTACCATAAAAAATGGTGACGATATTTTAGCTCTTTTGAGTCATCATAATGACTATAAAAATCAACCAACTATTGTTGGAACAATAATGACAAATCACGGATTTTATAATTATTTAAAGCAACGTAATAAAACATTAATTCGAACAAATGTCGGTGATAAAAACATTGCAAAAGAGTTACAAGAAAAAAAATTACTGCTTGGCGGAGAACCTTCTGGGCATATTATTTGTAATGATTATTTGCAAATGGGAGATGGTATTTTTACTGCACTTAAAATTTTAGAAACAGTTAACCAAATAAACAATAAAGAGTTACAAAGCTTTAAAAAAATGCCACAAATTTTAATTAATTTACCAGTTGAGAAAAAAAAAGATTTACAAAGTCCAACAATTAAAAAAATTATCGCTGCTCATAAAACACAACTAATTGATGGACGACTGATTATAAGATATTCTGGTACAGAACCTCTTTTAAGAGTTATGATAGAAGAATCTGACTATGAAAAAGCAAAAATAATTAGCAACAATATCTGTCTTGCATTACAAAAGGAACTACAATAATGAAAAGTAAAAATAATATATTCAATACAGTTTTTGAATATTTTTGGGCACTTTTTTTAAATGGCCTTTTCATGATATTGCCAATTACAGTAACAATTGCTATTTTTGCAACAACATTTAAACTTCTGAAATCTTGGCTTGAACCATTACAGCAATACCGGCCTGAATTTTTAAAATTTATTCCACATTCGGAAATACTTCTTCTTATCGGAATCATTATTTTGATTGGTATTATTTTACGAATTTTAATAGTACGATCACTTCTTCATACTCTTGAAGATATTATTACAAAAATTCCACTTATCAGACCTATTTATTCTGGAATAAAACAGTTGGTAAAAGCATTTAGCTTACAAGACGAAATTAGCTTCAAACAGGTTGTCCTTGTTGAGTTTCCGCGTAAAGAAATTTATAGTATTGGTTTTTTAACAAGCGAATTACCAATAGAGCTTTGCCCAAATCCACATGTACAATTTTATAATATCTTTATTCCAACAACACCTAATCCAACCAGTGGCTACTTTATTATTGTCCCAAAAAAGGACATCATTCATGTTGATTTAACCCGTCAAGAAGCAATGGCACTTGTTATTTCAGGTGGAATCATACAACCAGAAAGGTTTTCTCGTGAATTTAAAACCGAAAAAATTAATGAGTAAAGAAATTAACAAAAGCAATTTCTAAACCTATTTCTGAACCACCGTTTTTAAGTGCATAATCAAAATCATAAAGTTGTTGATGTAAAACAGCAAGAATTTGGGTATCGATAGTTTTATAATCTTTTTGTAAAAAAGAAAATGGAAGTCGAAAACTAATACGTTTTGCATCAGCAAATTTTTTATTGCTCATATATTCAATAACATTATAAGCTCGCCATAGTTGTTCTGACCAAAAAATAATCCAAAACTGCAATGAGTAATTTTTATATATTTTTTTCCAATAAGAAAAAAACTGCTTTGCATTTTTTTGAAAAAAATATTGGCTTATCATAAATAAAGAATAATCTTGCTCTATTAAAGTGCCTAAATAGTTTTTCATAAAAGAATCTGCATTGCTGCCAAGAACAAGCAAATAATGTAATAATAGGCATGCTGTATCAAGAGAAAAAGTTTTATATTTTTTAATAATTAAATCTATATTTTTTTTTGAAATAGAATAATGAGAAACTACTATTTTTTCTGAAAGTTGCATCATTATTTTTTGATTAATCTTATCAGGAATTGTAACCATACGATCAAAATCATTGCTTACTACAGATTTTTCTACATTTAAAAGAAAAAAAACTATTATATTTGTTCCTGTATAATTTTTCAAAAAATTTAGTAACTCTGTCTTTTTTTTCGCTGTAAGCTTATGTGTATTTTTTAACCAATAAACTGTTCTTAAACCCAAAAAATTAGTTGAACATTGAGCTATAATTGAAGTATTATCAAGCACAGTACAATCTAAAATTTTAATATTTATTTTATTTTCTTTTTTTATTTTTTGAAACAGCATTGAAAAAAAAAGAAGCGGATATTCTTTTTCGCCTTTAAAGCAAACTGTTTTACTTTTTTCTAAAAAAGTAATTAATGATTTTTTTAAAAAACTATCAAAACTAATAGTGGTAGCCATATTATAATTGACGATTTTGCAAACTAAATAAAGAATTGTTTATAGATGACGATTTTTTCTTTTTTGACACAATATTATCAAAAAGACGATTACATTCTGTTATAAGTTTATCTATACCAATAATTGCCAAATCTCTAACTTCATCAAACTGCTGCCAACTAACAGTTGCACCTTCTGCAGCTCCTTGTATTTCAATCAGTTGACCTGAGCCAGTCATAACAACATTGATGTCAGCATCTATAGTACTATCTTCTGAAAAATCTAAATCTAAAAGCGGCTGCCCTTGTAGTATTCCTACAGAAATAGCAGCAATAGAATCTTTTAAGATTGTTTGTTTAGTTCTTCCTTTTTCAAGCCATTTTGAATCTGCTAATTTTAATGCTAAACCTGCAGCTGTAATACATGCAGCTCGAGTACCAGCATCAGCTTGTAAAACATCACAATCTACAATAATCGTCCGTTCACCCAATGCTTGAAAATCAATAATCGTACGCAAAGATCTTCCAATTAATCTGGAAATTTCTAACGAGCGACCATTTCTACGCATAGTCACTGATTCACGTTGCGTACGACTTTTTGTCGCAGATGGTAACATTGCATATTCTGCATTTAACCATCCACGACCTTTACCTCTTAAGAAAGATGGAACGCCAGGTTGCATAGTAACACTACACAAAACTTTTGTATTTCCCATTTCAAATAAAACTGATCCAGGAGCATAACCAAATTTATTACAAGAAAGTTTTAGATGTCTTAATTCATTAAAAAGACGACCATTTTTTCTTTGCACACTATTATTCATTGTTTATACTCCCATAGTCAGTTTTTTATTTTTTTAAACCTAGACGAATACGTCCTGTTTCTTTATCATAGTTTGTTACTTGTACTTTAATTTCATCACCAGGTTTATAATCACGCATAAAAGAACTTTGCTTATCACGTGGAAACGCTGAAACATGAAGTAAACCATCTTGTCCTGGAACAAGTTCAACAAACATACCAAAATCAACAACACGTCTAATTATACCGTTGTGAAGTGAATTAACTTCAATTTGACCAGCTAAAATTTTAACCCAGTTAATTGCACGATCAAGATCTGATTCTGGTGTACCAAAAATTTTCACGATACCTGTGTCATCGATATCAATTGTTGTTTTTGTTTTATCAATGATTTCACGAATCATTTTACCACCACTACCAATAACAGCTCCAATTTTATCTGTATCTATTTGAACTGTTGTTACTTTAGGAACTAATTTTGATAACTCTTTATTTGGTTGAGACATTACTTTTTTCATTTCATTTAAAATATGTAATCGACCAGCATTAGCCTGTGCTAGTGCTGTTTCAAAAACTTCTCTTGGAAGACCTGTTTTTGATTTAATATCCATTTGTATTGCTGTGATACCATCATCTGTACCAGTAACTTTAAAGTCCATAAGACCAAACTTATCTTCAAAGCCTGAAATATCAGTTAGTACAGCAAATTCTCCATCTTTACTACGAAGCAGACCCATAGCAACACCACTGACCATTTTTTTAAGTGGAACACCGGTATTTAAAAGCGCCATTGTTGCACCACATGTAGTTGCCATTGAAGTAGACCCATCAGAAGCTAACATATCAGCAACGATGCGCATTGTATATGGAAACTCCTCTTTAGAAGGCAACATATACTTTAACGCTGAAGCGGCTAAACTACCATGACCAAACTCACGTCTGCTTGGCCCACGCATTGGTCTTGGCTCACCAACAGAAATTGGTAAAAAATTATAATGCAGCATAAATGATCTATTGATCTCTGCATCTAATAAACCTTCAAGACGTTGTTCATCTTGGCCACCACCAAGCGTAACACTTGTAAGAGCTTGTGTTCCACCACGCGTAAACAATGATGAACCATGAACAGAAGGAAGTAATCCAACTTCTGTAGTAATTGTACGAACTTGATCAAAAGCTCTACCATCAATACGCTTTTTATCTTTAATAATTTTATCTGTTAAAGCTGTTTGTAAAAACTCATCAAACAAATAAATTATAAAACTTTCTAAAGAAGCAACTTCTTCATCATCTTTATATTGAGCTAAAAATTCTTCTTTTAAAAAAGAAATAGTAGTATTACGCTCTACTTTATCTTTAATAAAGATAGAAGAAATACGATCATTATTTAAATAGTCGCTTATGCGTCTTTTCCATAAATCTGTATCACCAAATTCAAGAATCTCTTGAACTGGTTTTCCAACTTCTTTTTGAATTTCTTTTTGCCATGCAGTTTGTTTTTTGATGTAATCATGAGCTAAAAATAAAGCATCTAAAAAGTCTTTATTTGAAAGTTCTTTAACAGAACCTTCTACCATGCAAATACCTTCTTGTGTTCCACCAACAACAATACGGACATCTGACTCTTTAGACTCTTCATGAGAAGGAGCAACAACCCACTGATTATTAATACGGCCAACTTCTATAACACCAACTGGACCCAAGAAAGGCGTCCCTGAAATAGAAAGAGCCAAAGAACTTGCAAACAATGCTAAATTCGCAGGTGGGTATTTTTTATCAACAGAATAAACTGTAACAAGAACTTGTATTTTATTAAAATAATTAGATGGAAACAATGGCCTTAAAGCACGGTCAATTAATCGTGAAGTCAGAACTTCATGTTCAGTTGCTCGACCTTCACGTTTAAAGTAACCACCAGGTATTTTTCCTGCGGCAGAAAATAATTCTCTATATTCCACCATCAACGGTAAAAATCCTGGGAATTCCTTAGAATCAGCTGTAACGACAGAAGCAAGTAAAACAGTTCCGCCTTGCTTGAACCATACAGCACCATCTGTTTGATTTGCAAACTTTCCTATTTCTACTTCGTATCCTAAATCAGCTAATGTAAATTTTTTTGACATTACTATGAATCCATTCTAGTAAAAAATCTCATTAAGTTATCTTTTTAACCCATGAGCTTTAATTGTTTTTTGATATTCTACGACATCAGTATTTTTAAGGTACTTCAACAACGCTTTTCTACGAGCAACTTTTGCAAGAAGTCCACGACGTCCAGCATAATCATGCTTATTTTGCTTAGAATGTTCTGTTAAAAGAAGTATATCTTTTGTTAACAAAGCGATCTGTACTTGAGCTGAACCTTTATCTGTATCATGAATCTTAAATTTGTTTATAATTTCTTCTTTTTCTTTTTTTGTTAAAGCCATAACGCTTATTTCCAATCATTTATTGTTTGTTAACTTATAATCTTTGGTAGGCACGAGCGGAATTGAACCGCTGACCCCTGCTACGTCAAAGCAGTGCTCTGCCCCTGAGCTACGCGCCTAACCTTCTTTCTAATTATACACTATTTTTATCTGCTGCAAATTTTTCTTGTTCTCGAGCTTTTCTTTCAAGATCAGATACATCTTCACCTAAATACTTCTGTTTATAAGAAGTTATTCCAGTACCAGCTGGTATCAACTTACCTACAATAACATTTTCTTTAAGACCATAGAGATGATCAACCTGTCCTGCAATAGCAGCTTCTGCCAAAATACGAGTTGTTTCTTGGAAAGATGCAGCCGAGAAGAAACTTTCAGTATCTAATGATGCTGTTGTAATACCCATCAATACTGGTTTTCCTACTGCTGGCTTTTTACCTTCTTTTTGTAAAAGAGAGTTAACCATCATAAAGTGAACTTTATCAACTCTATCTCCAACAAGAAAATCTGTATCACCTTGCTCAGAAACTCTTACTTTACGCATCATTTGTCGAACAATAAGTTCAATATGTCTATCGTTAATATCAATACCCTGTAATCTATAAATTTCTTGTATATGATCTACGAGATATTTTTGAACAACATTTGGACCTAAAATACGTAACATATCATGTAAAACCGGAGAACCAGATGTAATTAAATCACCAGCTTGAACTTTTTCACCATCAAGAACGTTCAACTGTTTTCCACGAGGAATTAAGTAGTCATATGATTCAGCACCAGAGACAACAGTAATTTTACGAAGTCCTCTTTGAAGACCTGCAAACATAACTGTTCCATCAATATCTGAAATAATCGCTGGATCTTTTGGAGAACGAGCTTCAAATAGTTCTGCAATACGAGGAAGACCACCAGTTGTAATATCTTTTGTTTTTGATGCTTCACGAGGAGTTTTTACTAAAATATCACCAGCTTTAACTTCTTGACCATCTTTCACAGAAAGATATGAACCTGAAGGTAAATAATAGTGACCTATTTCTACACCTTGCTTATCAACAATACTTACAATTGGCTGATGTTTCTCATCTTTATGCTCAAGAATTACAAAACTAGATTTATTAGTTGCTTCATCAAAACGTTCTTGAACAGTAACATTTTCAATAATATCGACAAAATTAATCGTACCTGTTTTTTCAGTAAGAAGAACTTTATTGTTAACATCCCATTCTGCAAGTTTTGTTCCAGCTTTTACTTCTTGGCCATCTTTAACCAAAATAGTAGAACCGTACTCAACAGAGTGTCTTTGAAGTTCTCTTCCTGCAACAGAATTAATAACAATATGCGCCTTACGACTTAAAACAATATCATTACCATTTTTATCTGTTACTGTTCTGACATCGCGCCACTCAATTACACCATCTACTTTTGCCGAGTAGAAAGATTGACTTGTAATACCACTTGCTGTACCACCAACGTGGAACGTTCTCATGGTAAGCTGTGTTCCTGGTTCACCAATCGATTGTGCAGCAACAACACCAACAGCTGCCCCTACATCAACGAGTTGACCTTGGGACAAGTCATAACCATAACATAATGCACAAACACCACGTTTTGCCTGACATGTCAGTACAGATCGAACAAGTATTTTTGAAATAGCAGCATGACTTAATTTTTCAACATCTTCACGACTAATCATAGAGCCTTGTTTAAACAGAAGCTCACCTGTAATCATATCTTTTACATCTGAAGCTAAAACTCGACCAAAAGATCTATCTTCTAATGCGTATAGAACATCTCCAGATTCTGTTAAGTTTTCTAATTCAATATAGCCTAATGTTTGACAATCATATGTTGTAACAATAGAATCTTGAGCTACGTCAACAAGTCGACGAGTTAGGTAACCAGAGTTTGCAGTTTTTAATGCTGTATCAGCCTGACCTTTACGGGCACCGTGTGTCGAAATAAAGTATTCAAAAACACTAAGACCATCTTTAAAATTATTTTTAACCGGAGTTTCCATAATTTCACCAGATGGTTTTGCCATCATACCACGCATACCAACAAGCTGCTTAATTTGATCACGAGAACCACGAGCTCCAGAATCTAACATCATAAATACAGGATTATATGATTTAAAATCTTTATCTTCATTTAAAAATGATTTCTCATTTTGCTCTTCTAAACTTTTTGACATTTCATTTGCAACATCAGCAGTTGTATGAGCCCAAATACTAATTACTTTATTATAACGTTCACCATTAGTGATAATCCCGTCTCTATAAAGTTCTTCAACTTTATCAACATCTTTTTCAGCTTTTTCAACTAATGTTGTTTTTAACTCAGGAGAGAAAAGATCTTTCATAGAAAGAGAAATTCCACCAACTGTTGCATTATAAAAACCTAATTTCTTTATATTATCAAGCAAATCAACAGTTACTTTATTTCCAAATCGATAATAGACTGATTCAACTAGTTTTTTAAGGTCTTTATTTTTCATTACCTTATTAATCCAAGAAAAATCTGACCCTTCTGGAAGTACATCAAATAAAATAACTCTTCCAACAGTTGTATCTATAATTTCATTGTTTATACGAACTTTAATACGAGCATGTAAATCAGCTTTTTTATGTTGATTTGCAGTAATTACTTCTTTTAAGTTAGAAAATAAAGTACCTTCACCAACAGCATTACAACGAACCTTTGTTAAATAGTGCAAACCAAGGACCATATCTTGAGAAGGAACTTTTGTTGATCTACCATTTTGAGAAGAAAGAACATTGTTTGATGTTAAAATTAAACGTTTTGATTCTTCTTGAGATTTTTTACTCAATGGTAAGTGAACAGCCATTTGGTCACCATCAAAATCGGCGTTAAATGCACTACAAACTAATGGATGAATTTTAATAGCTTTTCCATCAACTAAAATTGGATGGAATGCTTGAATACCAAGTCTATGTAAAGTCGGTGCACGATTAAGAAGAACAACTCTATCTTTTACGACGTCCTCTAAAACATCCCAAATTTCTGGTTGTAGTTCTTCTACCATTCGTTTTGCAACACGCAAATTCGGTGCGATTTCTCTTTTTAAAAGACCAGCATAAATGTATGACTTAAATAACTCTAAAGCCATAATTTTTGGTAAACCACATTTGTCCATTTTAAGTTCAGGATCAACAACAATTACAGAACGTGCAGAATAGTCAACACGACGACCAAGTAAATTTTGTCTAAAGCGACCTTGTTTACCACGAAGCATTTCACTCAATGACTTTAAAGGACGTTTATTTGAACCACGAACAGGTTGGCCTCGTCTTCCATTATCAATCAATGCGTCAACAGACTCTTGCAGCATACGCTGCTCATTTTTGATAATCACAGAAGGAGCTTCAATTTCCATAAGACGTTGTAAACGAATATTACGATTCAATACTCTTCTATAGAGTTCATTTAAATCTGAACTTGCAAAACGACCACCTTCTAATGGAACTAATGGTCTTAAATCTGGTGGTAAAACAGGAAGAACTGTTAACATCATCCAATCAGGTTTAATACCAGAATTTAATAAACCAGTAATAACTCTAATTCGACGAGTTAACTTGTGACGAACAGCAACAGAAGAAGTTTTTTCTACTTCTTTTTGCAAGAAAGCTATTTCTTCTGCTAAATCCATTTTGCTCAAAATTTCTTTTAGAGCTTGAGCACCACTTTCAGCTCGAAACTCATGATCATCTTCATGAGTATCAAGATAATTTGCAACTTCAGTATTTGTAAGTAAAGTTTTTCTAGGATATGGAGAATCACCCTGCTTAAGGACCATTTGCGCATCAAAATAAATGACACGCTCTAATTCTTTAACTGGCATATCAAGAATCAAACCTAAATAACTTGGAATACCTTTTAAATACCAAATATGACAAACTGGAGCAACAAGTTTAATATGACCCATACGTTCTCTACGTACACGAGATTGAATAACCTCTACACCACATTTTTCACAAGTAACACCACGATGCTTCATTCTCTTGTATTTTCCACAATTACATTCCCAATCCTTAACAGGACCAAAAATTCGAGCACAAAATAAACCATCTCTTTCAGGCTTAAGTGTACGATAGTTAATTGTTTCTATTTTTTTTACTTCACCATAAGATAAAGATTCAATTTTTTCAGAAGAAGCTATTTTAACACGTATAGCATTAAAATGAGAAACATTAATATATTCTCTAAATCTTTCTAACATGCGACTATTCACCAGATTTCTCCTTGCCACTTTTGAATAAATCTACTTGCAGACCTAAACTTTGAAGTTCTTTAATTAAAACATTAAATGATTCTGGTAACCCAGGTTCTGGCACAGGAAGACCTCGAACGATAGCTTCATAAACTTTATGTCTACCTGCAACATCATCAGACTTATAGGTTAACATCTCTTGAAGAGTGTATGCCGCACCATAAGCTTCTAATGCCCAAACTTCCATTTCACCTAATCTTTGACCACCCATTTGTGCTTTACCACCAAGTGGTTGCTGTGTTACTAATGAATATGGCCCAACTGAACGAGCATGAAGTTTATCATCAACCATATGGTTCAACTTCATAATATACATTATTCCAACAGTAACTTCTTGATCAAAGTAGTCACCAGATCTTCCATCTCTTAATTTAAATGCACCAGCATCTGGATAATTAAGATCCGAAAGCATAGGTTGAATATTTTCTTTATAATCTGGGCTATCAAATACAGGTGTTTTAAATTTAACACCAAATTTTGAAGTTTTTCTTCCAAGTTCTAGAACAACTTCTTTTCCGTAAAGTTTTTCATAGTTTTCAACAATTTCTTTGCCGAAATAGTTGCTCAAGAATTTTTTAACTTCAGCATAACCAGATTTTTCTAGAAGATTTTGAAGTTTGTTTCCAAGACCTCTTCCAACAAGACCTAGAACTGTTTCTAAAATTTGTCCTACGTTCATACGAGAAGGTACACCAAGAGGGTTTAAAACAACATCAACAGCTGTTCCATCATCCATGTATGGCATATCTTCAACAGGAACAATAGTAGAAACAACACCTTTGTTACCATGTCGACCAGCAATTTTATCACCAACAGAAATGCGACGTTTCATAGCTATATAAACTTTAACCATTTTAATAACGCCAGAAGGAAGTGGATCACCCTTCTTTAATTTTCCGATTTGTTCATCTTTCAGAACAGATAAAATACGAACTTGGTTTTCAAAAGTATGTTTTAATTGAACAATATTTTCTTTAGTAGCTTTATCTTTAACAGTAACATCAAATAATTCTTCTATCGATTTTTCATGTAATGCACTTGAAGAAACTGTACTATTTTTTTCTAAAAGCTTAATAATTTGCGATCGAATCATGTTTTCAAGGAACACAACATGATGCTGAAAATCGCGTTCAATTTTCTCTGTTTTTTGTTCAACTTCTTGCTTGTAACGTTTATCTTTTCTGATACCGCTACGAGAAAAAATCTTAACATCAACAATAGTTCCTTCAACACCAGGCGAAACTCGCAATGATGTATCACGAACTTCACGTGATTTTTCACCAAGAATTGCTCGTAAAAGTTTTTCTTCTGGAGAATATTGAATATCTCCTTTTAGAGTTACTTTACCAACTAAAATATCTCCTGGTGCAACTCGTGTTCCAATACGAACAATTCCACCATCATCAAGACCTGCCAAATCAGCTTCACTAACATTAGGAATATCTCTTGTAATTTCTTCAGGCCCTAGTTTTGTATCTCGAGCATCTACAACATATTCTTCAACATGAACTGATGTTAAAACATCTTCTGCAACTAGTCGTTTACTCAAAACAATAGCATCTTCAAAGTTGTAACCATGCCAAGGCATAAACGCAACAAGCATATTAGACCCTAATGCAAGCTCTCCGTCATCAATTGCAGATCCATTAGTCAATACATCACCAACTGCAACACGCATACCTTTTTTAACTAAAGGAGTATGATGAATCCATGTACCATGACTTGAACGTTCAAATTTTCTTAAAGAATAAGTTTCTATACCGTAAGCAATCCAGTCATCATCCGTTCTAAATTGATCTCGATCACATCTGATTACAATTTTTTCTGACGATGCATATTCAATAACGCCGGCACGCTTTGCAATAACTAAAGAACCAGAAGCTTTTGCAATTTCTTTTTCCATTCCAGTTCCAACAATAGGAGACTGAGCTTTAATAAGAGGTACTGCTTGACGTTGCATATTAGAACCCATTAATGCACGTGTAGCATCATCATGCTCTAAAAACGGAATTAATGCGGAAGAAACTGAAACAAGTTGTTTTGGAGATAAATCAATATAATTTACCTTACCAGAATCTACGTACATGAAGTTTCCTTCATTACGAGCAAAAACAGTATCTTTCTTTAAAACTTTGTTATCATCTGCAGCACTTGCTTGAGCTATGTAGCTACTTGATTCTTGAAATGCATCCAAGAATACAACATCGTCTTTTATTTTTCCGTTTGAAACAACTCTATAAGCAGTTTCGATAAAACCTAAATC
This sequence comes from uncultured Pseudomonadota bacterium, assembly GCA_964647685.1. Lineage (GTDB taxonomy): Bacteria > Babelota > Babeliae > Babelales > Vermiphilaceae > CAZYJE01. The sequence continues at coordinate 1,583 of CAZYJE010000018.1, read as the reverse complement.
ATTTACCATTGCATAGGTAGCTAAAGAAGAAATCAAACCAACTGTTTGACCCTCAGGTGTTTCAATTGGACAAATTCTACCATAGTGAGATGTATGAACATCACGAACTTCATAAGTAGCTCTATCTTTTAATACACCACCAGGCCCAAGAGCAGACAATCTACGCTTATGAGCAATTTCAGATAAAGGATTTGTTTGATCCATAAATTGAGAAAGCTGACCTAAACCAAAGAATTCTCTGATAACAGCACTCAATGGTTTTACATTAAGAAAATCTTGAGGCATTAATGCACCATGAGCTTCTTGCATTCTAAAGCGCTCTCTAACAATACGCTCTATTCGAATAAAACCGAGATAAACCTGACTACTTAAAAGTTCACCAACTAAACGTACACGACGATTTCCTAAATGATCGATATCATCTAGTTCACCTTCACCTCGTTCACGTAGATTAACTAAGTAAGCAACAGTTGCGATAATATCTTCTCTTGTAAGCGTTGTAACATCAGGAGAAGTTTTACTACCAAATTTTCGATTAATTCTAATTCGACCAACTTTAGTCAAATCATAAAAACGAGGATTGAAGAATAAATTTTCTAAACGATCTTTAATCTCTTTAATAGTAGAACTATCACCAGGCCAAATTTTTGTATGCAACTCTTTTAAAGCGTCTTCCATAGAGTAAGCACGGTCATTAGTTAAAGTTAAAGCTATAGCTGGCTGGAAAACATAACCAGATGATGCAATAATATTAAAACTAACATCTTTTAATCTTTTAAAAAGCGGGAAATGATCTTCACTAAAAATCTGACCTTGTTCAACTAGAACTTCTCCAGTATCTTCATCAATAATATCTTGTGCAAAAACTTTATTTAAAAGACTTGAATCTCTTAATGAAATTTCTGTAACATTTTCATCTTTAAGAGACTTTATAATAGCTTTTGTAAAGCGCTTTCCAAGGAATTTTTTTTCGTACTTTTCTGGCAACATTTCTTTTTCAATACGTTGCCCAAGAATAGAATCATCAACTCTCTTGTAGAACAAACCTTTATTAGAATAAATTTTATCAAACTGATAAAATAGTGATAAAATTTCATCACGAGGAATACCAAGTGCTTGTAAGAAAGTAGTTACTAATAATTTTTTCTTTTTATCAATGCGAACATAAAGTAAATCACTACTATCAAATTCAAAATCAACCCATGAACCACGCATAGGAATAATACGAGCTAAAAAGTATGAAAAATCCCGAGGGATAAAAGAAGTATCACGTGACTATAAAACGTGAGTTGCAGATATCATTTCTTTTCTTTGATACTCTAGCTCCCCTGTTCTCAAAAAAAGCTCACATTTGAGATAATGGCTGCTTTAGACAGAATCAAATCAATTTTTTTCTCCAACAACGTTTTCCCCTGCAGATTCGCCTACTCCAGCATATGAGATCAGTGCTCGTGACTACAACGGTTGCATAAGGCTGATGGCATTTTGGGTCTTTCTTTCTTGCCCCTTTTTTGCATGCTGCTTCTTTCTTTCCAGTGACTTGATCACGTGACGTAATGAGGAGAGGATTTTTCAAAGTAAAA
>CAZYJE010000017.1:0-1567 GCA_964647685.1 uncultured Pseudomonadota bacterium | reverse complement strand
GTACTAGAAGTATTAGAAATAAAGCCTTCTTGTTTTTAATTATTTTTTTCATTAAAATTCCTTTATTTTTCATGAGAATCTTTTTAAGTCTTTATTTTATTACAATTATAAAATTTTTAATAAAATAGTTGCAATAGTTTTCTTTAGTTTTAACTTCTAGAACGACAATCCACCTTTTTATTAATCGGTTTTTACTATAAAGGGTTCATACGCTTCTTTTTCTTCATTCTTTAGATTAAACTTTTCACTTGTTGGGTTAAGAACATATTTAAACTTAGGGATAAATAAGTTTATAATATTAAATATTAATTCATTTATTTTTGGTAATTTCTTTAAGTCTTTACTATCAATATTTTCTTTATAAAGGACTATTTTTTTTAATAAATTTAAGTGTTTGTTTAATTCTATAAAGATTCTACTTTGTTGTTCTTTTGTTATTTCTTTATTTTTAAAGTGTTTTTTCCCAAATTTATGAATTGTTTCAAAAAAAATTCTTACTCTTTGTATAAGATTTCTTTCTGAAATAATAATTGTTTCAAATTTTTTTAAATTTGTGATTGTAGTAGTTTTTATATCCTCTAAAAGACTGTCTGGGTTTCCAAAATATGTAAGATAAGTCTTTTTATCAAATTTTTTTTCAAGATTTGGAATTATCCAATAACCAATTGCATAACCACCAGGATAAATTTTAGGTGTCTTAAAATAACTTGGATTTACTCCAAAAACAATTCTTGTCATGTTATTAAGTTGTTTATATATATGCTTTATTAATGATATTAAGTCTGAATGTTTCACAGCTTTATTGTTTATATTTTTTATATTTTTTTCATTGATATTGTTTTTTTCTATAAATTGATTAAGTAGTTTGAATTTTTGTTCGATTTTATTAAAAGATTCGAGCTTCATATATTCTGGTATAAAGTATTCTGTAATAATATCATTTTTCAACATGTTTATATAATTATTGTGATATGCATATTTTTCTTTATTTATCGCCCTTATTTTTTTAAGCTCAGCATTTATTTTATTTATAAGATCTATGGTTTCATTCTCTATTTTATTTACTTTCAATAGGCTAAAAGTTAAATTTTTGATTTTATCTTCAGGGTCTATAAGCGGTGATTTTCTGATGAGATATTCTTTAACTTTTTGATTTTTTTTATTTCTTAACTGTTCAATTTTTTCTTCTATATTGTCTTGCCATAAAGTATTAGAAAGTTTTTTTTGAAGTTTTTGCTCTAATTGAAGTAATTTATTTTTATCATTTTCATTTTCATAGTTTTTAATATCTTCTTCTAAGTGCTTTTCAATTGATTCTTGTAGGGTTTTAATTTCTTCTTTATATGATTTAGCATATTTTTTAGGAATATATTTTTGAATTTTTTGAATTTCTTGATAAAAATTTTCTGATTTTTTATCTTGGTGCCCTTTTATTATTTCAAGTGGAGTTTTGATTCTTTTTTTTCTTTCTGGTTGAACTCTACTTTCTAAAAGGTCCTTCATCTTTTCAGAGCGCAAATGAGTATTTGTTTTTTTGATAATTTGTTCTGCTTTTTCTAAGTTTTTT
>CAZYJE010000016.1:0-44174 GCA_964647685.1 uncultured Pseudomonadota bacterium | reverse complement strand
GTACTAGAAGTATTAGAAATAAAGCCTTCTTGTTTTTAATTATTTTTTTCATTAAAATTCCTTTATTTTTCATGAGAATCTTTTTAAGTCTTTATTTTATTACAATTATAAAATTTTTAATAAAATAGTTGCAATAGTTTTATTTTTATAAAGAAAAGAGAGAGGGAAAGCTATCATAGTTTTCCCTCTCTCTTTTCTTTAGTTTTAACTTCTAGAACGACAATCCACCTTTAGCCCATAAAGTCCAACGATTCAAGATGCAATCTTGACCAAATTGATATGATGCCCCTGCTCCAAGAATTGCTGGATAATTTCTTTCATCCCAATTATAATCCATTGATCCGTGGATAGTATGTGCAAATACGCAAGGGTGAGCTACAGAGTTTAGGTCTATGTCTTCTTCTTGAATAAGATTTTCATTATAACGAGCAAGTAGTTTATCTAATTTTGAACTTGCTTGTTCTGCAACGCCTGCTGCATCAAGCGTTACTACATTGTCAAAATCATTACCAATTGTTCTGAAGTTGTTTGTTTTACCATTACCATCAGCTGCCTTAAATGCTGGTCCAGTTACCCACGAGTTAGAAAGTTTTACACATTCTTTTTGGCGCGCATAGAAGTTGTAACCAATTTCGCACTGCAGGCGGTTTTTAACATAGGTCAGTGCTACAGTGTTATTGCACATAAGCCCTGGGTCAACATCAAAGTCTTTTGTAAAAAGATTAATACCTGGAGTTGCCAGTGCTTCTTCTGCTGGTACTGTTAGAGCATTTGCTGCAGTTGCTTGCTCTAAGTCTTCATAAACTTCCATATAACGTGACCATGGTTTGTTTTTCATATCAAATGAGCGAAGTTCTTTTTTGCTAAATAAATACAGGCAGTTCCATGCGTTATTAATATACAGTTTTCCTTCGTTGTACTTACTTTTCCATATATGAAACGATGCAGCGCCACCATGAATAAAGCCAAAGTGTTTGTTATGGCCAATCATTGGCTCAAAAACATATTCAGCTTTTGGTTTATTACCAGTTGGAAGAAGAAGTCCAATATAACTTTCGATATGGCATTTTTCTTCTTGCATCCATGTTCTTCCAAGTTTTAGCTCTATATCAGCAAGGCCCCATTTTTTTTGTGCTCCATCAATTTTACCATATTTCCAGCGAACTTGCTTAAATGCTTCTTCCATATTTGGCATAATAATTTGATCTTCTGGTAGACCAGCAATTGTTGCAGCACCGCCGCCATCATCTTCTATAACTTCTGTCAAATTCATATCATTTTTAACATGCATCAGAGGAGCAGATATTTCGAACCATAAATTAAGTTCTTTATCTTCCATTTTTGTAGAAAGGCCATCTAGATTTTGTCTGTAATTAAATCCTATGCCAAATGTAGATTGTTGTGGTTTAAATTGAATTGTGCTTGAGAAAAAAGGTGTTGTTGCTGCAACTGCATTTGCAGAAAAAATGCCAAAATGTTGAGATGTTATATCAATGTCTGTTGCATTAGAATCTTCTCTTACTTGCAGTATATCTTTACAAGCGGGAGAGAAATAGCGAGCTATTTTTTTTGAATTTGTTGATTTGCTTCCAAATAATGCAATTTGAACTGCACCCAGTCTTCCGTCTTCTCTTTTTTTGTCTCGACCTCTAAAAGAAGTTATTTTTTCTGCCATTGATGATTGAAAGTTTGGGCGCACAGTGAAAAATGTTTGCCCTGTTACACAGTCACAAGAATCTTCAGCTCGTAAATTGTTTATGCTTACACTGCTGAGTAGCAGTACTATTGAAAGTGATATTTTTTTGATATTCATACTACAGTCCTTATAAATAAGTGATTATAATTTTCTTTTTTTCAAAAATACTTTATTGATTAAAAATTTTTCAATGATTTTGTATTTTTTTTATTTTTTTCTTTTTATATTTGTATTTTTTTATATTTACATTTTTAAAAAAAATAAACATGATATTATAAGAAGATAAGAGATATTTCTGATGTATAAATAGAAAGATTATTCATGTATAAAAAAATTAAAGGAACACAAGATTTTTTAGATTTACAACTTTTTAACTTTATTGTAGATCAAGCAAAAAAACATCTTGCTCTTTATAATTTTCATGAAATTTCTACTCCTATTTTGGAATCAACTTCTTTGTTCAAACGTTCTTTGGGAATGCAAACAGATGTTGTAACAAAAGAAATGTTTGTTATTGAGCAAGAAAAAAAAGATCCAAAAGATTCTATTTGTTTGCGACCTGAAGCAACAGCTTCAACTGTCCGTGCTTTTGTAGAGAACAAAATACAGACAGTGCCGTGGAAAGTTTTTTCTTGGGGGCCAATGTTTCGCCATGAGCGACCACAAAAAGGTCGTTTTCGTCAATTTCATCAGATGACCATAGAAGCAATTGGTGCAGGTGCAGTTGAGCAAGATGTACAGTTAATTGTTATGCTTGATAATTTTTTTAGAAAAAAACTGTTTATATCTGATAGTGCTCTTCTGATAAACTTTTTAGGCTGCTTTGAAGATCGTGTTGCTTATAAAATTGTTTTAAAAGAATTTTTAGATGTGCATGTGGGTAGTTTGTGTTCAACGTGTGTTACTCGTAAAGATAGCAATATTATGCGCGTGTTTGATTGTAAAAATAGTTCGTGCCAACAAGTTTATATTGATGCGCCTGCAATTACAGGTCATTTATGTTCTATGTGTAATGATGAATGGCAGCAACTACAAGAAAAACTTTCTTTATTATCTGTAACATTTATTTATAAGCCAACATTGGTAAGAGGTCTTGATTATTATAACAAAACTGTTTTTGAGTTTGTTTCAAGCAGTCTTGGTGCACAAAGTACCTTTTGTGGTGGTGGCAGGTACGACCAACTTGTTAGTCAAATTGGTAGCAAAGTAGATCGTCCTTGCGTTGGTGCTGCATTTGGCATAGAGCGCTTGCTTATGTTGCTTGAGCTGAATAAAAATATATTGCCACTTTCAAGTTTACCTACTTTACACTGTATTTTGCCTATGGCAAAAGAGCAAAAAACGTTGGCACTACTTATTGCAGATGAACTACAGAATAATAATCTATGTGTTGATGTTTTGTTAGAAGATGCGTCTTTAAAAAGTATGATGCGTCAAGCTAATAAAAAAGGTGCAAAATATTGTCTTATTTTGGGGCAAGATGAGCTTGAAAGTAAAACAGTGACGGTTAAGAATATGCAAACAAGTAAATCTGAGATAGTTGCACAAATTGACTTGGTTAATTATTTGAGTAAGTAATTTTTTATAATAATCTAAGTAAATTCATTAAGTAGTCACGGAAAAAATAGAAGAAAAAAACAGCAAAGAGTATTCCGTCAAATCGGTCCAAAAATCCACCGTGGCCAGGAAGAAGATTACTAGAGTCTTTTATGCCAGCACGGCGTTTTAGCCATGATTCAAAGAGGTCGCCACACAAAGATAAAATAGATACAACCGCTGTAAAAAGAAGCATTGTTATTATGGGCATTGTTTTATTTTGCTCATAAAGCATGGCCCACATTCCAATAGAGGCAAATAGGTAGCCACCTGCAACACCTTCCCAAGATTTTCTTGGGCTAATTGATTTTGCAATAATATGTTTGCCAAATAAATTTCCAAAAATGTAAGAACCTGTATCAAAGCTAAAAACAATAACAAAAAGAAAAAATAAAAGAGGTCTGTATGTTGCATGTTGGTTCATATAAATTAACAGAGCAAAAGGTGCTGCTGGGTACAGTGGCATTAAAAGCCAATTGAGAGTGTTACTTGTTTTAAATAGTCGTTTCCATTCAAAAATAAAAATAAGGCCCAAAATAAGAAGAAGTAATAAAGAAGAAATAAATGGTGGAGCGTAGATAAAACAAAGCCAAAACAAAAAACCAAGAATTATTCCTGTCATTGTTCTTTTAATAAGTTCTTGTATGTTCATGTATATCTTCTCTTTTTAATCTTTTTTACTTATTGTTTAAAAAAAAGCATTTTCAATATGGGTAAGCTTTTCTTTTTCTATAAGAATGACATCAAATCTGCAATATTTTTGAGTATAATCATAACGAGCGATATATTCTTTTGCAACTTTGATAATCTTTTTTTGCTTAGAAGGAGAAATAAGATACCGTGTATCAAAGATTGGATTTTTTCTCATTTTTACTTCAACAAAAATGAGTGTGTCATCTTTTTGCGCAATAATATCAATTTCGCCATATCTTTTATGATAATTATGCTCCAAAATACAAAACCCCTGACTTATTAAATAGTCAGAGGCTTGTTTTTCTGCTTTATTACCAGATTGTTTTGTTGTTAGCTTCATGATTAAAATCTATTAGCTTTGTTATTTTTCTTGTTTTGTTGTGCAATTTTTGTTTGCTCAATAAAGTTAGGAAATTTGGTTGCAAGCTCTAGTTTTTTTTCTTGTAACAAAGTTTTATTGTTTTGTTTTTCTGCAAGGTCACATGCAAGGAGTAAAATTTTTGGTTCTGCAGTTGGTAAAATTTCAGAAAATTCTTTTTTAATTTCTGCAAGTCGAGTTTGTGCTGCTAAATAGTTGCCCTGTTTTGCATAAAAATTAAAAACATTTACTTGGCTATCAAATAACGTTTGCCTGCAAGAAAGAAGTATTTTAGTAACTTCATCATTATATTTTTTACAGGCAAGTTTTCTATCTAAAAATGTTATTGCTTTTTCGACTGTTTCTTTTGTTTTCGATTGATCACGTTCTGCATCAAGAGTAGTCCAGTATGAACATAAAATTGATTTATAACTTGCATATTCAACGTTTTTATCGCCAGGATACAAATGAACAAATTCCGCAAACATTCGCTCTGCATCATTCAGCTTGCCTGCATCAAAAAGAAGGTCTGCAGTTTCAAGCATTAGCGCACCAAGTTCTTCTAGGTTAGAACAAAGTGGAAGCATTCGTTTTATATATTTAATTGCAATTTCTTTGTTACCTTTTGCAAGCAGTTTATTCTTTTCTTTTTTTAAATCTTCGTAATTAAGATCGCTGAGCAGTTTCGATTTTTTTTCTTGTGGTTGAACTTTTGCTATTTTTTTCTTTTTTCTTTTTTTTGTATTTTTATGTGATCAACTTGGAAGAATAATAGTTAATATACAAGTAAATAGTAAAGAAGAACATAGTTTTTTTTTAGTATGCAGTTGCATATGTTGCTCCTTTTTGAAAGTGTTTATTTTTATTTTGATACTATGAGTATCATGTAAAAAATGTAGCATACTCTACTAATTGCAGCAAGATCGACATCCTATTTTTATTATAATTGTAGTTCTTTTAGAGAGTTTGTTATCTTTTGTAGTATAATGATTATGTTTTTGTTAAAAAGCTATTTGTTAGACAGGATAAAGAGGTTATGGCACAAAAAAACATTGGAACTATTTTATTTGAAGCTGGTGTTATTACTCAAGAGCAATTGCAGCAGTGCACTATTTCCGAAAATCAAACAGATGATCAGATTCAACAGTGTCTTTTACAGTCGGGTAGCGTAACTGCAGAAAAAATTGCTGAGGTTTTAGCAAAATATACAAATACTGCATATATTGAAAAAATTTCAAAAAATGAAGTTGATGTCGCAGTTCTTGCTAAAGTTCCGTTACGGTTTTTGCGTGAAAACAAAATTATTCCAATCAAAGTCAATGGGTCTTTATCTCTTGTAACTATCAATCCACTGCTTTTCCAGCCTATTGATGAACTTTCTATGCTTCTTGATGGTGATATTACCGTTGGAGTTTCTACAGAAAAAGTAATCCTTGATACTATTAATCGGTACTACCCTCTTGGTGGAACCGAGGAAATGATAGAAGAGCTTGAAGAAGAAAAAGATGTTGAAGAAGTTGATTTTTCTGCAATAGAAGATCAAGATATTTTGTCCGTAGCGTCTGAAGCTCCAATTATAAAGTTAGTTAATCATATTTTGTTTCAAGCAATTAAAAGAGAAGCGTCTGATATACATATTGAACCATTTGAAAAAGAAGTGAGTGTGAGGTACCGTATCGACGGTGCAATGTATAGTATTATGACGCCACCAAAGAGAGTCCAAAGTGCGCTGTCTTCTCGTATAAAAATTATGGCTGGCCTTAATATCGCAGAAAAGCGTGTTCCTCAAGATGGTCGTATTGAGATAAAAATTGCAGACAAAGCAATCGATATTCGTGTCTCTGTTTTACCAGTTGTTTTTGGAGAACGAATTGTAATGCGTTTGCTCGATAAAACAAGAACGACTGTTGATTTACAAAACTTTGATATGAGTGAGCGGGATAGTAAAGTTTTGCTGCAGGCAATTGCTCAACCAAATGGAATTATTTATGTAACAGGGCCAACAGGTTCGGGTAAAACAACAACACTTTACTCTATTTTGAGTAAGTTAAATGAGCCAGACGTCAATATTATTACGGTTGAAGATCCTGTTGAATATCAAATGGCAGGTATTGGCCAAGTACAAGTAAAAGAAAAAATAAATATGACCTTTGCAGCAGCACTTCGTTCTATTTTGCGTCAAGATCCAGATATTGTAATGATTGGTGAAACGCGTGATCAAGAAACTGCTCAAATTGCTATTCAAGCGGCGCTTACTGGTCATTTGGTTTTAAGTACGCTTCACACAAATAGTGCTCCTGCAACAATGACACGTTTGATAGATATGGGTATTGAGCCATTTTTAATATCTTCTTCTATTGTTCTTGTTTGTGCGCAAAGACTTGTGAGAAAGCTTTGTTCTGCGTGTAAAAAATCATATCAGCCACCTTCTGAACTTCTTGCAAGCATTGGTCTTTCTGAGTCAGATATTCAAGGTCATCAGCTATTTCAGCCTGGAGGGTGTGATACTTGTAATGAAACTGGCTTTAAGGGTCGACTTGCTATTTTTGAACTTATGCAAATGAGTAATGGCTTAGTTAAGCTAGTTATAGATCGAGCAGACACTTCTTTGCTCAAAAAACAAGCACAGCAAGATGGTATGACAACATTGCTTGATGACGGTATTCGTAAAATTAAAAAAGGACTTACAACAATTGAAGAAGTTTTATCTGTTGCGACAGTAGAGCTAGAGGATGTTGAGTAGGTCTGGTTTTTCTTTAATAGAGCTTATGATTAGCATAAGCTTATGTTTTTTAATAGTTGGACTTATTTTTTACAATGTACATTTTTTAAATAAGTTTACTGTCAGAAGTCAGATTGATTTGCTTTATGCGCACTGTATGTATTTGCGTCAATCTGCTATTACAGAAAACAGAAATATTGTCTTAGCACTTGATCCAAGCAAAAAGAGTTATTCTTATCTAGACTACACGTATAAATTACCTTCAACTGTGCAATTTGGTTTTCCAGATTATGCCTACGGACCGCCTTCAAGGCCACATAAAAAACTATCTTTGCCTATAACATTTAAAAATAATGAGATACTCTTTTATAAAGATGGTATCATAAGTTCTGGTGTTATTTATTTAACCGATAGTAGTAAACAGTTTTTGTATGCACTAAGTAATGGGATTTCTCAATTTTCATATATGAGGCGATATCGTTATACAAGTAGGTGGCAAAAATATTAAGTTGATTTGTTAATGTTTTTTTGATGCTTGATTATCAGCAAGACAACGTATAAATACAAATAGTATCTTGTTCTACGTCATTGCGAGCGTAGCCAGTCTTCGCTTTACAAGCTTCGCCGTGACAAGCTCGGCAATCTAGGCCTTTTACGGCGGAATCTAGCAGATGAAGGCGGATAATTTTGTTAAACTTTATATAATTACATATACTAGATTTAATAATTAAAGAAGATACGAATATATAAATAATAGTTTACGGTCTACTTCCTTTAAAGGAAAGTTTATTTTTAATTAACTGGATTGCTTCGCTTTGCTCGCAAAGACGAATAGGGGAAATTATATAGTTAAATATTGATACAGTTTAATTTAATTTAACTATATAATCATAAAGAGTCATGGTACGACGTTTTTTTTTAAAACTTTTTTTTTCATTTTTTTTGGGGTTTATAGCCTCATTTTTTATTTTTCAAAATAGTTTGTACGTAAGATCATCATGCGCTTTTTACATTAAAAACTACTTACAAAGTTTTACTGACAGTACTGTCAATTGTAATGTAAAAAAAATTGATATTTTTTCTCCAAAACTAGTTTTAGGTGATGTTTCATTTGCTCCATTGGATCACAGGAACTGGTCTTGGAAATGTTCTAAGCTTGTTGTTGATTTTTCTTGGTTTGATTTTTTATTATATGGCACAGTTGCTCTTGATCTTGAACTTCATAATGCTCGAGCAGATTCTCTTGTTGATGGCAGTGGTATTGCAATTGCAAAACATCTTGTAAAATTTTATCAAGGCTCTTCTATTGTTCCTATATTTTTACGTTCTTGTTCTTTAGTTTCTAGTTCAATTATTACTTATGACATAACTAGTAAAAATAGAGCTGATTTTTTTGCCAATGTTGAAATAAAAAATAAAGACAATGTTATTAAATTTTTAGCATCTTTGTATGACGGTAAAACTGTTGTTAATAATGTTCTTTTGTATAAAAATTCTTCAGCTAAAATGCGTGCCGACATTACGCTTGAATCTCGTCAATATAATATAAAGCTTGATACAAATGGAACAGTGCATGTTCCTCGCTTTGATAAAAATGAAACAACGTATTTTTCTGGTTCATGGAACTATGATCATGGTCTTTTTTCTATAAATAACGAAGATAGGTCTTTTATTGTAAGTCCTATTAAGTTGTATCTTTTTGGTAAAAATCTTGTAGCTGAACTTTCTTCGCATTTTCCTCTGCATTGTTTTGATAAAAATTTATCGGGGCTTGGTTTTTTATCTTTTCATAGTGAAATTAATAAAAAAGATTATAAGCTTTCGGCAAATATTGCAGCAAAAAATGTTCGATATAAAAATAAATATTGTGCAGATATAGGAAGTTGCAATTTTCGAAGAACAGGTGGAGCTTGGAAAGGGGCTGCGTCTTTTACGTATAAAAAAAATGATATTTGTAAAGGACTGTGGTCTTGGAGTGAAAAAAGTAAAAAAGGAACTGTAAAAATAGAAAATACCGGTGTTTTGTCTTCAAAGCTTTTTCCTTATTGGTCTATTTTGCCACAGCAAAGTTATCTTTTGTTAACCTATAGCTCTTTATTTGATTGCAATATGAGCTATTTTTGCAGTGCTGTTCATGAGAAAAATAATGCAATCTTTAGTACATCTGGAAAGGCTACATATAAGAATAATAATTTTTTCTTAAAAGGGGACTGTCATAATAACGTTTACTGTATAGAGTCTACAGTTTTTCCAAAAATTGCATTAAAAAAGTGTTCCTATAAAGAACAAGAAAGTGGAAAAAAAATTGAACTCAGTCAAAAAAAAGAGAACCAATTTGAGGCTGTTGTAGATGTTGATGTAATGCGTAAAGCCGTTAACTCTTTTTTTGGTGTTGATGTGCAAGCAGAAGGAAATTTACGTGTGCAAGCTGATCTTAAAGATGAGTTTGTTTTTTTTAAATGCAGCAGCATAGATACAACTATTCGTTTACCCCATACCTACAACTTTATTAATAATTTTTCTACCGATATTACAGCAAATTTAAAAAAGAGAACTATAAAAATTAATAATTTTGCCTGCTGTTTGCAGCAAGGAAGATGCCATTTAACAGACGGGATAATTGAGTACAATAGTTATTTTAAGCCAACTTTTGTACATGGTTTATTTCTATTTAATGATTGTTGGCTTCATTGGGAAAACGATTTTTACGCATTACTTTCTGGTGCACTGTTGTACAAACATAGCTTGTCTGATTCTGGTAAAATTTCGGGAAATATTTTTTTGGATCATGTTCGCTTGCATGCCAATATTGCATCTTTGCAAAAAAATAGTTTTTTCAATACATCCAACTTTGCAAATGCTCCGTTAGATGTTATTTGTGACATTGTTATAGAGACAAAAAGTCCTGTTATTGTAAAAACAGATTTTTTAAAAACAAAAGCAGATATAGATTTGCATATTTGGGGTAAACTTTTATCACCAGATATTCTTGGAGGTATTAGGCTTCGCTCTGGTGTTTTATATTTTCCTTATAAGCCTTTATACATAAAGCGAGGCCTGATAAATTTTTTACCCGGAAAGCTATTAGACCCTCTTATTGAACTACATGCTAAAAATAAGCTAAAAAAATATATTGTTAGCCTTGATGTTGCAGGTTCAGCACTTTTTCCACATATTACATTAAGTGCTTCTCCAGGATTAAGTGAAGAACAGATAGTAGCCCTTTTGCTTGTTGGTTCAGAAAAAGAATCTCTACACTCTTTGATGCCCGCATTACTAATGAAAAACGTAAAAAGTATGCTATTTAATTCTTGGCAAAAAGATGAGAGTAATCAAACGCCTTTTAAAAAAATATTGCAATCATTTAAAAAAGTTCACTTTGTACCAAGTTTTTCTGATCAAACAGCACGTGGGGGCTTGAGAGGACTGGTTGAGATAGATATTAATGATCAATGGAGAGCCTCTTTGCAGAAAAATTTTAGCTTGTCAGAAGATACGAGATTTGAGCTTGAATATTTTGTATCTGATGAAATTAGTGTCCAAGGCATTCGCAATGAACGTGGTGATATCACGACAAATATGCAAATGCGTTGGAAGTTTTAATCATATTTGATATTCATTATCGAATTTTTTCTATTTTTTTTTAATTTTTATTAGTGATACTATAATAAAAAATTGATTGTAGTAAAAGGAGTAGTAATGAAAATCAACAAGAATTTTTTTATAACTGTTTTTGGTATTGGTATATTTTGCTCGATAGTAGCAAGTTTACCTCCTTCTTTTGGAAAAACACATTTTATTATTGGTGCAGATTCTGACTTTATTAAAAGCTCTTCTGGTAGATCTACTGTTATTATTAGTCCTATTTTCTCTTTGAGCCCTAATGAAAAGATTAATCATGTTTTTTTTACTCCAGATCAAAATGTAAAAAAAATACTATTGGCTCTTTTGGAAAAAGAAAAAAAATCAATAGATATTGCCGCTTTTTTGTTAACAGATATTGCTGTCGCAAAAGCTTTGGTTGCTGCGCACAAAAGAGGGGTTAAGGTTCGAGTGGTGACCGATCATACCTGTTGTAAAAGTTCTAGTGGAAAGGTAAAAATAGTTTATGATGCAGGCATCCCTGTTTATGTTTATCAAGGGGCTTCTGCCCGTAAAAAAATGTCAGACATTATGCATAATAAATTTATAGTATTTGGTGAAAATATTTTTAAGCGTTCAATTGTCTGGACTGGTTCTTATAATTTTACCAATTCTGCGCAACTCTATAACCAAGAAAATGTCATTCTGTCCGATTCTTTCAATATAATAAAAAGGTTTAGTAAGAAGTTTAATAATCTTATTTCTCGTTGCGTTAACTGCGCGCCACAAATGTTTCCTTTAAATCAAAGAAAAAAAGAGACAAAAAAAGTTGCAAGAACTCCAGATTTAGATATGAAAGAGCTTTATTTTTTAACGATATAAATTTTTCAAAAAAATAAGCTAAGTAGGTGTGTTTTAGTATGCTTCATTACTACAACTTCTTCTTAGCTCAATTGTAGGCTAATATGTATATGAGAAAAAGCAAGAAATAATTATAGATTTTTGTTTTTTATTTGATCAACTGCATTGGTAAAGTCAGCTGGAATTGACTTACAAAATGTATAAGCTTTTTCATTTAATGTAAATTCTAATTTAGCTGCGTGCAAAGCATGCCTGCTAATTAGTTTTGAAGATTTGCCATAAAGAGTATCGCCAACAATTGGATGGCCAATACCTGCAAGATGGACACGAATTTGATGGGTTCTTCCTGTTGTTGGTTTTACTTCAATAAGAGAATACTGGTTAAAATATTCAATAACTTTGTATGAGCTGTGTGCATTGCGAACTTTTTGACCAACATTTTTTAATGATTTAGTTGTATGAATCATTTTTTTTCTATTATAAGGGCTTCTCATAATGCTTAAGTTAATCTCACCAGTTTTTTCAGGGTGTCCATGAACAAGAGCTATATATGTTTTTTTGATTTCTCTATCTTTAAACATTCTTGTAAATTCTGTATGAGCACAATTGTTGCGAGCGACAATCATAATTCCAGAAGTGTTTTTATCGAGTCTGTGGACAATCCCTGGTCGACTTGAATCACCAATTTTTTTTAGCTCATCAAACATATGCACAAGATAATCAACAAGTGTAATTTCTGTGCTTCCTGTATGTGGTTCATGAACAACAAGACCAGCTGGTTTATTAACAATTAAAAAATGTTTGTTTTCTTCAATAAGCTCAACTTTGAACTCATCAGAAAGCTCTTTTTTTTCAGGTTTTTGCTGTTCTGGTGGAAATGTCACTTCAATTGTATCATTTTCAAAAATAACCGTTCTTGGTTGAATTTTGCTTTTGCCGACAATACTAACAAGGTTTTGTGTAATTATGTTTTTCATGAATGTGCGAGAGTAGGAAGGAAATTTTTCTGTTAAAAAGACGTCTAATCGCTTTTTTGAAGAGCTTTTTTCAACGACAAAGGTATGACAAGAATTTGGTGAAATAAGAGAAATGTTTTTCATGTTATTTTTGGTACTTTATAAACAGATAAAAGAGCGCTTGCATTTGTGCCTTTACAAATGGCTTTTCTTATCTATAAGTTTAAGCATTGGGCTTTTTAAGTCAAATGGACAAGCCTTATTTGATAAGATATCTTTAAAAAGCAAAGGTTTGAAATAAAATGTTACCAGGTAACCTGAAAGGTGCAGACAGACTTGTCTCGGCGTAGCACGAAAGGACAAAGACGGATGGAAGAAAGAAATATTCTTATTGAGATAAAAGAAAATATTCAAGATGTTATAGAAAAAAAAACATCGTTAGGTAAGTCTTTATGGCAAGAACTTTTAACCCTTCACCCTGCCGATATTGCAGATTTTCTTCAAGATCTTGAAAGGAATAATGCTCAACTTTTGTTTTCAAAACTTTCTAAAGACATTCAGTTTGAAGTATTTGAATATGTTACCGATTCGTTTAAAGTTTTTTGTCTTTCTTTTTTGAGTGAATCAAGAGCAATAGAGTTTCTTAACTCGTTAAGCATTGACGAACTTACTGATCTTTTTGATTATTTTTCAGATGAACAACTAAAACATTATTTAAATTTACTTCATAAAAAAGCGAGAGAAAAAGTCCTTGCTCTTTTAAAATTCCATCCACAATCTGCAGGTGGAATTATGGATACAGAGGTTTTAAGTTTGGTACAAGACTTTACTGTAGAAAAAAGTATCAAAATTTTACAAAGGTTACGGTCGAACCAAGAAATTTATAGACAAATTTTTGTTACAGATAAAGAGCATGCTCTTCAAGGGCATATTAATTTAGAAGATTTAGTTCTGCAAGATCCAAAAGACAGATTAAAATCATTTTTAAGAAAAAATGATTTAGTTGCCCAAGCTGATGATGATCAAGAAGATATCGCAAAAAAAATGGTCCACTATAGTCTGACCATTGTTCCTGTTGTCAGCAAGGGTAATCATTTTTTAGGGGCAATTCCGAGTGAAACGTTAATGGATGTTTTGGTAGAAGAGGCAAGCGAAGATGTTCAAAAAATGGCAGCAATGACTCCGATGAAGCAAACATATTTAGAGTCATCTATTTGGAGTATTTTGCTGCGAAGAGGTTGGGTTTTGGTCGCTCTTTTGCTGTTAGAATCTTTTACAAGAACAATTATTGGTGCTTATGAAGAAACATTGCCGCATTTTTTATTGGGTTTTGTAACAATGCTTCTTAGCACTGGTGGAAATACAAGTCATCAAACATCGGCACTTGTTCTTGGTGGCATGGCGTCAGGTGAAATACATGATGGAAACATGTACAAATTTTTAAAAAGAGAAATGGTTATTTCTTTTTTGCTGGCATCAATTTTAGGAGTTTCAGCATTTGGTAGAGCTTTTTCAAATACAGGAAAAGTTTTAGAAAGTTTTGCAATTGGACTTTCTCTTGGAGCAATTGTTATGGTTGCAATTATTTTAGGAAGTTGTGTACCCTTTTTACTCAAAAGATTTAATATAGATCCTGCTTTTGCAGGTGGCCCTTTTTTGGCGACACTTGTTGATATTTTGGGTGTTTTTATTTACTGTTTTGTGTTAAAAGTTATTTTATTTAGCTAATTATAAAATTTATCTAAAAAATCTTGACAAAAAGTACCTAAACATATACATTTTAGACATATATTTACTTGAAATTCTAAAAAATTTGGGAGCCGCTAGCTCAGTTGGTAGAGCAACAGACTTTTAATCTGTGGGTCGTTGGTTCGAATCCAACGCGGCTCACCATTTCTTTTTAGTCCTCATCGTCTAGTCTGGTCTAGGACATCGCCCTTTCACGGCGAAAACGGGGGTTCGAATCCCCCTGAGGACGCCAAAAGCTTTTCTTATTTATTTCTTTTTTTAAAAATATTTATTCATGGTAAAATTAATAATGAATATTTTTTCTTTATTAAGGTTTTTATTATGAATTCTTATGATTTTCAACGTTTTATAGGTGCACTATATATTATTGGTGGCCTTATTTTATTTTTCTTTGTTATGTGGCATTTTTTAATTCGTTTAGTTTTTGGTTTGCTTGCTCTATACTTTGTTTATACAGGTCTTAAGATGCGTAGCTTTTCTTTTGCACAACTTTTTTTCAGAGCATCGCAATATAAAAATAGATATAGAAATGGTTGGTTTTAGCCTTTAGAAAGGAAGCGATGCTTTTATATTTTAATTTATGGGAAAAAATAAAAAAATCATATTTCTCTTTTAAAGAGAATGTACTGTTTTTTGTAACATTTACAGTTTTAGTGGCAACGCTGCAAATATCACGATCTCTTTTTTTAAAATTTATGCCTTCTGGTTTTTTTCTTTTGCTTGCTCTTTTATTTTCTATTTTTAACGGCATTCTTTCTTTAAATTATATAAAAAGTGTACTTGAAATTGTTGATGAAAAAGAAGCTCAAATAAAAGATTTATTTGCTTATGATAAACGTTTTTTTGAGTGGATGATTTACCATTTATTATTTTCTTTAATGCTTGCTATAAGTTTATTATGTTTTATTTTTCCAATTTTTATAGTCATTCCACGGTTTTGTTTATCAGATTTTTATTTTGTTCAAGGTTATGGTCCTATTGAGTCGCTCAAAAAAAGTTGGATTGCAACACGTGGTCTTGCAGTCAGCCAGTATTTTTCTTATTGGTTTTTAAATTTCTTGGGGCTTATAAGTTTTATAACTGTTGTAGGAGCTGTACTTAGCCCATCTTTATTTATTTTGGCAAAGGGAATTTTGTATAAAGAGCTACAGGGCAAAAATTTAGACTCTACTAATATTTGATTGCAATAATCTTTTCTATCTAATTTATAAAAATTAATTTAATTTCTATGTTATAGTCATATAGCTTGACATTTACCGTCCCGTCATTGCGAATTTGCGTAAGCAAATGTGGCAATCTCTATTACTCAAAACAAGTAAAGCTCAACCTATATGACTATATATACTCACACAGGTGTATCGGAGTATAAGCCATGATAGAATTGAATCTTCTTCCAATTTGCAGATTTAGAGCTTATAGAAAAATTTTTTAGAAAAAGACTAAGCTATACGACTATACTTTTGAAATATAAATAAAATCTATAAAATGAATTTTTATTTCTGTTTTCAAGATATTCTTTATATCTTTTTTTTTCTTTATCAGAGATCTTTATAAATTCTTCAAAAGTTATGTTCTTGTTGTTTTTATTGTTATAATTATCCAAAAATAATTTCTTTACGTTCAGAAGTTTTTTATTTTTCTTAAGAGTTTTTAATAACTCTTTATTTCCTACGTTTATTATGTCTAAAAACATATAATAATTAAATTCCCACAAGTTTGGTAGGTAGCTTGGATCATAATTATTTAGTTTTGGTATTCTATCATTTTTACTTAAGATAGTATTTATAATATTTCTTGCTATATCTTGTGAATAATTGCAGAATATGCCCATAGAAATCTTCATTTTAGGTTCAAAGTATCTTAAAAGATCACAATGACGATCTTTTGGTGCAAAATTATGAAGATTTTTTTGAAATTCTCTATATTCTTTTGAGAAAAAAAGTTGTAATAATTCTATGTCTTCTTTTGATAGTCTGTAGTCAGATTTTTCTTTAGTGTGTCTGAGGTATAAGATTTGATCTTTAAGTGAGTAATCAGCTCTTCTAGTTTTAGCATAATAATTATTTATAGGTACAAATGATAATATCTCTTCTTTAATTTCTAAGGGTAAATTTTTTGGTGTTTTAGAAATATATTTTAAGATATAGTTTTTAATTTCTGGAGGTATATATTTTGGTTTAGGAAAAATTTGATTTAAATTATTCCTTATTATTGATTTTAAATTAGAATTTGATAATTCTTTTATTGTTCCTATGCTTTCTAAATTTTCTTCTTTAAGTTTAATCGTATGATCAGAGTTCCCTAAAATTATATGTTCAGTATTTTCAGATCTAACTCTCTCTTTCAAAGAATTTTTAAAAAGAAATAAGTTGTTGTTTGTTGGTAGTGTTTTATTTTTTGTTAGTAATATTGTAACTACAATAATTATAATTTTTTTCATAATATTATTGTAGTTGTAAAAATATTAATTGAAAAGAGGTCTATTTATAGGCTTTATTTGTAATCTCTTTTAAATTTTTTTTCTATTTCTGACAGTGAAAGCATCCAACCAGTTGGTCTGCCGTGAGGGCAAGCAATTCGGTTTGCTGTTTTATTAAGGTCGGTAAGCAGTTGTTGCATTTTTTCTTGTGTTAAAATATCACCAGCTTTTACTGCAGCTTTGCATGACATTTGTGCATGCAATTTTTCATTAATTGCTTTTGTAAAATCTTTCTGATCAACGGCGCTCAACTCTTTTATCCAGCTTATTGTCTGTTGCAGTAGTTCTGTAAAATTAATATTTTTTATATGCACAGGAGTTGACTGAATGACTATTTGATTTGGGCCAAATGGTTCAAACTCTATGCCATTGTCTATAAATAAGCTTTTATGCTCTTGAATAAGGACAAGTTCATCAGCTTTTAACCTTATAATTTGCGGGAAAAGCAGTTTTACTGTTGCAATATTTTTAAAATTATTTGCAAATTTTTCATATAATATCCGCTCATGCGCTGCATGTTGATCAACAAAAAAAAGACCATCTTCTTTTTCTATTAAAATGTATGTTTTATTGTATTGCCCTATAATTTTATAAAATTCTTGTGGTCGAGCAGTTATATTGTTTCTTTCAATAATATTTTTTTGCTTTTCAATAATATTTTCTTCTTTTACCATATTTTGTGCAACTGGTTTTTGTTCTGCTTTAAAGGTTGGTTGTGGTGCAAAAGTAGGTGCAAAAGTTCTTGTATTTTCTATGTTTTTTAGAGGAACATAAAGATGATTAAGATTTTGCAGTTGGGGTACATTAAAAGATTGTGCTTCTTTTTTTGTTGGCCCGTATATAGTTTTTTTTGTTTGTTCAGATAAATGGTTTTCTAGTGTTTGAGTTACAAGTGCACGAAGTTGATTGGTTATGGTCACAGGATGCAAAAACTCAACTTCTTCTTTTTTTGGGTGAACATTAATATCCACTTCTTTTGGATCAAGTTCAATAAAAATACAGCCAGCAGGAAAACGACTTGGTGGAATAATATTTAAGTATGCTTTTGTCAGAGCTCGAGATAGTTGAATATTTTTTATCCATCGTTTGTTAATAAAGAAAAAAAGTGAACTTCGGTCATATCGAAAATATTGTTGATTAGAAATTGCACCAGTAATGTTTATTTTTTTTGTTTCATCTGCCGGTGGCAACATAACCATATGTTTAGAAAAATTGTGTCCCCACAGTTGAGACATTCTATTGATTAAGTTGTTTGTTGCAGGGCAATGAACAACTTTTTTTTCGTCATTGTAAACAGTAAAACTTACATTTTTATAATCAAGGCAAAATGCATGAATGATATGCATAATTTTTCTAAATTCAGTTTCTTTTTTCTTTAAAAATTTTTGTCGCGCAGGAACTGTTTTAAAAAGGTTGGTAATTTTTATTTCTGTGCCACAAAAAGTATTACCTTGCTCATGTTCAATAAGTTTTGAATTTTCTACTATAAGCTTTGTAGATTCTTTTCCATCGCATGTTTTTATTTCTACTTTGCTCACTGCAGTTATGCAAGCAAGGGCTTCACCGCGAAAACCAAATGTATTAATAGTTTCAAGTTGGCAAATGGTAGATATTTTACTTGTTGCATATTGTTTAAAGCATAAAAGAGCATCAGCTTTGCTCATGCCGCAACCATCGTCGACAATATGGATCAGATCTTTACCGCCATTTTTAATATGTAGCTCAATTTTTGTAGATCCTGCATCAATTGCATTTTCAATAAGTTCTTTGACAATGTTTGCAGGGCGATCAACAACTTCACCAGCTGCTATTTTTTGAGCTTCTTGCAAAGAAAGTTGCTGTATTTTTTGCATAATGTAAATTATTTAGAATTTATATCTGTAATGTTCCATTTACTATAAATTGTAGCGCGTTTTCTTTTTTATTAATAGTAGATATTTCAAGCTTTTTTATTTTTGGGCATTCATGTTGCATTCGTTTTATTTTGCTTCTTCCTTTTTCTATTGTTTGGCATACAAGTGTCATTTGTATATTTTTACTGTGTATTTCAAGGTCTTGAATAAAGCTTGTTTTTCCAATAATGTTTGTTATTCGAGTAACAAGAGAAATTGTATTGTTATCAGTTGACTGGTATTTTTTTATTTTGCAGATAGCTTTTTCTAATATTTTTTTTTCATCCAGTAGTTTTTTTTGTTCTGCAAGTTGTGCAAAAAGTCGATTAACTTTTTCTTGGCGAGAGAGTTTGAGCTTTGCAAGATCAGATGATTTTTTCCATTGTTTTATTTGAATAATTGATATTGTAAAAATTGTAATAAAAAGCAAAAGGGTAGAGATAATAACCCATAAAAGATACTGTTTTTTATAAGACTTATAGTGGTCTATTGCTTGTTGATTGTTCATGAAGGGTTCCTTTTTTTGGTATATAGTATAAAAAATAATTTTATAATAATAATATTATACTATATATAGTATAAATTTGTTGAGCAACAAGGATTTTTAATGAAGTTATATTGTAAATTAATGTTTATAAGTTTATTTAGTTTTTCTTTTATTTTTCCAATGAATAAAGAACTTTCAATTAAAGCACACCATAGCTTAAAGGCCATGGATTCAGCTAAAGTGACCCATGGTGATTCATCCCTGAGAGGGTATTCTGATAATCAAAATAAAGAAAAATTATCAAATAAACAAAAAGTATCAAAAATTAAAGAGTTATTAAAAAAGAAAGAGTATCTTAATGATAAAAAATATTGTTGCTGTCTTTTGAGTATTACTATAGGAAGTTATGCTTTGGCTCTTATTAGATATGGAAGACGTTATAATCATGCTTTATTGGAAGATATAATTTCAACAGGTTATTTGTGGATGGCATCAGGTGTTACTGGTCTTATTGATATGAGATATTATGCAAAAGAAGAAGAGGTACAAAGGCAAATAGAAAAGCAATTAAAGGATTTGGAATAAGAATTATAAATTTATTGAGTAGCAAGGAGTTTTAATGAAGTTATATTGTAAATTAATGTTTATAAGTTTATTTAGTTTTTCTTTTATTTTTCCAATGAATAAAAAACTTTCAACTGAACAAAAATTTTCAAAAATTGGAGAGGTATTGAGAAAGAAAAAGAAATTTACTAAAGCAAGATTTAGTTCTTGTTTATTGGGTGTTGGTATTGGAGCTATTGCTGTTAGTTTGACTAAATTTTCAACTCGTATGCATCAAGAGTCGGGAAGCAATACTTTAGCAGAAATTATAGTTCCAGTATTTAGCTGGGGCACATTCGGTATGCTCAGTTGTCTTACTATGGTGTTTCATCAAGATGAAAAACATATAGAAAAACAACTAGAGAATTTAGAAAAAGAATTATAAATTTGTTGATTATTAAGGAGTTTTAATGAAGTTATATTGTAAATTAATGTTTATAAGTTTATTTAGTTTTTCTTTTATTTTTCCAATGAAGAAAGAGTTTTCAAGTAAACAAGAAGTATCAAAAATTGAAAAGTTATTAAAAAAGCAAAAGGAATCTAGTAGAATAAAATTTCGTTCTTGTCTATTGGCCATTTCCATGGTAAATTCTTCTCTTTTATTTACTAGAGCTGGAAATCGTATATATCAAGAGTCGGGAAGTAATACTTTAGCACAAATTATAATTCCGAAAGTTACTTGGACCATATCCGGCATGATGGCTTTTTGCGCTATGACATTTTATCAAGATGAAAAAAATATAGAAAAGCAACTAAAGGATTTGGAGAAATAATTATAAATTTGTTTTTTCAAATTTTTTTTTTACTTGGTAAGTTGCTAAAATAAAACGCTCTTTTTGTTCCATATCTTTTTTTATAAGTATATTGTTAAATCCAGAATTTTTACAAAGATTTACAACAGCATTGCTTTGTTGGTGTCCTATTTCTAGAAGCAAATTTGGTATTTTATTGTCTAAAAGCTCCTGGTTGCTTTTTAAGTAACTAGGAGCTTTTAGTATAATTTTTTCAATAATTGCAAGGCCATCTTTTTCTGCTGCAAGTGCACCTTTGTCTTCCCAGTTTTTTACTGTTTTTTCTAAATTTTGCCATGCATGCTCTGTGATATAGGGCGGATTTGAAATAATGATATCAAATTTTATGTCGGCAGGCAGACGCTTAAAAATATTTGACTCTAAAAATGTTACATTTTTTATATTATTTTCGGCAGCATTTTTTTTTGCAAGTTCTAGTGCTTGTTTAGATATATCAACTGCCCAAATAGTTGCCGTTGGTATATGTTTTGCTAAAGAAAGTGCGATGCAACCAGAGCCGGTGCCTATATCTAAAATAGTTATATTTTTGTTGGCAAGTTTTTTTAAGTGCGCAATTAAAAAGTCGCAAAGTTCTTCTGTTTCAGGACGGCAAATAAGTGTTGGTGATTTTACAAATAACTTCAGATCCAAAAATTCTACATAGCCAATTAAATATTGTATTGGCATATTTTCTTTGGTTAATTTGTGTATCCAGCTTTCAATCTGTTTTTTTTGCTCGTCAGAAATAAAAATTTCTTTTTCTACAAGTAAGGTTGTTTTTGTTTTTTCTAAAATTTCTTCTAGCGTCCACCACGCATACTGATCTGCAAGAAGTTCATTTTTGTAATGATTGTTTAGTTTATTTTTAACTTTTTTATGAAGTGCTATAGGTTCTATTTTATTCATAACTTTTCTTTATGTATGGCAAAAATATATAAACTTAGTTTTTGCTGAGATTTGATTATAATAGTTTCTTCTATTGGTCTTTGCGAGCGAAGCGAAGCAATCCAGTTCATTAAGATTAAAACTATCTTTTAAAAATGAATTTAATAATAACAACAAAAAAATAATTGAATCAATTATTATGTAAAAAATTAATCTAAACTATAAAAAAACTTATCTTCTGACTATTGAAATCTTTTGAAAAAAGTTTGGCAATTTCTGTATTAAATATGAAATTTAATAAAATTAACTAGATTGCCGCGCTTCGCTCGCAATGACCTAAGGCAAGAATTTTTTTTGTATTTATGCGTTGCTTTACTACTTTTTTCATAAAATAAAATGTCGACAGAGTTTAAGTTCTGTTGACATTTAACTATAATAATAATTTTTCCTATTCGTCTTTGCGAACTTGCGTTAGCAAGTGTGGCAATCCAGTTTATTTTGTTTAATTTCCATATAAATTTAAAGTTTATGTTCTTTTTGTAGCATAGATTGCCGCGCTACGCTCGCAATGACGGTATTTAAGAGCTCTTAAATAATATCTAAAATAAAATGTCGACAGAGTTTAGTTTAATTGTATTTTTTTATTTCGTCATTTTTAATTAAAAATCGCCCTGCAATAAATAGTTTTTGGTAAAATTTATAAATTTGCACTTAGTAATTATTTTGATTAAAATAAAGCTTCATCGCTATTTTTATTTACGTTTAATTAATTACAAAGGTTTATTCTTGTGAAAAAACAATTATTTTTATTTGCACTTTTTGTTAGCAGTTCAATATGTGCAATGCAAGTTTCTTCTAATAGTTTAACATGTGGAATGAATTCAGGTTCATTAGATGTTATCCCTAAAAAAAGAAAAAGGGAATCTTCTCTTTTAAGAGAACAACGAGAAGAAATAAATATTCTCAGAAAAGAAAAAAAAGATATGGAAGGTTTGCTTTCTCAATTAATGAAAAGAATTGACAATTTAGAAGAAAGAGGTGATAGACATAGCACAGAATTAAAAAAAGAGAAGACTAAAAAAGAAATTGAGAAAGCTAAAAAAAGATATAATGCAAGTTTGGCTTATTTAAAATGTTTTTGCCCAGTTGGTGTTACTGTTATACAAAAAGGGGAATCAGCTGTTAATGTTGTTGCACCTAGTAGGGTAACTGATATTATTAATCGTAATAAAAAAAATCGTCCGTATTGTTGTTTTTTTACAACAGCAGCTTGTGTTGGTTGTACAACAGCTTTAGTTCCTTATTGTAAGAAGCCATTGTATAATTTTATTGATTATAGTTTGAAAACGTATTTGCCAAAAGGTCTTATAGGCTTGTTTAAATAAAATAAGGGCTCCAAAAAAGGAGCCTTTTTTTATTGTAATAGTTCTTTAATATATTCTTGCCCGTCAAATTTTTTAAACTGATCAAGTTGTTCACCAAAAGAAATATAAGAAATTGAAATACTTAGTTCCTGCATAATTGCAAAAATAATGCCACCTTTTGCAGTT
The DNA here is from genome assembly GCA_964647685.1 of uncultured Pseudomonadota bacterium. GTDB lineage: Bacteria > Babelota > Babeliae > Babelales > Vermiphilaceae > CAZYJE01. The sequence goes on along the minus strand of CAZYJE010000016.1, from coordinate 21,274 downwards.
CCGTCCATTTTTGTAAGAATAATTCCATTTACATTGGTACTTTCATTAAAAATACGAGCTTGAGTAAGAGAGTTTTGCCCCAACATGCTATCGATGGTAAGCAGTGTTTCTATGTGCTCGTCTGGCAAATGGCGAACAATATTTTTTTTGATTTTTTCCAGCTCTTTCATCAAGTTGACTTTTGTTTGCAGTCTGCCAGCTGTGTCGATAATTAAAATATCAAAATTTTCGTTTTTAAAGCGCTGACAACCTCTAAAAACAACTGCCGCAGGGTCAAGGCCTTGTGCGCCAGTTTCTATTGCTACGCTTGTTTTTTTGGCCCATTGTTCAAGTTGTTCTGTTGCAGCCGCCCGAAATGTATCTGCAGCAACAAGGAGCACTTTTTTATTTTGTTTTGCAAAACTATTTGCTAATTTTGCGGTAAATGTTGTTTTGCCGCTGCCGTTGATACCGACCAAAAGAAATATTTTTTTATCTTCTGGGCCTTTGCTTGCAATTGTTAGATCAAGGAGTTCTTGCTCAAGTGCATTTTTTAGATCTTGTCCTTGTTCAATGGTCCCAGCTTTAATTTTTGTTCGTAAGTTATTGATAATTTTTTTTGTTGTTCCTATGCCAACATCAGCTTCTATTAAAATGGTTTGTAGTTTTTCTAGTGTTTCTTCATCGACAGTTGTCCCAGCAAAAAGGTTTGAAAGTTTTGTGGTTATAGTAGAGTAGATTTTTTTTAATTTATTTTTTAAAAAATTAAACATTATTTTTTGCCTTTACTAATGTACTTATTTTGTATTTTTTGTTTAAAAACAGTATAGCTCAAGGCAAAAAAAGTAACTAGCTTCTGCTAGTATTTCGCTTTAAATGCTATAGTTATATAGGTTGCGCTTTACTTGTTTTTAAGTAACATAGATTGCCACATTTGCTTGCGCAAATTCGCAATGACGGGACGGTAAATGTCAAACTATATCACTATAAATAATAGCTCTTTAATGCCGTCATTGCGAGCGTAGCGCGGCAATCTATGTTGCAAAAAGAAGGTAAGATTTAAACCTATATGTGTATATGAAAACTTTTATAAAATTATCAGTATTTATTCTTAATTTCCAAAGAGTTTTTTATAAAGATAACTTCTATAAATTCGCTGCTTCAAAAATTCTATGTTCTGTTTTGCTTTTTTAATCAGGCCCGGTTGAGGTAGTATTTTTAGTTTTTGCAAAGTTGCTCTATCTTTTTTTGTCAGCTCTTTTTTATCTTTCAAGCTTTTCTCGATTGCTTCTAACTGTTTTTTAAGTTGGCTTAACTGATAGTCAGAAAGTTTTATTAAGTCTTGTGGGTATTTTTTTAACTTACTTTTACCCTTGGCGATTTCTTTTTTTGCTTTTTTAATTTCTTTTTTTTTATTTTCTATCTTATTTTTGTCCTTTTTTATTTTATAATTAACTGATTTTATAGAGGTTTCAGTTTTATAGTTTTTATTTTTTTCTGAAAGCTCTTTCTTTCTTTTCTTTAACTTTTTTATATTGTCTTGCGCTTCTTCTATTGAATTTTTTGCATCATTAATACCTATTTTTTTCGCACCTATTTCTGTATCTATCTTATCTACTTTGTCTATATCTTCTAATCTTTGATCTATTTTTTCTAAAGCTTCTTCAATCTCATTTTTTTTGCTTTTGTTGCTTGATTGTAAAGAAAACAGTAGTAATGATGCTGCCAGAAATATAGCTGCATATATTTTTTTATTCATAACTTATCCTTTATTATAAGAATGTTGAAAGTTTCCATGTCAAATATCCTGCCCAACTAAATTTAATTTTTTTTGCATTGTAAAGTATTTTTTGCATTTGTTTAGGTAGTGACTCAAAAATTCTAAATAGTTTTTCATTTTTTATTTTAGATATATTTATTGTAGAAAATTGATGCTCCAAATAGGTGTAAGTGACAAGTTGTTTGATGCTCAAACTTTCTAAGTAGCTGTTATATTTGTAAAATCTGTACTGACCATCTTTTTCTCTAATTTTTCCTGACATTGGCACAATTTTGTTTGTTAGATAACGATATACAAAAATAGCTGGATAGGGTTTTTGTTTTCTTTTGCTAACCAGTGCAATGTCAAAATTATTTATAATATATATTTTTTCTATAGCACCAATTTTGGGTAGTGTTGCTTTTTTTGTCAGATGTTTCTTTTTTGGATTAAAAATAATAATTTTATTTTTATCATGAATTAAAAAGATTTCTTTATTTTTTAACTCAAAAATAACGTTGATATTATTTTTTATTCCAAGCTTTTTAAAATCAAAAGAAAGTTTTATTTTTGTTTTTTTATTTTGAACAATCAATGTTTTTGTTTTATTGCTACCAGAAAATCTATAAATTTTATGTTCACTTCTTTTTGGCGCAGGTTGTATTTTATCTCGTAAACGATTGAGTCGCTTTATTTTGTTTCTTTTTAAAAGCTGATCTTTTATTATAGCAGTAACTATTTTAATAGATTCTTTATTGCGAGTTTTAGAAAGAAGCGTTAAAATGTCTTGAAATTTTTCTGAAAAAGAAACAATGCCTTCACTGTCTAAAGCAAAAAATTCAGAAAAATTATTATTTATCGGGCTATTAAATAGATTAAAAACTTCTCTGTTTATTTTATTAAGCTCAAGATCTTTTCTTTTTAGTAGTTCATGTAAGTTTTTCAAAAAGTCTGGAACTATGTACGGTTTGTCTGCAAAATATTGTTGATATGTCTTTTCTCCAATAACTTTTTTTACGACTTTTTCTCCTGCTTTTATGATTGCTTCTGGGGTATCTTCTTTTATTGTTCCAAAATATAATTTTTCTGCTTTTTTACCAATCTGTTCACCAATGTCTTTAAATCCTTGCCCAACTTCTCTTAAGATGTTCATTTTTGCTTTTTTACTTTTTTTTAGTTTCCTTATTTTTACGTCAATTCTTACAAGGTCGTCATAAAGTTGGCCAAGTTCTTTGCGCAGTGCTTTTTCTTCTTGTTCAGATTTGTCGTTACCATTTTTTAGTTGTTCTTCAAGTAGTTGAACTGCTTGATTAGTTTCTTCTTTTTCATCTTGCAATTGCTTAATTTTTTCATCAATTTCTTTGTTTTCTTTTTCTATTTTTTTATTAATTTCTGCATAAATATCTCCTGAATTTGTGCCGGTTGTACAATATGTTGCAAAAAGTAGGAAAATAATGATTCTTTTTTTCATTTGTATTCCTTCAATCAAAATATAGACTTAAGAGCTCTGTAAGATCTTTTTAACCATGATGTTTCTTCTTGTTGTGGTTCTTGCTTTACGGGCACATTAATTTGTTTAGGTTTGCTTTTTTTTAGAGATATTCCAGTAAGTGGTTTGATATTTTTAGGCTTTTTTTGCTTTATAGTTTTTTTGGCTAGCTCTTTTTTTGCTTTTTCTTGTCTTTCTTTTTCTCGTTTTTGCCTTGCAATTTTTTCTTTCATTTTTTTTCTGTAGGCTTCTTGCCTTTTTTCTTCTTGTTCTTTGAGTGGCGCTTGGTATGCAATTGTGACAACGCGCTCAAAAGTAACGGTCATCGGGTCAAATTCGTGCCAATATTTAGATGGCATAAGTTCGTGAGCAATGTAGGCAATAATATCTTGTTTTAAATCATTATTTTCAGAAGGAGTTTCTTGCAGTATGTTATCAAGGTCATAGAACTTTTTATTCAAGACAAAAGTGTCATTAGATTTTTTTATAAATTGAGTAATATCCCTTTTTAGGGGTTCAACAAAAAGAGTATAAACCGATGCTTTAATTATTTCCCACTCGGCTTGAATTTTATTTATATCGGTAGTTTGCTCAGTGTTTTTGAGCGCATTTTTAATTATTTGTAGTTTGATGTCGGCAGATTCACTATGTCGTTTTACTGGTGGTTTAGAAAAAGCTTTTTTTGCCGTAGATCCAATTTTTTCAGAGACGTTGTATAGCGTTTGGCTTGCTGCATCAGAAATTTTATTTTTTCTAGTATAAAGCGAGTGAAAAATATTTTCTTTCTTTTTTATAAGCGAATCTATTGTTTTGTTGCCTCTTTTTTTTCTTTCAACTCTGATTTTTATTGTATCAATGTGTATAAGTCCGTTTTGTATATCTTTAATTTTTTTGGCAATATCTTTTTTAATAATTTCGTTTTCATTAGACTTTTGGTACTGCTGCAGTTTTGACATATCTTTTTGTAGCTTTTTTTTGTATTTATTCAGTGCACTTACGCCCATTTTTATAATGTTGTCATGTTTCTTTTTTTTTAAATCTCGATCTTTAATTGTTTGAACTGCTTTTTCTTGTTTTTCCAGCCACCGCAAAACTTTGTAACCGTACTTTACAGATGCAGACTCATACGGCCCTTGTTGTGTTGCGCAAAAAAGAGATAAATGGCCCAAAAAAAGAAAAGAAAGGAAAAACTTTTTCATAAAAACTCTCACTATTTTATTTGATTTTTATAGTACACAAAAAACATTATATTCTATTTGAAATAGCTTCTTCAATGAATTTATGTGTAAGCTGTTAGCAGTAGTTTTTATGCATAGTTAAAAAATCCCCACTGACATTTATCAGCGGGGATTGCCATAAGTAACGTACAGTTTTAAGCTTAATGATTAAGAAAGTTTTTTCTTTTATTATGCTAGTTAGGTTTATAATAAACTTATATTAGATAGATTTATACTACCTAATAAATATTGTGTACATTTATTTTCAATATATTTGTATCCACTAGCAACTTTATCTTTAGTTGTGTTGTATCCAAAAATGATGCCTTCTTTAGCTTTGCTACATCCACGAGAGATATTAGACTTTGTAGATTCAATTCCAGACTTAATTTTCGGTTTAACATGATTTTTTATTTTTACTGTACTATTCCATAAGTTATTTAGATAAACAAGTGGATTATATTTTGATGTTATTTTAACTTTATTATTATTGACTAAATAGTTTTGTATTTTTAATGGTAACTTATAAAAATCTTTATAAAGATCTGTTTCTTGACTATATCTAAGGTCAATAGGTTTTTTTTGATTTATTAGGTTAATGTATAGTAATAATTGATTGAGGCTGAGGTCTTTTAGTATAAGATTTTCATATTGAGCAATTGTTTTATTATTTGTTATTTTGCAATTCTTAAATCTTTCTATCTTTTTAGTAATTTTATCAATTATGTACAAAACTTCTTTATCTTTATTATAAAGCATTAATTCTGTATTTATCCCATTTATATTAGAATTTTCTGGAATTATTAATACTAGTTTTTTATTTTCTATTTCTGGTATTTTATCTTCTATTATTATTCTAGTTACTATATTAAACTTGTATTTTTCATTGTCTTTATCTTTCTTTATTGAGTATTTCGTAATAAATGTTTCATTATTATTTGTTGAAATGATTAAAATCTTTTTGTTTTTTAATTCTTTTATGTAACAAAGATTATGTTTTGAAAGTTCAAGATCTTCTTTTGTTGCTATAGCAAATCTTTTAGTTGTACGTGATGTAACTTTAATTTTTTCTATTTTTTTACTAGTATCTTCCTTAGGGTTTTCTTTTTCAATTTTAATTATATATTGTGATTCAAATTTTCTTTCTTCTGTTTTAAAAGTTTTACTTATATATTCTTTTTGCAAGTTGCTATTTAATAATCTATTTTTTATATGAATTTCGACTTGATTTTTTAATGAATTATTTATTCTTAGTCTATTATTGGTATTTGTTGTTGTTTCTTTAAAGGCTTCAAAAACATTTTTTGTTTTTTCTGTATATTTTGTTGGGCTATTTTTTGCTATTAAAGCTCCTTGGTGCGTTGGAATTATTATATTTTTATCAATAAGATCTAAGTAGTACCCATCATAAAAAGATATTTCTTTATTGAAATTTAAGAATTCTTTTAATGTTAATTTTTTCTCTACTGTATTGATCTTGTTATGTATAAATGTGTATCCATTTTTAATAAAATTATATCCGGATTTTGTAAGTTGAGTTATTTTTTCTTGAGTTGATGAATTGTTAATTATATTTATAAGTTCTTGAATAACGGCATTACTACTGTTCGTTATAAGGCAAGCAAGCAATGATGATAATAAGAGTTTCTTTTTCATTATAATCTCCAATTTGAATATAATATTTTTTTTACTTATAAACATTATATTCTATCTGAATTTAATTTCAAGAGGGGTATACATACTCGACCAGCAGCTTGTTTTCGTGTGCTTTATAGTCAATAAGCAGATTTTATGGTGTTATAAGATGTTCAGCTCGTTGCAAAAAGAGCTTGAGGCGGCGATAATCGTTGCCGATAAGAAGGTTGAAGGTGTTGGTAAAGTCTATGATTGCGGCTTTATTAAGCATTTTTAGCTCAGATTGTTGTTGTAAAAGGCGTATCAGAAGCTCATCGAGGTTAAAAGTTGCTGAATGTAAGGCAAAAAGAGGGTGGAGATAGTTTCTATTAGAAAAAAAGAGTTTTGCTTGTTGTATGCTTGCAAGGGCCGTAAAAGCATGAATTTTTGCAGGTTTAGGGGCAAGGCTATAAGAAAGAGGCCTGTTTTGTACTTGGTGGCCTATAATAAGGCATGAGAACGATGTTTTTAGAAATTCAAATATTTGCGGTTGCTCTTCTAGTAGCTCTTTTTCGGTCTTTTGATAGGCAAAAGGATAGCGTATTGGGTCTATTGATCCGGTTTTTACCTGGAAAACAACCCCAAAAAGGGTTGTTTGGTCAGCTTGTATTGTTATAAGTGAGCCAAAAGGTGGAAAGTGGTCCCATTTCCAACATTGGGCAGTAAATTCTTGAAGATTGCTTTCTATTACTTCAGCAAATGGTTTGTTGTCCATTTTTTGACTCCTTTTTATTAATAATCTTTGTCAAAAAGCTTTTTCGGTGAATAATGCTAAAATTATGCTCATTGATAGCGTTTTTGTGCTCAGGCGTTGGGTAGCCTTTGTGTTTTGTAAAATTATAGCCAGGAAAAATTGTATCATATTTTGCAATAAGCCTATCTCTGGTAACTTTTGCCACAATAGAGGCTGCTGCAATTGAAGTAGAAAAATCTTCACCTTTATTGAAAAAATGTATCGGAGTATCTTTATAGTTTGTGTTTGCAAGGCTTAATGGCATCGCATCGACAACAAAAGCAGATGGTCTTTGAGGGCTTTTTATAAGACAATGCAGTACAGCACGCTTCATGGCAGCAAGTGTCGCTTGGTAAATGTTTTTTTGATCTATTGTTCTGTGATCAACCAGTGCTGTTGCGTACCAGCAGTTTTTTTGTATCCAGTTATAAGCTGTGTTTCTTTCTTGTAGTGATAACTTTTTAGAGTCCTTTAAAAGATGAAAATCTTTTCTACATGGCAAGATGACAGCTGCTGTTACAAGTGGGCCTGCAAGGCAAGATCTACCAACCTCGTCTATGCCACAAATAACTCGTTTGTTCTTCCAGGCGCTATTTTCATAGTAATTTTTTTCAAAAATCATAGTACTTGCTATTTTTGACATATTTTCCATTTGACATGTTTATGTTTGTATGTAATCTTTATAGAAAGCAGGTGTTTTAATCATACAGTAGATTTTAAAAAACAGAAAACGAGGAGTACAATCATGAGTGTGGCTATGAAATTTTTACGTTCAACAGCACTAAGAGTAAAAGAACTTTTGATAGAGCGTGGCTGGACTACGAAAGTTTTGGCAGACAAAACCGGTCTTTCAGAAAGTTATTTAACGCATATTAAAAACGGAACACGTCGTTGGAACGAAGATTCTTTAAGAAAATTAGCAAACGCTTTTGAATTAAGCCCTATTGAGCTTTTTGCACAGCGTCGTCCAAGAACGGACAATGTTGACAGCAATGTGAGCATGCCAGAAAAAACGGATATTGATTTAAAAGTACAAATCGTACCTATTGTTGGTGAAATTCCTTCAAACCCATCACCTTACAACAATCAGCTTATGCAGATTACAACAGGGCACAAAGATGAGTTTTTCCCTATGTTAAATACAAATGACAACTCTATGTTTGCTTTGCAGGTAGAGAACAACTCTATGGAACCAACGTATTTAAAAGGTGATATTTTGGTAATTTCCCCAGAAGTTTGGACTCGTTCAGGTGATATAGCTGCTGTAGAGTATGGCAACGATACGCCAATCAAAGCGATTAAGCAGGTTACTTATACAGAAGACTTTATTGTTCTTTTACCTTTCAATACAAGTAAAGAGAAAGCAATTCCACTTGTAAGAGGAAAAGATCATTTTAGAATTATTGGCCGTGTAATTTCTCGTTATCAATCAACAGGAAAAGATACAATTCGCCATCAAAGAATCTCTGCAACATAAGGTACTAGATTTTTAAAAAATTTAGTTTATAATGAAATTATGGTGATTGCCAACATGGTAGTGAAGCATTATGTTGGCAAAAACCTATTAATATACCAGAAAGACTAGTTTTAATTAGTTTTTCTGGTATATTATTTTATAGGTATTTTTTTCTAAAATACTTACAGTATGTGTTCTAAATGAGATTGTTCTCATAGTGTAAAAAAATTACATTTCCAGTTAGTTACCAAAGAGGATTTTTATGGAATTTTATGAAGTGTTAATGTTGACCATCCCTGAGATTACAAAAGATGAGGCTTCAACATTAGAATTTCAGGTCGATAAAATTATCGGCACTTGCAAAGCTTCAATGAAAAGATTTGACCGTTGGGGCAAATATAAGCTTGCTTATCCAGTTAAAAAAAATGATTATGGCGTTTACTTTTTAGCTCAGTTTGAGATGGAAAAGTCTGCGGACATTACTCCAGAACTTAATAGACTTTTTGCTCTTAAGTTTAGTGGTGTTGTTATGCGTTTTCTTGTAACAAAGCTTAACTCAGAAAAACCGTTTGAATACCAAAAGCCACCTTCTTTAGAAGATACTCCTCGTAAAAATGTGAGTTCGTTCTTAGAAGAAAAAGGTTTATTGAAAAAATCAAATAGCAAGTTTGCAAAATCTTCTGAAAAATCTGTTAAAGAATCAGCTGAAAAAGAGCCGGTTGCAAAAGCAGAAAAAGAAGAAGCAAAAGATTCTGAAGCTCCATTAAAAACTGAAGTAAAGGCATAAAATGGCTAAAAATAAAAAAATTAAATTAAAATTAAGTATTCGTCTTTTAAAGAAAAAATCTCGCAGACAAGGTTTTAAAGGAACAAAACATTGCCGTTTTTGTGGTAGCGCAGAACAAGCACAGCAAATTAACTACAAAAATGCTCCATTTCTTTTAGGGTTCTTAACTGAACGTGGTAAAATTTTACCATCACGTATTTCAGGTAATTGCTGCAAGCACCAACGTGAACTTTCTACTGTAATCAAAAAAGCTCGTACAATGGCATTAATTCCTTATTGTGCTTCAACTGCTTAAAATAGTTACAAGTTTTTAAAATAATCTATATCCACCTTGAAAAAAGGTGGATATTTTTTTTGCTTTTTTAGATTTAATAAATTATTCTTTGTCTATTCTTTAAAAAATATGGACATTACTAAGTAAGGGTTTTCATGAAAAAAGTTTCATATGGAAAGTTGTTTTTGGTTGCTGGAATTGCTTTTATTGGTAGTTCTTCTTTTTCAATGAAAAGATCATTGTCGACAGGTTCTTTTGTTCCCAATAAAAGAAGAAGGGTAGAAGGTCAAGAAATCGTAAAATTAACGAATAAAGAAATAGATCAAAAAGAGGCAGAAAGATATCGCACTCTTGCTTTAGGGATGTTGACGGGCAATCTGCCTAAGGATACTTCTTATACTGATAGTAGCTATGTTGGATTGCTTCCATTAGTAGTTAAAAAATCAAATAAAAGACGCTATCTTTTGCAAGAATTAAGTAATGTCTCTCAAGAAGAAATTGAGAGTTATTTTAATGATAAATATAATCCCTCTATTGAAGGCAAAAGTTTTGTTTCTCTTGGGTCTATTAAGAATTTAGTAGAGGAAGGAAAATTTCCAATAAGACGTACAGCTATTGGTTATTTTAAAGAAGTAAAATATACAAATAAGGGTGGTTGTCCTCTTCAGGGACCAGTATTTGTACTTCATTCTTATTAGAGACTAACTAGCTTTCTATGGTGAGTGTGTTACAATAAAAATATTAGTTTTTATTGATTTTATAGTCTTTTAATCAGGGGTTTTTTAAGGATAATGGAAAATAAAAGTGGCTCAAAGCGCTCGAATATTCGTAATATTGCTATCATCGCTCACGTAGATCATGGCAAAACTACATTGGTAGATCAACTTCTTAAACAATCTGGTACACTTGATTTTGTTGATGATCAAGATCGTGTTATGGATTCAGACCAGTTAGAAAAAGAGCGTGGTATTACAATTTTAGCAAAAAATACGGGTATTAAGCTTGGTGATTACAATATTAATATTGTAGATACACCTGGTCACGCGGATTTTGGCGGAGAAGTTGAACGAACTCTTCAAATGGTAGAAGGTTTTTTACTGCTTGTAGATGCTGCTGAAGGTGTGCTTCCTGGAACTCGTTTTGTATTGCAAAAAGCATTAGAACTTAATTTGCGACCTATGGTTATGATTAATAAAATTGATCGTAAAGATGCAACAATAGAAGAAACAGAAGCTGCAATTACAGATCTCTTTTTAGATTTAGCAAAAGATGAGTCACAACTTGAATTTCCTATCCTATACGGTTCTTCTAAATTAGGTTTTGCAACAAAAGATGCTTCAGTAAAATCTGACTCTATGCAGCCTCTTTTTGATGCAATTATAGAAAATGTTCCTGCTCCTGTAGCAAAAAAAGATTCTCTACAATTCTTAACAACAAGTTTAGATCATTCAGACTTTTTAGGACTGATCACTATTGGACGTATGTTTAGTGGTTCTTTAAAGGTGGGGCAAGAATTTATTTGTTGTAAAGATGATTATGTTAGTAAGCCGATGAAGGTTACTAAAATATATAAGTTTATTGGTCTAAACCGTGTAGAAACTGATGAAGCACATTTTGGTGATATTATTGCAGTAACTGGTTTTACAGAGCCTGTAACAATTGGAACAACATTATGTGAAGTAGAAAAACCACTACCTCATTCTTATGTAAAAATCGATGAACCAACACTGACAATTTATTTTTCTGTTAATAATTCTCCATTTAATGGAAGAGAAGGAAAACTTCTTACTTCTCGTCAAATTAAAGAACGTTTAGAAAAAGAACTCAAGACAAATGTTGCACTTCGTGTAGAGCCAACAGAAAGAGCAGAAGTATTTAAAGTTTCTGGTCGTGGACAACTTCACTTGGGTGTTTTAGTAGAAAATATGCGTCGTGAAGGTTTTGAGCTACAACTTTCTGCTCCAGAAGTTATTTACAAGATGATCGATGGCAAAAAACATGAGCCGATTGAGAATTTGGTACTTGATATTAATGAAGAGCATCAAAGTACTGTTATGGAAAAACTTCTTAAGCGTAAAGCTGTTATGACCAATATGATTAACTATAACAATGGCAGAATTCGTTTAGAGTTTGAAATTCCATCACGTGGTCTTCTTGGTTTTACAAGTCAGTTTTTAACAGATACTCGTGGAACAGGTGTTGCAGGTTATAGTTTCCATGATTATCAACCATATAAAGGTGAAATTCCAACACGCAATAAAGGTGCCATTGTTTCTATGGAAACAGGTGATGTAACATCATATGCTCTTGATGCACTTCAGGCTCGTGGTGTTCTTTTTGTAAAACCTGGTCAAAAAATTTATAGCGGTATGATTATTGGTGAAAGTAGTCGTGAGCATGATATGGATGTAAATCCATGCAAGGGTAAAAAACTTACTAATGTTCGTGCTTCAGGAACTGATGATGCAGCAAAAGTTGCTCCACCTCGTATTATGACGCTTGAAACATGCATGGAATGGATTCGCCCAGATGAACTTATTGAAGTTACTCCTGTTGAAATTCGTTTACGTAAAAAGTTTTTAAAAGCAACTGATAGAAAAAAAGCTGCTAAATAAAAGTAATTAATTAAAAAAGGTCGCCTATTTTAAGTAGGTGGCCTTTTTTGTTCCATAAATAATACAATGAAGAATCAATATAAAATTATTGTCTCTTATGATGGTACCAACTATTCTGGTTGGCAAATTCAGCCACATAAAAAAACAGTTCAGCAAACATTGCAAGATGCTTTTTTTACTGCTTTTTCTACAAAAATTATTATAGCAGGTGCTTCCAGGACAGATGCTGGAGTTCATGCAGATGGTCAAGTTGCAGCTTTTAAAACAACTTTAGACATTCCACAAAAAAAACTACTTTTTGCTTGGAATAATGTATTGCCGCTTGATATTGCTATTGTTTTTCTTGAACAAGATAATAGTTTTAATCCGCGGAGAAATATTGTAGAAAAAGAGTATCACTATTATGTGTATACAAAAAGGCCACAGCCGTTTGATGCTCGTTTTGGTTTTTATTATAGTTACAGTTTTGATAAAAAATTATTAGAAAAAGCACTACAAACATTTGTGGGGACACATGATTTTCGGTCTTTTTATACAGGCGATGAACAACAGATGACTGTGCGCTATATTTCTTCCATTACCGTTCAGGAATGTAAAAAAAATGGCTCATTTTGTATTGTTGTAAAAGGTCCTGGTTTTTTGCGTCATATGATAAGAAGAATTGTTGGAGCAAGTTTGTATATTGCATCGCAAAAAGAAGATAAGGTATCGTTGCTAAAAAAAGCTTTGGAAGAAAAAAATCCAAATCAGTCACTTTTAAATGCTCCACCACAAGGTTTACGATTGTATAAAATTAGATATAAGGAGTTGTAATGATCAAAAAAATGAATCATCGTATAAAAGTTTTTGCAGCAATAGTTGGTAGTTTATTTTTTGTCGGTGGCCTTGTTTATTATATGCAAAGACCAACTGATCTTTATGACTTTAATAATGTACGTGACTTAAAGCCAGCTGTACATTTGGTTGAACAAAATAGATATTGGTTGTTTGAAGAAGGTGATGACACTGATGTTGAGTGGATACTTAAACATCGTTCTCCATATCAATATGCTTTTTATAATAAACGTGGAAAGTTAGGAATTAAGGCTGCAAGAGAGTCTGGAAAACTGGCTGGCTTTGTAACGTATTGGAAAATAAATTTTTATGAAGGTCAGATACAATGGCTTGTTGTTGACTCTAGGTTTAGAAAAAAAGGATATGGTAGAAAGCTATTACAATACGCTGTTGATGATCTATTTGCCCAAGGTTGCCAAGTTGTTGAGCTGCAAACTCGTTTGAATAATGCCGCTGGTATTTCTCTTTATAAAAAAGTTGGTTTTGTAGAAACCGATAGAGATGAAAAAAAAGGTCTTATTTGGTTTCAAGTTAAGAAGAAATAACTATTAAAGCATTTCTTTTGGTACTGGCAGCTGTATAGTTTCTAAGATAAATGGTGCAACATCTGAAAGTGTAGAAAGTGTATGAAGGTTCTTTTTTTGCTGGTCGCTGTCTATCCATAAAAAAGGAACTTTATTTGTTGTATGAGAAGTGCAACGTTGTCCTGAATTTTCATCAAACATTTCTTCTGCATTGCCATGATCAGAAGTAATAAAAATAGTGCCTTTTTGTTTTACAACAATTTCATCATAGAGCTTTTTAAGTTGTTCATCTAAAAATTCAATAGCCTTTATTGTTGCTTGCATATCGCCAGTATGGCCAACCATATCGGCATTTGCATAATTAATAAGATAAAAATCTTGAGGATCTTTTTGCAGTGAGCTTACAACAGTTTCTGTTATTTTTTCTGCAGACATTTTTGGTTGCTCATTATAATGTTTGATAGAAAGTGAAGGAACAAGTTTGTATGTTTCATTTTTATATGGATTTTCTCTGCCACCATTAAAAAAGTAGGTTACGTGTGCATATTTTTCTGTTTCGGCAATTGCAAATACTGTTTTATTATTTTTATGTAAAATATCAGTTAGTGTGTTTTTTACTTCAATTGGTTCAAAAAGTATTGTTGTTTCAATATCGCCATTGTAAGAAACAGGTGTTATAAAAAAAGAAAATTGAATATTTTTACGAGTAAATGTATCAAAATTTTTCGATGTAAATGTTTGTGTCAGTTGTCGTGCTCTATCTGGTCGAAAATTAAAAAAAATAATTCCATCACCGTCTTTTATAGTACTATCAGAATCGAGTTGAATAGGTTTTATAAACTCGTCACTAATATCATTGCTATAGTTTTCTTCTAAAACTGTTTGCCAGTTTTTATTATTTTTTTCTTGCTGCTGAGTCAAAACTGTATAACTTTTTTCTATTCTATCCCAATTGTTGTCACGATCCATAGCATAAAATCGGCCATGGACAGAGCCAATACTTGCATTGCTAAATTTTTTAATTTTTTCTTCAAGCTGCGTTAAATATTTTTTAGCCGACTGTGGTGGACAGTCTCTGCCATCTAAAATTGGGTGAATATAAACAGTTTCTATATGTGCAGTTTTTGCTGCTTGCACGTAGGCAAATAAATGATTAATATGGCTATGCACATTAGAGTCTGAAAGCAGACCAATTAAGTGTAAAGATTTTTTATTATTTACCAGTTTTTTTAAACTTTTTATTAATATTTCATTTTCAAAAAAAGTTTTATGTTCAATTTCTTGTTCAATTCTCAACGATGGTTGCGGTATAACACGGCCACAACCAATAGTCATATGTCCAACTTCTGAGTTGCCGATGCTATTTTCTGGTAATCCAACATGCAAACCAGAGGCATGTAGCTGAGTATGTTGATATTTTTGTTTCCATGCATCAAGATGTGGAGTATTTGCTTGTATAGTTGCGTTGTATTGGTTATTTTTTCCAACACCAAAACCATCAAGAACTATTAAAGCAGTTGGTTTTTTAAAAGACATATGCTCTTTCTTATAATTTTTATAAACATAAGAAAGAGCATACAAAAATATTTATGAGTAGAAAATAGAATTATGATTAAATTATTGTTGTTGATGCGACCTGTTAAAGTAATATCCTAATAAGCCAAAAGCTAAAGTCCCTACTGTTACTCCTCCTACTACTATACCAGAACAAATTTTTTTAAGACTGTTCTGACCGCTCCATTTTTTTTCTTCTTCTAATTCACTTTTTAATTGTTCATTTTCTCCTGAAAGATTATCAAGTTTTTCTTTTTCTTTTTTTAAATTAGATACAAGTTGTTCATTAGCATTTCTAAATTTTTCTTTAGTATCTGTAAGTTCATCATTAGTATTTATAAGTTTTATATTTTGATTATAAATTTCTTCAACGTCAGAAAGTTTTGCAAGTTTATCTGCTTTCTTTTCATTTTGTTGATGAAGTTTTTTATTTAAATTATGGAGGTTACTTATTTCAGTTTCAGATTTTTTTTGTTGTTCTTTTAGCTTTTCTTCAAGAAATTGAGCTCTTGCTTTGTAGTTTAGATTTTCTTCTTTACCAGAAGGCACGCAATTTATAGTTGAAGATTGTAAAAATAATCCACTTGCAAGAAGTAACATTGAAAGTTTTTTCATATTGTTTCTTTATTGATTATTAAATTTTAATTTTTATTTTGATGATCAGAATACCCTCGGACTTTTAAGTCCAGGGATGAATGATCATGGGTTCCTCTAGCTGAATCCGTGGCTTAAAAGCCATGGTGTGTTTCAATTAATCGTTGTTTTTACTAATAGACCCGCCTATTAAAAATCCTACAACTCCAACAGTAACTGCACCTAATGAACCTGCTAAATAGGAAATATAACGATAATTTTTTAATCTTTCTTGAAGAGTTGCATTTTCTCTTTCTAGTTCTACATTTCTTTCTTCGATTGTTTGTTTGAGTTTTTTAGTTTCTCCTAAAAGATTAACAGATTGCAGAAGAGTGCTGCTTAAAATAAATATTGCTGTAAGTTTTTTCATATTGTTACTATTTTAGTTATGTTATTACTGCTTAATAATGGCTTATTATAAGAAGTAATAAAAAATAGGCAATAAAAAATTAAGGTTGTAATTAATAAATTAGATTACCAAACTTGCAAGGTTAGTAATCTAATTTATTAAAATTTTTATTTAGATTTGCTTATTAATTTCCATAGTGTTGCTCCTACTACTATAGTTACTGTACCTACAATGAAAGTATATTTTAATGTTTTATGTAATGTAGATGTTTTTTCTTTTTCTGCTTTATTATTATCATTTTTTTGATCTAAATCTTTTAAAGATCCAGGAGTTCTTTTTTTTGATGTTTCATCAGAAAGAGTTGGATGCCCCTCATTTGTTAATGATAAAGTAGTTGTTGGAACAACAGATGTTGCTAGCAACAGTGAAAATATTAATTTTTTCATTTTTTTCCTTTTTTAAATTAATAATTTTTTTCTATTGTTTGAACTTTATTAGTACATAACTTTGTATGTTTTTGCAAACCAAAATTAATAATGTTTGTAATAAATTCCATCGGTTTTATATTTTGTTCTGCAGCTTGATGAAAAAGGCAGGTTGCAGGTGTCATTCCTGGCAGTGTATTTATTTCTAGAATAACAACTCGTTCTTTTTGTGATGGGCTTTGTTTTTGGTTTTGATAAAAACAATCTATTCGAGCATAGCCACTGCAACCAAGAACTTTGTAAGCTTTTTCAATTGTTTTTTGAATAAATAATAGTGTTTTTTTATCAACTGGTGCAGGTGTTAAGTTTTGGCCTGCTCCTGGTAAAAACTTTTCTTCTAAAGATAAAATATCTTTTTCTGTTACGGTTTGACTTGGCGTCAGTGCTTGTGCGCTTTGGTTGCCAACAACGCCAACAGTCAGCTCCATACCAATAATGCATTCTTCTAGCAGCGCTATTTTTTTATTTGAATGTGTAAAATAGCTATTAATTTTTTCTTCTACGTCTTTTTTATTATTTATTTTCTCTACAAATGAGCTACAACCGTCATCATGAGGTTTTACAATTAGTGGTAGTGGAAACTTTTCTGAAATAGTTTTTAAAATTTCTTTTTTATTTTTTTGCCATTCATATTTTTGAAGCAATAAAGATTGAGGAACAGCAAAACCTTCTTTTTGTAAAAAATTATTTGCTTTATATTTATTTGCACAAAGTGAAGAAGCAAGGACTCCTGATCCATTGTATGGTAGTCCAAGCATTTCCAGGGTCCCTTGAATTTGCCCATTTTCACCTGCACCGCCATGTAGTGCAATAAAAACAAAATCAACAAGTTGTGGCAGCGCATCCCAGCTTATTTCTTGATTATTGCAAAGAGATTTTTGAATTTCTTTTGTAGAGCAGCTTATTAGTTGTTGCTGTGTTAGTTGATACAGTTTCATGTCTGAAGAAACAAAAATTGGCAGCGGTGTGTAAAGTTGTGGTGAAAGTTTATAAATAATGTTTCTACCTGATTCTAAAGATATTTCTTTTTCATTAGTGTTTCCACCAAAAAGTACAGCAACGTTTAATTTTTTCTTGTTCATTAAAAAATCTTTTTTTTCATAATGTTCAATGTTTTCAAGCATATTATAATACTTCAGTTCTGTTTCTATAAGATGGTTGATCAAGTGTGTATGGCTCATACCAATTTGTGCAGCTTCTCGAAATAAAAAGCTCGTTGGAGCCATTCCTGTAAGAGTATTTGGATCGATTATAATAATGTTGCCATCTTTTGTTACAAATCCATCAGTACGTGCAATATTAGAAAGTGAAAGTACCTTCATAACATGTATGCATGTTTTTTTTATTTCTTCCAGTATTTCATTGCTACATCGAGCTGGTGTTATTTTATGAGCTTTGCCCGGCATATATTTCTGTGTGTAGTCAAAAAATTGAGTATCATCTTTTGGTACAATCTCTGTAGGCGGTAGCGCTTGTATTTTTCCTGTTTTATAGTCGGTAATTGTAGTGCAAGAAAACTCCATGCCGATAAGTTTTTTTTCTATCAAGACAGCTTGTTCAATTTCTTTGCTGATAACCATTGTTTTTTTTAAATGTTTTTCTAGATCTTTATTGTTATTAACAATACAAACTCCAAAGCTAGAGCCTTGGCTATTTGGTTTGATGACATAAGGGGCGTTGATATTTTTAGTTTTTAATTTTTTTATTGTCTTTTCTAAGTCAAAATTTTTTATTTCATGTGGCTTTAAGGTAATGCTTTTTGCAGTTGCAATGCCCGCATGGTGTAAAAATTTTTTCTGCATTGTTTTATTCATTGCAAGAGCGCTGCCAAAAGTTTTTGAGCCAAGGTAAGGAATATCTAAAATTTCTAAAAAGCCTTGTAGGGTGCCATCTTCGGCGTATCTTCCATGAACTGCAATATAGGCAAAGTCTATACTAGTTTTTAAGCTATTCCATGAAATTTTTGTAGCTTCATTGATAAGTCGATGTTGAAAATCACTAATTTTTCCACGATGTAAAAAATGCCACGGTAATTTGTATAAAGTTCCATCATCATCTTGAAAAAGGGGAATAACCTCATAACGTGTTGTATCTAAATGATCACAGATGGTTCTACCAGAATTGAAAGAAACTTCTTTTTCTATAGATTTTCCACCCATTAAAACACCAACACGTAATTTTTTCATTCGTTTTCATCCTTTTAAACTTTGCTGTGACAGATTCAATTTTTAAAATTGTTATTATTTAGGTTCTGTTGACATTTAACTATATAATAATAATTTTTCCTATTCGTCTTTGCGAACTTGCGTTAGCAAGTGTGGCAATCCAGTTTATTTTGTTTAATTTCCATATAAATTTAAAGTTTATGTTCTTTTTGTAGCATAGATTGCCGCGCTACGCTTGCAATGACGGTATTTAAGAGCTCTTAAATAATATCTAAAATGAAATGTCAACAGAACCTAAGTTTTAATGATACAAAAATAGTAACTTTTTAGTAGGTTTTGTGAATAAAAAATAATAATTACTTTATAATTTATGTACTGGACTTACTAACAGGATTATTACTTTAATCGTGTTATAATTTTTTTATCAATTTGAAGAAATGCTTTTTTTATTGTACAAACAATAATAGTAAGAATTGTAATTAACTTCTTAGAAAAAAAGGAAAAATATATGAAATTTTTTTCAATAAATAAAGTTTGTTTATCTGTACTTGCATTATCATCATGTTCACTTGTACTATGCAATACTGCAAAAACAGCAACACAATATAAAGGTAAAAAAGTTATGGCACGTCATAAAACAGCTTCTGGCCTAGAGTATGAAATCATGCAAGAAGGAACAGGAAAATCTCCTGCAGTAGGAAACATTGTAACTGTTCATTACACAGGATGGTTAAACGAAGGTGGAAACCCTGGTAAAAAGTTTGATAGCAGCGTTGACCGTGGTTCAAAATTTCAATTTACTATTGGTGTAGGCCAAGTAATTAGAGGTTGGGACGAAGGTGTCATGTCAATGAAAGTTGGCGAAAAACGCCGCTTATTTATTCCTGCTGCATTAGGTTATGGTGCTCGTGGTGCTGGCGCTGCAATTCCACCACATGCAGATTTAATTTTTGATGTTGAGTTATTTGACGCTCAATAATTAATTTAATTTTAAAAGATAAAAAGAGGCTGGGATTTTTTCCCAGCTTCTTTTTTTATAATTTACTTTTTATTTGTTTGAAGTGCTTGTATAATTTTTCTTTTTCTACTTCTTCTTCGATTCTTTGTCTTTCTTCTTTTATTATTTTTCTTAAATTTGTATTATTTTGCTCAGGTTTTTTCATAGGTTTATCAAGTGGCCCTATTAGATAAGCACATGTATAAAAAACAGCAAACTGTTTAATTGTTGTAATCATTATTAATTGTCACCAAAACATATACCAGATATTTTCATAATTTTAGAACATGGTTTTTCCATACGTTTTTGCCATCTTCTAAATGAATTTTCGAGTTCTTTTTTAACTTTAGGGCTAATTTCTCTATTTAATTTATTGTTTTTCATGCTAGGTTCTTTTTGGTTTATAGCTTCTTGCATGCTAAAAATAATTGAACAATGTAATAAGCTTGTCATGATTAACATCTTCTTTTTCATTTTCTACCTTTATTAAGATTTTCTCGAATTAAACATTTTATTTAAATTTGTCATGACACGCTTTACGCGTATATTTGTTCTTGGTGATATTTCTTTATTTGGTTGCAAACAGGGCTTTAGGTATCGGTACAAGCTTCTTGTTGATCTATGTGGGTATCCTTTAAAAAAGGGACAAAAATTTAGTGTATGTATAAAAGAAGTTAAAAGAATAAGTAGGTATTGTTTTTGCATTATGCTCCTTTTTAAAGTAGATATGGTAAAAAATATTAATAATTTTTATCATACTTTCTATTTTTTAACAAGATACAAAAAGATACATAAGTTAAAGGTTTGCAGTGGAGTTAATAAGATTTTGCAATGATCAAGATATAAAAAACTATAATCAAGATAGAGCTGGCGATTTAAAAGAATATAGTCAAAAATTAAGACAGTCTTTGGAAAAAAAATATGAATCTGATTATGCATCATTATTTTTACCAGAAGACAAGCAGATTTTGCACAATGTAAAAAAAGTTATTTTAGAAAAAAAAGCATTACATGTGACTATGTTAGTAGTCATTGGTATTGGAGGTTCTCACTTAGGAGCGCAAGCTGTTCATAAGGCTGTTCATGGTTCTTTGTATAATGAATCAAGCCCTGACGTCAAAATATATTTTGTAGATACTATTGATGTTGATTATTTGCATGACGTTATAACTCTTGTAGAGTCTGCACTTGAAAAAAAAGTAAACATTCTTATAAATGTTGTGACAAAATCAGGAACTACAACAGAGACGATTGTTAATTTTACAGTTTTTTTAGATTTACTGAAAAAATATCACGCTAATAATTGGCAAGATTACGTTGTTATCACAACTGATCAGGGATCAAAACTCGATAATTATGCAAAAAAAAATAATATTACCACTTTACATGTTGCAAAAAAAGTTGGTGGTCGGTATTCGGTCCTTTCTGCAGTTGGCTTGTTTCCACTTAGTTTTATTGATGTCGCTATAGAGCAACTGCTTGTCGGAGCGCTGCAAATGCGAGATCTTTGCTTGCAAGAAGCTATTGAAAAAAATTATGCTATGCAAAGTGCTAGTGCGATTTACGATGCTTATAAAAAGGGCAAAACAATACACGATACTTTTATTTTTTCTCGTGATTTGAAAGAACTGGGCAGTTGGTACAGACAACTTGTTGGCGAATCTTTGGGTAAAAAATATGATAAAGATGAAAAACTGGTAGAAATTGGTATTACACCCACAACTTCTATGGGGCCAGAAGATCTGCATTC
>CAZYJE010000015.1:0-1143 GCA_964647685.1 uncultured Pseudomonadota bacterium | reverse complement strand
TTAAGCTGCTTAAAGGTAATAAAGAAGATAAGGTTTTCAGTCTTCTTCAAGGAGATTATAATCCAAATGAAGTGGATAAAAAGACAAAGAAGACTCCTTGTCATTATTGTGTTGAAAAAGGTATGTATGAAGTACTTGAGTCATTATTAGACCCAATAAACCCTGATAAAATGCCAGATCTTACTCTGAGAGATTCTAATAATGAGGTTATTTAATAAGACAGCTCTTTCTTTAGCAATAAAGAATGTTGATTATCAAGCTGTTGCTTTATTGTTACAGCATGATGGATATACAAAGGATGGAGAGTCCTTAGAACATATAGCTGCTGAGGTAAAGTCAATAGATTAATAACGAAGAGATAATGCGCGTGTTGATGAAACACGGTGGAACTATCAATAAGGTAAATGAAGAAGGTTCAATTCTTCATACAGCAATCTCTTTTGACTCTATTAACATAATCCAATTGATTCTTGATGAGTATAAGGATTTTGATTATAGTATATTAAATAATCATCAAGAAACAGTATTTCATTATTGTGTGGCTGCAGAAGATGATAATACATTAAAAATGCTTTTAGAGAAGGTTATTGAGAAAGTAAAGGAAGAAGATGATAGTTTATGCAAGATACTTAATATAAAAAACTTCCTTGGAAATACCTTATTACATGAATTGGTTTTGAGAAAGAAAGAGCATATGCTAGAGTTCATTCTTAATAATAATGCCTATCTTAATATCGATCTAAAAGAGACAGATAAAGAAGGATTAACCTACTCTGATCTTCAAGTAAATTAATAAGAAATCAATGGAGAAGAAAAAAGAAGTAGAGATAGAAAAGGAAAAACAAAAGGAAGAGGAGAAAAACCTTAAAAAAAGACTTAAAAAAGAAGAGCAAGAGAGACTTGAAGAACTAAGGAAAGAAGAGGAAACCAAAAGAAAAGAAGAGATGAAGAGAGAAGCTGAAATTGAAATGAGACAAATGGAACAGAGTGAGAAAATGAGAAAGTTCTATTGTGTTGCTTTTGTCTTTATTGCTATGGTATTAATGTATCTCTTTATCAAGGTTAAGATTGAGTCAAATAGAGAGTATATATTTGAATAATTATTTATCCAGTCAATATGATCTACCCGGGGTTTGGGGTTTG
>CAZYJE010000014.1:0-1414 GCA_964647685.1 uncultured Pseudomonadota bacterium | reverse complement strand
TTTCCCGAATTTCTTCTTGGTTGGTGCATTCGGATGTTGTTTCTTTGTCCACCAGTTTGGATGCTACTGTTTGTTGTTGTTTCCTTCTGTTGACTGTTGTTCAGCGTTTGTTCGCTGTTAAAGGTTTTCCTGTGTGTGCGCTTGTCACTGTTTGTTTCTGCGAGGCTTTCCCAAACCCCAAACCCCAGTATCAGTAAATAGACAGCTAGAAATTTTAACCAGATTTGTTGATAGCTATTAAAGTGTTAATTAGTTATTTCATCCTCCAAAACCCTCATCTTTTCCACTCTCTGTTTCATTTCCTTCTTTGCCTCCTCTTCATCTACACTCTCCCTTATCCAGGCAAACTGTTCTATTTGCTCAATATCAAGTCTTTTTATAGGATTATTGTCTAGCATTCCATTTAATAACATTTTAAGCTCATTTGAGAGATGCGTTAGTTGACCGTGGTTTTGATGGAACTTCCAAAAGGCATCGTTTTCGCGCACAAATGCATTGTAATACTTATTACTAAGTAAAGCTTCATGGAAAGGTGGATGGCCGAAAAACAAAATGAATAAAGAGATGCCTGCTGCAAAGATATCAGCTTTATGAGGGTTATAGCATCTTCTATTATTAAGCTCAGGGCAAAGATAGCCATGAGTACCCACAATGGTTTTATTTTTCCTTTCCCTGTCAAAAAAGGTGGCAAAGCCAAAGTCTATCAGTTTTAAATCAAGATTATCATCAAGCATGAGGTTTTCAAGTTTTATATCTCTGTGAGCTATGTTCTGATCATTTAAATACTTTAAAGCAGAGACTAGTTGTTTCATATAGAACCTACAGCAATTTTCACTAAAACGCCCAGTTTTATGTATAATTTCAAAGATCTCTCCATTAGAAGCCAATTCAGTCATAATATAATCAACCTTCTTTTCCTTCTTGTTCTTTGTTGTATATAGACCATCTTTCTTATAGTCGACATAGCCAATGATGTTCTGATGCTTTATCTTCATTAAAGCTGTTATCTCAGCCTGAAACGATATCAAACAGTTCTTCAAGTTCTTTTGGTTTAATTTCTGGATATTAAGGATTTTAAGTGCATGCAATTGACCAGTCTCTTTATCTTTGCCCAATTTCACTTTTCCACTGTACCCTTCCCCTAATGTCTTTATTATCTTGTAGTTGTCTAAACATGAATCTACCTTCATTTATTTTTATTATTAATTTGTATTTGCGGAAGTAATAAGATAAGTGAGTTAATTAATAGGGGTTTAAGAAATTAACAAGGGGTTTGGGGTTTGGGGTTTGGGGTTTGGGGTTTGGGGTTTGGGATATCGATAGGTGCGACGATCGGCTCTAGCACGTTAGAAGTCATCGCATGATAGACCGCCCAATGGGTCTTCATCTCTTCGGTGTCTTCGTTGAAGACGAT
>CAZYJE010000013.1:0-1428 GCA_964647685.1 uncultured Pseudomonadota bacterium | reverse complement strand
CCCCAAACCCCAAACCCCAAACCCCAAACCCCAAACCCCAAACCCCAAACCCCAAACCCCTGATGGTATATAGGTATTATACGGCCTAATTCACTAGTTTTGTGGGGTTTTGTGTCTTTTCTTTTCTACTGACTACAATACGGTCTTAATAAGGTGTTAAATGACAGACAAACAACACTGTTTAACAAGTTTTGTATATGTAAAAGCCTTATTATTCCTTGATCTCTTCAATACCATAATCATCAAGATTACTTGTCATCTCACTCATCTCCTTCTTTTTCTGTGTTATATAGATAAAGAAGCAAATTGAGACAAGAATCAGAATAAACAGGAAACTGAACACAAATGTGATCACATCAACCTTTTCTGCGCTCATATTGTAAGGAGCGTGTGGTGGAGTCATTTTAAAGTGATTATCAACTATCTGCATAAGATAGTCAGAAGATAGGTATTCCCAGCTTGGTTCTGCCAGTCTCCTGTTAATAAGCTCAATTAGATCCAAAAGGCCTATCCTCTCACTCTCATTGATCTTTAACAACTCCAAAATGATCTCTACTACAGGCTGGGCCACTCCCTTCCTAAATATGATATCCCGTTTCTGTATCACTGACAAGACCTCTTCTATCTCCATCCTATCCAATTCTTCATCAAACGGCATTCTCTTCATCACCATCACATACAGCAACACACCCAATGACCATTTGTCTTGGTTGACTGTGAACTTTGTTTCTCTTATCCCCCAGTTATCAAGGATGATAGGATCAATATACACTTTTGTGCCTCTCCCACTGTTTAACGTGTTTCTTTCGACAGCAGAGCCAAAGTCGATTATGAGAGGATTGTTGTGTCTGTCTATTACTATATTCTCTAGCTTCAAATCGGTGTGTATGATGTTCTGTTGATGTATATGATATACAGCGTTAATGATCTTTTTGAATAAAATAACCAGCTCACGCTGGTGACTCATAGTATCCATATTCTGGATATAAGCAAGGAGATCACCTTTCTCACCATAGTCCAGGATTTCATACAGAATCGAACTGAGATAATAGCTTTTATAGCATTTAACAACGTTTTTGATGTTTTTGAGTCGATTCATGTACTCCTGATGCTTAGTGTACTCGTCTTTGGTCAGCTCACTCGTACGCAGTATGAACTTTTCTTTGGTATCCACTCGTTTTACAGCCCAAACTCTTGCATTCGCCCCTTCACTAATAAAACCGCTTTCAGGGTCAATACAGTTGTATTCGGGCGTAAACACAGTTATTGCTGTTTTGCATAGCTTTGTTTTGGGTTTGACAAATGACATAATCAGTATAACAGTGATAAGCTTATATGAGGTTGACATTTTTTATTTTATAATTAAAGGATGAGGTAAAGCTGGGGTTTGGGGTTTGGGGTTTGGGGTTTGGGGTTTGGGGTTTGGGG
>CAZYJE010000012.1:0-2768 GCA_964647685.1 uncultured Pseudomonadota bacterium | reverse complement strand
GAGCAAACGAATATTCGAAATTGTCATCTGTTTTCTTGTTTGCCAGTTCGTGCACTCGCGCGATTACCCTATCATTTATGGGCAGTTCAGTCCAATTTCGACGTCGAATCTTTTTTCCAGTCTCTAATGACATAAAGAAGTATGCGTCGTGGTTCCCTGGTGCATGGCCTAGGGCTATAGCCGACGTCGTCCTTTCATCTTCCGTGTTGGTTATCGAAGGTTCATTATGTACTTCACAATATGCGCCTACCATTACCTTGCAGTGTCTTTCATAATCAGGGTGCTTTCCTGTTACTATAGCCATCGGACTATATACGTTTGATACCCCATCCTCTCTAGGGAATAAGTTCATCCAGAAAGCTCCATGAGTGACGACTGATTGTTTTAGCAATTTTGGATATTGTACGTAAGGAAGATAATGCACCACTGTGCGATTTCGTTCCTTTGCAGTCTTGATTCCACGTTCCGCTTCTGGAACATGAGCATTCTTTGCACAAATGTGTAAATCTACTTTCGATTCTTCGTACTTCGTTCGTAATGGCTCAAATTCCGAATCAGCATGTACGTCGGTGACTCTGAAACCTCTATTGTGATACAGACGACGAATATGTTGCAATTTTTCCCAAACATGTGACTTCATTTTTCGATTTTCCAAAGCGTGAATGGAATAGAATCGAATGTTGCGTGACACAGTTAAGAGAAAAGGTAAAGAATCCACAAAGAAAATATCGATACATAGGGTGACGTGTTTGTGCGCTGCCAATATGTAGGGTTCCACGGGTAATTTTTGATTGGATGCTATATGGGCTTGATTTTGTCGAACGGTTTTTCCTTTAATAACTGCCACTTCTTGTATTATCGCTCGAAACATGTTTTTGGCGTCATCGAGCGATATTGGACAATTTTTGATGTGATTCCTTGCGATCATCTTGTAGAAGTTTTCCCTTCCGGGACTACCAACCAATTTGTATACTCGCTGCGCTTTATCAATTCCTTCTCTCTGCCTTGGCGTAAACTTCGCTAAACGATCTTCGAGTGTGAAATTCAACAAGTAGTTATCAACTAAAAATTTATTTTCGTTAGCTTTCGGTTCATACACATCCCAAACCCCAAGCCCCAAACCCCAAGCCCCAAACCCCAAACCCCTAAAGATAAGCTTAATTTGTTTATTTAAATGGTTGTTTAAAATAGCTAAAAAGGTTCACTTATTTGATAGATTTTGAAATAGATAGTTTTAAAGAATGAGGAATTTGAAACAGTTGCTTACAGCCTTTCCTTTATTAACAATATCTTCTTTGCCTATTAACTCATGTTCTTCATTCTTAGAATCATAATCGTATTAAATCTATTTAATAATTTATAATTATGCTTAAGCACTGTTCAAAAAATGATAATCAAGATGAACCAAAAAAATGTCGTAGACTCTTCATAAAGAAGCCCGACCAACTTAATATTAATAAACCCACTTTATCTCTACCAATAGAGAAGATTAAAGCTTCTAATCAACACCCAGTACATCAATCGCTTTGCCATAACAACAATCAGGCAAATCTTAAACTAAGGATTGATTCCATTATTACTAGGGATAATGGAAGTTTATTCAATAAAAATAAAATTCAAGACCCTTTCTCGTTTAAACAGGAAGAAACCACTATATATATTCCAACTAATGGTGAGTTAGGTGTGGTGGAATCTGAAGCTAAAAACAATAAGAAGCTAAGAAATTTAAGTAATATCCATAGCGTGATGTGTAAAATGTTTCTAGGGGAAAAGGTCAATAAAACTGATTTATTGTTAAGTAAATCTGAAGTTGTTATTCTTCTTGAATTCTTGATGCGCAAAGATAAATATATTGAAATAAAAAGGTAAGTTAATTAGTTTTCTTTATGAAAATTCCTTTGACAGAATTATTGAATTAATAGAAGCATTTCAGTTTAAAGCATCTGAGAAACGATTTGAGGAAAGCGTAAAGCTTCTTTTTAAAATGACTCTTAAAAGAATGAAGCTAGACTTTCAGAAAAACAAGGGAATCCATACTACTCTGAGCAAGATAGACTCTCTTTTCTATATTAACTATTTCCAAGAGAAGTGTGATGAATGGGGATTAGGCTTAGAAACATTCTATGATCCAAAGACATATAAAGAACAGCAAAGAAAACTAAGGCATGAGTATTTAAACCTTCTCTTTTCTTCTAATAAATTTAAATCAGACTTCTTTGAGAACATGAATTCAGGAGCTTTAGAGGAGAACTATGTTAAAGGAATACCAAGGAAGCTTGAAAATATACTGTTACGTTTTGATCACTTTTTTGATGAAGAGAGTGGGAAGGAAGTAGAGAAAGGATTAAAGATGTTGAAGAAGTACTTTAGAAATAATAAACAATGTAAGCTTCCCTGGACAAGGTTTGAAATAAGACAAGGCATTGATGAGTTTAAGAAGATGTTTTACAGGAAATAAACTAATTATGATTTGATTGTTAAACCTTTTGGTGTAACTGTTCTTAATCTGTTGTTTTTTGATGATCAGAAATGAATCCTTATTTTAATTTATTTAATTCTATTGAACAAATTTTATTCGTTTAGTTAAAGGGGTTTGGGGTTTGGGGTTTGGGGTTTGGGGTTTGGGGTTTGGGGCCAAACACACCCCGGCCACCCCGCGCCGCTCGAGCTTGGTGATGAGCCGGCGCACGGAGTTGAAGTTGCCGAAGCCCGTGTCGCCGTCGAGCAGGATGGGCGTGTCCACCGCGTCGACCATGAACTCAACGACC
>CAZYJE010000011.1:0-1286 GCA_964647685.1 uncultured Pseudomonadota bacterium | reverse complement strand
CCCAAACCCCAAACCCCAAACCCCAAACCCCAAACCCCTGCATTGAAAGGATAATTAAATCGGAAACTTCGTACATTAATTATAAAATGCAACGAAAGAAATGGTCATTCAAAGAGGATAGTGCTCTAATAGAGATTATGAAGTCAATGCTTCAGCCTGCCGATCTTCACGAGGTTGAAGAAAAGATGAAAGAAAGAGGTTATTTCAAGAATTACAAACAAATAAAAATTAGGTTGTCTAAAAAGATGGGATCAGTACCTTAATCCAAAGGTAAACAGATTCAAATGGAAGAAAGAAGAGCTTCTAAAGGTGTTTGATTACTACATTATGTATGGAAATAAGTGGAAGTACATTTCTAAAGAGCTGACAGGGAGATCAGAGAATTCCATTAAGAATAAGTTCTTTAGTCGGATCAAGAAGGGTTTAAGGAATATGTACAAGCTATCTGGTTACTTAAAATCAAGGTCTATTACTAAGAAAGTAAATGGAATTAAGTCCACAGTGATTGTAGAGCTGCTCAAAAAGAAACTAGTATTCATTGATAACGACACAACAACAGAGATGCAGACATTGGAGCTGTTAAGGACAGTTTCCTTCAGAAAATGTAATCATATACCTGTTGAGGAGAGAATACAGTT
Organism: uncultured Pseudomonadota bacterium; assembly: GCA_964647685.1. Taxonomy (GTDB): domain Bacteria; phylum Babelota; class Babeliae; order Babelales; family Vermiphilaceae; genus CAZYJE01. Next base: position 648 of record CAZYJE010000011.1, on the reverse strand, counting down.
AGACCTTTATTTTTATTTCACGCTTGTTTTTATTGAAAAAATGAATGAAATATATAAATTACAAAAGGAATCATTGAAGCATTATGAATTTTTTAGAAAAGACTCTATTGTGGTTAGGAAAAGGTTTAAACCCAATGATTTAAACTGTTTTGAGTTTCTTGATGAGAAAGATGGGTGGTACCTAGATCTTTGTGATTTTAGAGAGAACCTAATGGATATGTATAAGAAGAAAGCTAAATCAAGGAAAATGAGTACAGCCAGTAAGAAAAACAAGGCAGAGAGTGTTCAGAGAAGCTTAAAAGGAGAAAACATGTTTAAACTAATAATTAACAGAGATCCTTTGAATCCTAACAACAAAACAATTGCTCTAAAGCAAAAGAAACCATTGGGGGAGGCCTGTAGAGAAACAGCCACAAGCAATGAACTAGCGATAAGTCGAAATGACTTTTCTAAAACAAACAGTCTTCTTACCTTCACTCGACAGTATTTTTACACTAGAGAGGTCATTTGTAGACTTTTAAAACATGTAAGCTAACATAATGGTTATAACATTTTTAATTTTAATCAGGGGTTTGGGGTTTGGGGTTTGGGGTTTGGGGTTTGGGCTGTTGATGTTTCTTTTGGTGGAAAAAGCTTAGCTAAAATTTG
>CAZYJE010000010.1:0-1116 GCA_964647685.1 uncultured Pseudomonadota bacterium | reverse complement strand
CCCAAACCCCAAACCCCAAACCCCAAACCCCAAACCCCAGCTTATATGTAAGGTCATTTGGTTTTTGAATTAAAATATAATCAAAGGATGGAGTACGATAGAACTCTCTATAAAAAGAAGAATCAGCTTGGAAATCAGATTTTTAATATGAAATGGCTTCAACCATACTATAAACGTTGTTTAATCAGCTGTTCAGCATAATCAAATCATAAACATAGTCGAGCTTGGTTTTGAAATAACTATAAACTTCATACAGGTCTTTCTTTTTTATGTAAAATAAACAGCTGTTCTTTTTAAAAGTAAGACAATCAAACTCCCTTATAAATTCTATTTATTCTCTTTATCCACTTGGTTTTGTGATAATAGTATGTTGTTTAAGATTTGTCGAAAAAAAGAGATCTACATTTATAACACAAAGCCTATTGCTTATATGCCTTTACATAAGTCATACCTTGATAATCCCTGTTATTAGATTTACTTTTTATTTCCTGAACAGAGAACAAAAGTATTTTATCATCTTTTGTATGACCATTGCTTATGTTTCTTTGTTTAATTACAAATTCTTACTTATCAAAGAAAACAACACAAAAAACCAGTTCAACATAAACACATCTACAATTTGTGTCCATTGTATTACTCTTGTGTTTATAGCTTCTCTCAAATATGAAAAGGCGCTTATAATGTTCTTTCTTTGTAATGTGTAAGGTAACAAGCTTTTTTGTGTATAACAACTATGTCAGAAGGTGTATTAAGAGTATTTCAAAGGTATTGTATTTTGGCATTTATTTTGGTTACTATGGTTTTTTACTATATGATATGAGAGATCTATCTTCTTTTATAAATATACTATCAATAGTCCTTTGTGCCTTACTTATCATTTTTCCATCAATTATAGACCTTATTTTTAGGAAACACAGAATCAATATCATTGCACCCTTTACACCTCTTTATGCCTTTGAATATGATTTCAAAACCTTTCATATCCTGACAAAAAAGGTGACAGACTTGATTAAAGTACATTGTGACGAAAGTGAGGAATTAATTAGTGAATAATCTTAATATAGACAGTTGGGGTTTGGGGTTTGGGGTTTGGGGTTTGGGGTTTGGGGTTTGGGG
>CAZYJE010000009.1:0-16075 GCA_964647685.1 uncultured Pseudomonadota bacterium | reverse complement strand
TTATTTTGTTTAATTTCCATATAAATTTAAAGTTTATGTTCTTTTTGTAGCATAGATTGCCGCGCTACGCTCGCAATGAGGGTATTTAAGAGCTCTTAAATAATATCTAAAATGAAATGTCAACAGAACCTAGATTATTTTGTACTAATTCATTTTATAAAACTTTTAAATATCAACTATTTTTTAAAATTGTTGAGTTTATTATAAGAGCTTGCGATAAAGAGAAAAGGGCATAGATTGCCACGCCTGCCAAGGCGAAGCTTTTAAAGCGAAGACTGGCTACGCTCGCAATGACAGGATTTTGAAATATTTTATTGAACATAACCAAATAAAAAAGGAGTTTTATGAAAAAGTTATTTTTATTTCTTACGCTGCTTACAAGCTCATTAATCATTGCAGATCAAGACATTCAAGAAAAAAAACAACAAGAAGTTGACCCCGCAACTCAAGAAGAAAATAGAAAGAAAAAAACTGTTCACATTGACGAAGACAAAGAACTGCAGATTGTTCTTGGTAGCTTTGCAAGCATGGTAGGCAATATTATCAATATTGCAAAAGACCCTGATAACACAAATAATGTAAGTAATAACATTGCTGGCATGCTCAACTGTATTGCAAATGTTGTTACTTGCATAAAGTCTAAAAATATTGAGATAACTCAAGAACTACAAGAAGAAATTGAAGAAATTGAAGAAATTATCATCAAACGTGTTAAAAGGTCAAAAATAATATTATAAAAAAAGAGGGCTTATTCTATAGCCCTCTTTTTTTTTCGATAAACTCTCTTAAGCGCAGCAATAAAGCTTAAAGCAAAGGATTATTGCTTTAAAACCTAACCTTTTACTATACTTAAAAGTAGATAATTATAGTTAAAAAGGAGATTTTAATGAAAAATAATCAAAAACAGCTACTACTAGCATTTTTAAGCATTTTTACATTGTACCTAAATGTAAACTGTATTAGTGGCTCAATTGGAAACCCTCATCTTAAAAAGATGTATATCTTTGTAAAAAACGAAACACCTTATAAATTAACTGTTGAAGCAGCCTTTAAAGGCGGTATATACAAACCTTTAATCTCTACTCCACTTACAGGAAAAGACACAGAAAATTGGAAACTAAAAATGACTGGTTGGGGTGTAGTAAAATATGTAAATCCTAACTCTCCCAACTATTTTAGAGTCTCTGAAATAAATGTTCATGAGAAAAAAACTTTATATAAAAGCCTTATTAATAAAGAACCAGTCGGAACAGGTAAATATAATGCTGAAAATGCAAAAACATTAATACAATTTAAACTTTCAGGCGATGAGGCAGAAGAACTTCAAGGCTATAAAATTGGCGTTGAAACTATTTTAAACCCTGAACAAAAATCTCTTGTAAATAGAGTAACGGGACAAGAAGTTAATCCACCAGAAATACCAGTAAGAAAAAGATTTTTTGGTTTAGGAAAAAGAATTTATGCAAATGTTCAAGCTTCATATGCTGCAAAAGTGTTTTTAATTAAAGATGGCAAAGTTGTAGAAGAAAAAATATTTACAGAAAAATCTAAACATACTTTTGATTTAAAAAAGCATGGTGGTCCTTTTAAAAAGGTTATTGTTGAAAGAATATATCCTCGAAATAAAAAAGATCTTAGCTTTAAAAGTAAGGTTATGCACCCTGATGCATATGATTCAATTTTCGTAGATATTCAATCAAATGAAGAAGTAAAAAGTAAACTTTAAAAGATTAATCTAAGGAAAAAATCATGAATAACATTAAAAAGTTACTATTTTTCTCATTTTTACTCGCAAATTTTTTAACGAAAGCAAGTGTCCCTGTTACAAAAATATATGTTGATAACAAAACACGCTATCGACTTGCAGCTGATACAAATCATTTATCTGGTCGATTTAACCCTAGAATTATTGCAACAGGAAAAGCAAAAGGAAAAGGATGGGTTGAAGGAAACGAAATTATTAAAGCATATAACAAACAGATAATTGCTAAGTGGCCACGCTGGTACTGGGACTCTAAAATTTTAGGAACTTTAAAATATAAAGAAATTCTTGGTAAGGGAAAATTTGATGCTCTTAATGCACTTTTTGAAACAACAATTGAACTATCAAATCAAGCAAAAACAGTTGCCCCTTCTTCCTTGGCTAACTTTAAAATTGTTATAGAATCTATTTTCAACTCTGATGAATATCCTAATATTCCTATTCCGGTCAATGAAGCTGCAAAGCTTGGCGGTGGAGCTTGGTCTTCGTATATAACAAAAATAAAACTTTTAAACGGAAATAAAGTTATAGAAGAAACAGTAATGACAGATAAAACTGACAAAGCTGCATTGTGGGATTTGAGTCATCATGGAATACCATTGACTATAGACATAAGAAGGAAAAAAGAAACATTTAAACTGTTAAAATTTGAATCATTATTTATAAAAATAAATGAATCTTTACGAAGCAAAATGTAATTTTTTATATAAAAAAAACTCTATTGAATTGATGGCTCCTTTGTGTTAGAAATTATAAATAATAAGTAGTTTCAACCATTACTAAGGAGTCATTTTCATGTTACCTTTACCATATGTACCACCCCCGCCATCTTCTCATCTATTACACTATAGTTCTTTTTTAAAACTCTTTTTTTTCTATCCTTTTTATAATACATGGTCATTTCTGGCCTTATTTTTTTTTAATTAATCTTTAATTTTTAATTTATTTTTTTCAACTACTTCAAACATCAACCATTTGAAGTACATAAGAAACACACACAATTTTAGGATATTTATTATGAGTTTAAAAAGAAAACTAACCACAATATGGCTACTGACTATCATTCTACTTTTCAAAGCAACAAGCATTTTAATTGTTTATTCAAGCCATATTAGTTTGACATCAAAAATATAGTTTAATTACAAAAGAAGTATATATAGTGATATAGCTTGACATTTACCGTCCCGTCATTGCGAATTTGCGTAAGCAAATGTGGCAATCTCTATTACTTAAAAACAAGTAAAGCTCAACTTATATGACTATATGACATATTTTGCATGCTTCTTTTTCTTAAGTGGAAATAGAAAAAATACCTAATTTATGATATTTTTAAAAAAAAATTATTATATTTTAGGTATTTTTTCATGATACAAGCAAAAAACATTTGCCTCTCTTTTGGTGAGCAAGACATATTTGATTCTATTTCATTTACAATTCAACCACATCAAAGAATTGGCCTTGTTGGTCCCAATGGATCTGGAAAATCTACGCTTTTAAAAGCTATTAATGATGATAGCACGTTAGATGACGGAAAAGTTAAAATATCTAAAGATATGAAAATTGCTTACATGCCGCAAAATGTAATCCTAAAATCTGACAAATCTGTTTTTAATGAAGCACTTTCTACCTTTGAAAAACTTTATAATCTTAATCAACGAGCATTAGAGCTAGAGCCAATAATAGAAAATGATCACACAAAAGCAGAAGAGTACACAAATATTCAAGAAATTTTACTCGAAGAAGAATATCACAAAAAAATAGCACGCGCTAAACAGATTCTTGATGGACTTGGCTTTTCACAAGAACGACAAAATGATGCTGTTTCTAAATTAAGTGTCGGCTGGAAAATGCGCCTTGTTCTTGCAAAACTGCTTTTGCTTGATGCAAATTTTTATCTTTTTGACGAACCAACTAACCACCTTGATATTGTTGCAAAAGACTGGTTCTTAAAATTTTTAAAAAAATCTAACTCGGGCTTTTTACTTGTTTGCCACGAACGATATTTTTTAGACGAGCTTTGTGAAGAAACATTAGCGCTTGGTCACCAAGCAAAAGCTAAACATTACAATGGTAACTATTCTTTTTATGAACAACAATATGAAAAAGAAGTAGAAGATTTAAAAAGAGCATATATTCAACAACAAAAAGAAATTAAACAAAAAAAAGACACGATTGCTCGCTTTAAAGCAAAAGCATCAAAAGCAAAAATGGCAAAAAGTATGCAAAAAAGCTTAGATAAAATTGAGCTTATCGAAATACCACCAAGTGCCAAATCTATGAATTTTTCTTTTAAAGATGTAGAAAGATCGGGCAAAACAGTTTTAACAGTGAAAAATGTTGCTCACTCATTTGGTCAAAATAAAATATTTGAAAATGTCTCTTTTGAAGTTGAACGTGGTGACAAAATTGCTCTTGTTGCACCAAATGGAACTGGTAAATCAACTCTTTTTAATGTTCTTACCAACCAACTGCAACTACAAAAAGGAACTATCGAGTTTGGCTATAATGTAAAACATGCACTTTTTGCTCAAGATCAAGATGAAACATTTGATCTTGATAAAAGCATTATAGAAAATCTTAATGACAGAACAAGCAAAGCTGAAGGAGCAATAAGAAACTTTCTTGGTTCTTTTTTATTTAGTAACAATAGCATCAGAAAACAGGTCAAAGTTCTTAGCGGTGGAGAAAAAAACAGAGTTGCAATGGTATGCGTTTTACTGCAAGATGCAAACTTTTTACTTCTTGATGAACCAACTAATCACCTTGATATTCAATCAAAAGAAATTCTTTTAAAAGCACTCCAATCGTATTCTGGCACAATGTTATTTGTTTCTCACGATCGTGATTTTGTAAATAATCTAGCAAACCGTATTATTGAACTTGATAAAAATGGTGTAAAAAACTATTACGGCAACTATGATTTGTATATAGACCAAAAAAGTTTACAAGAATCTGGTTCTGACTCCGATAAAAAAAGTTCAAAAAAGACTGTGCACAGCAAAAAAGAAAACAACAATACGCAAAAACAGCAAGCAAAAATTGAAAAAGAAATTGCAAAATTAGAAAATAAAATAAAGTCTGTACAAGAAAAATTTGCAGATTATGAGTATGGAACGAATGATTTTGAAGATAATCAAAATAAGTTAGAACAGCTAGAAAAAGAACTTAAAAATTTAAATAAACAATGGGAAAAATTATTATAAACTAAGGTTACTATATGAACAAAAAATTATTATTTATAACAATACTTACTATTGGAACTATTAATAATATACATGGCACTAAAACTCCAAATCCTTATGCAAAATTTACAGAAAAAGAAAAAAAAATACAAAAAAAAAAACCGAGCCTTAAGATATTTAATAATACTGTTAAAGCGTGAATCAATAGAAGCTAGAAAAGAAGAGTTAGAAGAAAACTAATTAAATTATTTTCGATAAATTTTCTTAATTTCGTACAAAGATTTTATCCAGTACTGAAGCTCTTGAACTATTTCTTCAGGCATAAAATTTGTTCCAACAATCGCTCTTATATTTCTTAACAAATAAGTATAAGGGCGATCATTTACCGTTTCTAACCACATTTCATTTCCATTTAAATATTCTTGTAATGTATCAAAATAGTACTTATTTTTATTATAAAAATAAGTACTATTTTGATACATAATTTTTACCAAAGAATCAGGCTTTAACATATCTAATGTCAATGATTTTTCTATAGTATAATCTTTATTTTTATAGCAAATTATCCTTATTTCTTTTTCATAATTAATAATATCTTGAAAACCTTTAATAAGTTCTTTGACAAGCATATAATCTTTTTGATCAACTGACGCATACAGACCATAAAATTTTTGAACAAGATCGTAAGCAATTCTTTTTGCCTCATGAATATCAAAACATGTAGCATAAAAAGAATAGTCGGCTAAAGTTTTATAATCTTTATCAGTTGCCCTGCTGTGCCGTGCAGCTCTTTGCGCATTTTGAAACTCTTTTTTTGTTGGATTAAAACGGATACAATACAAAAACTTAATCAGCTTCCAAGCCAAATTACGAGTCGTTGGATTTTTTATACAAAATTTATTAAAAAAACGATTATTTTCCATTGGCCAAAAATGATATGTATAAAGATCTTGCTTATATGCAGGCTTAGGAGGAAGGTCATTTGCTGACAAAAAAGATGTGAGTAATAAAAAAATAAAGGAATAATTTTTTAACTTCATGAAAAAGCTCCATTTAATACAACATAAAACTTTGTAAAAAAATGTAGCACGATGAAAAAAAAGAATACAAGTGAATATTATAACGACTAAAAGATTTTTAATATTAAAAGAGGCTCCAATTAATGGAGCCTTCTTTTTTCTCAATAACTTTATTTGACTACATTCATATTTTCAAATATTTTTTTCATAGATGAAAGCGAACCTGCCATTGAAGCGGCTTCATAAGGAACAACAACAAGCTTGTCATTTTTTCCAGCCATCATTTTTGGCAATGTTTTAATGTATTGATTTGCAAGTAAATAAGAAAGAGCTTCACCATTTGGAGCACTTTTTCTAATCATTTCTATTGCTTCTGCTTCTGCTTGTGCAATCTTCAGACGTGATTCAGCTTGGGCTTGGGCTCGTAAAATTTGTGACTCTGCTTCACCAGTTGCACGAAGCACTTTAGATTCTTTATCACCTTCAGCTTCTAAGATTTCTGCTCGCTTTTTACCTTCAGATTCTAAAATGATTGCACGGCGATCACGTTCTGCACGCATTTGTTTTTCCATAGCATGGCGAATATCAACTGGTGGATTAACTTCCTGCAGTTCAACACGATTAACCTTAACGCCCCACTTGTCAGTTGCTTCATCAAGAATTATCTGCAATTTATGATTAATTTCATCACGCGAAACTAAGCTTTCATCAAGGTCCATAGAACCAATAACGTTACGAAGCGTTGTTTGTGTTAGCTTTTCTATTGCTTCTGGCAAATTATTAACTTCATAAACTGCTGCTTTTGTATCTGTAATTTGATAATAAAGCAGTGCATTGATTTCCATTGTTACATTATCTTTTGTAATTACATTTTGCTTTGGAAAATCATAAACCGACTCACGAAGGTCAATTCGATTTAAACGCTGTGTATAGCGATAATGCCTTTTACCATCCATATCACGAACATATGTCCATATAACTTCACGTGATTTTTCTATAAATGGAATAATCAGATGAATACCTGGAGTTAAAGTTCTATCGTACCTACCAAGCCTTTCTATAATAATTGCCTCAGCTTGTTGTACCAAATAAACTGACTTTGAAACTATTAAAAGTAAGATAACAGTTAAAAAAATAATAAACGGTAAAATAACCATAAATAAACCCTTTCTTGTATTATTAATTATGTTTAACTTTGCCAACAATGACACACGCACCATTAATTTTTATAATTTTTACATATGAACCTGCCAAAATTGACCCTGAATCATTAGAGTAAGCTGTCCATAAAGCTCCATCTATTTTTACTACTCCTGGCTTAAAACCTTTAATATCTTTTTTGACAATAACGATTTTGCCACAAAGAAGATCTTTATTTGTTTTTTTATTATGTGGAATATTTTGTGCCTTCTTTTTTATCCACAAGTGAAAAATTAAAAAAGTAATTAAGCTACTTGTAAAAAAGATACAAACTTGTAGCAAAAGCGACTTAAGAAGTAAACTTGCAAGAGCAGTAACAAAGCTACCAATGGCAAAAGATAAAAAGAAAAAAAGCCCGGGACAACCAATTTCAAAAAATATAAAAAATAGTGAAACCAATAACCACAAAAATACTTTATTTAAAGCAATACTGTTAAAAAATAGACATACCATGCGACTCCTTTGCTTGTGGACGTGAAAAGAACTAAGCTCTATAAAAAATGTATTTATGTGAACAAAAAATACAGATAAAATGATTATAAAAATATAAAAGATAAGAAAACTAATATATAAAAAGTATATCAAAACTGTATAAATTGATCAAATCAGCTTATTGCTTTACTACTTGCTATTAAAAGGCCTGTTGACGACTTTATAAATAGATTTTAACTTATAAATATATATAATTTTGGGTAAAATCTGTTTGGTATAGGATGTTTAAGAAAAAAAAGTTTATTTTTACTATTTTTATTATTAATTTCTCTCTTTTTTCAAATTCTACAAATATTAAAAATATGATCAATTACACTATCAACTTTTTATATAGCCCCACCCAAAACAATGTTACTGAAAAACCTTTCATAACAATCTATATACATGGAACATTGCCACCACTTGCAAATCAACTATTTAATGGCTTTTTTTATGCAAAGCAAGGGCTTCACGCTGCAAAATCATATGAAAAAAAATACCGAGTGTATAAAATAGCCAAAACTCTTTCAGCTGCTGACAGCAAAAATTACAATATAGAAAGCACCTATATTTTTGGTTGGTCAGGAAAATTAGACTATACAGAAAGAAAAAATGCTGCAATACAGCTTTATCAAGAAATCAAAAAACTTTTGCTAAAAACAAAAATTAACAAACCAAATATAAGAATAATAACACACAGCCATGGAGGCAACGTTGCCTTAAACCTTGCAACAATCAACAACGATCAACTATTTGTTGTGCAAGACTTAATTTTGTTGTGTTGCCCTGTTCAAAAAGAAACATCACACTTAATAGAAAATAAAATGTTTACTAATATTTATTCATTTTTTTCTAATCTTGATCTGATACAAATACTTGATCCTCAAGGACTTAACGAAATAAAAAAACAGTGGGAAAACAATAAAAAATTAAACTTTACAGATGTTTCCTTATTCTCTAAACGCCAATTTAATAGTCAAAAAAAGACTGTCCAGTCGCATGTAAAAATTAATGGCAGATCAATCTTGCATAGCGAATTTATACGCACAAAATTTATAAAAAATGTACCAGAAATTATTGATACAATAAAAAGATGGAAAATCGAACAAAAAATATTCAATCTTCCATCTATCAATTATTTTGAATTTAACATTAAAGATTAAAAATTAATCTTCTTGATATGTTTTCAAAAATTCTTTTAAGCCGCTGATTGTTTCTTTACACTTATTATCTAAAAATGTTTTATCTTTTTCTGGTAAAAAATGATAAGCAGCAACCAAGCCAACAATAACCGGAACAGCAAAACGCCTTGATACATAAGTTGCGCTTCCAACAATCACACCAGCCAATGTCGCTATTTTTCTATCATTATGACAATTATCTTTTGGTTGTATACAAAAACTTGATGCTGAAAATGTTACTACAAATATAAAAGCTAAAAACTTACTATAACTTTTTTTCATATTATTCCTTATTTTGCTTAACTTTTAATATATTAAAATGTTCAATAAGGATAATCTAATTCAAATAAGTTTCAACTTTTTCAGCAATTGCAGCGGCATCAATTTCTGCCCAAGAAAGAAGGTCTTGAGGGCTTGCTGATTTTGGCAATTTTGTAACCGCAAGATTTTGTACAGTGATATTTGTACCCGCCAAAGCTGCTGCAATAATTTGGCCAATGCCACCTTGAATATAATGATCTTCAACTGTTACAATTTTGTTTCTAGATTTTTTTGCCGTTTGTATAACTGTTTTTATATCAAGCGGCTTAATGCTATACAGATCAATTATAGAAACAGAAATATTTTTTTCTTGAAGCAAGCTGTATGCTTTTAGTGCCTCGTGCAGCGTAACGCCTGTTGCAATAATACAAGCCTGATCTTTTTCTGACTGACGAACAACTTTGCAACCACCAATGTTAAAATCTTCATCATTATCATAAAGCACTGGCAAGTCCATGCGCGTTGTTCGCAAATAGCTAATGCCAGCACTGTAATTTGCCATTTTTTCAACAAGTTTATACGTGCTGACTGCATCTGATGGATACAAAACAATAGATTCTGGTAATGTACACATCATTGCAATATCTTCTAGCGCCATTTGCGACGGCCCGTCATACCCAATAGAAACACCAGCGTGTGAACCCACAAGTCGTAATGCCGATTTGCCAATTGCTGCCATTCTAATTTGGTCATGAGCACGTGTCATAAAAGCACCAAAAGTTGAAACAAAAGGAATTTTGCCTCGTTTATGCATTCCAACTGCCATACTCACCATATTTTGCTCTGCAACAAAACACTCAACAAATCTTTCAGGATATTTATCTGCAAAACCTTGAGAATAAGTAGAATTTTTTACATCCGCATCTAAACTAATAATTTTCTTGCTTCGCTTACCAAGTTCAACCAAAGCTGCACCAAATACTTTTCTTGTTGCAATTTCAATGCCTAATTTGAATGTAGGTGAAGCAATTTCTATTTGCCCATCATTCTTGCTGTCTTCCTTTAGATTTTGATTGTCAGGCAATTTTGGTTGCCATTTTTTGTCAGGCTCAAAATGAACAACTGTTTCATATTTTTTTTGTAAATCTTTTAAAAGACTATCGTGCTCTTTTTTGTCAAAAGCTTTTCCGTGATAACCAAGTTTATTTTCAACATTTTCAAGACCTTTACCTTTTACTGTTTTTGCAATAATCATAACAGGCATATGATCACTTGTTTGCGCCTTATCAATTGCATCTGTAATCTGGCTCATATTATGGCCATCAATGATAATTGTTTTCCAACCAAATGCTGCAAATTTTTCTTCATACCGCTTTGTGTGATAACCATGCATGGTTTCATCACTTTGCCCAAGTCTGTTGCAATCTAAAAAACAAATAAGATTATTCAATTTATAATGACTTGCAACTGCAGCAGCTTCCCAATTGGAACCTTCTGCAAGTTCACCATCACCAACGATGACAAATGTTTTGAAACTCAATTCGTCCATTTTTGCAGACAGTGCCATACCAACACCTGCAGAAAGACCAACGCCTAACGACCCAGTTGCAACTTCTGTATAAGAAAACCTCATTGTTGGATGACCTTCTAAAAAAGAGTTTAAGGTCCGGTACTCAAGAAGCTCTTCATAAGAAACTTTGCCAAGCAAATGCCACGCTGCATACAAAACAGGAGCCGAGTGCCCCTGGGACAAAATAAAACGATCATTATTTTTAAAACTAAAATTATTCGGGTTATACTTCATGCCATAAAAAAAAATAGCTGATACAATATCAGCAATAGAAAAACAAGAAGTTGGGTGCCCAGAGCCTGCAATGGTTGTCATTAAAAGAGTAAGTTCGCGTATTTTATAAGCTTGATGTTCAAGAAACAGTTTAGCTTTTTGCATTGTAAAAAACCTTTATTTTTTACTCTTTTTATCTTGTCTTCTCCAATTGTCACCACGAGCCCAAGAAATACCCTTTAAAATAAAGTTTGCACCTTGTGAAAATTTTTTTCTCGTTGATTTCATCAATTCTTTAAAGTTCTGCTTTAATTTTTGTTTACAAAATATTTTTTTCATAACTTCGCCCCTTATTTAGTTATTTTTACCTTAGAATAATCTATATGACATTAAACATTCAATGGAAAAACTAAAAAGTGACAAATATCCTTTAAATCGGTAACCTATAATTATGAAATTACCTTCTATATCATCTTTTGGCACGTGGCTTTTACGATATATTCAACTACAACTTTTTATTACACTTATCTCTTTTCCCATACTTATTGCGTGGGGACTACCTATTTCTTTACTTTCTTTTGTTGGCAACCTTATTTTTACACCAGTGCTTATTGTTTTTTTGTCTCTTTCTTCTTTAATTTTTTTCTTTCAGCTGTGCTCAATTCCTAACATGTTGCTTATTTATCTTCTAGAAAAAGTGACGTGTTACTGGCATTTTGCACTTGCTTTACCCCAATCGCATTCTTTTTTGATCGGTTTTTATAAACCATCAATGTTTGTACTTTTTGCAATTCCAATTATAACTTGGCTTATCTTGCAAAATAAAAAAACAAATAGCCCTTTGCGTAGTACTATCTGCTTTTTATTATTATTTTTTAGCACCTGTACATTTTTAAAATATGGTGCAAATAAACAAATAACTGTAGAAGAAATACCTTGTAACAACTGCCACATAACTGTTTTTTATAACAAGGAAAAAATAACGTTAATCGACCCTGGAGCGTTCGGACAAAAAATTTCTACCCCTTCATGGATAGAGTTTCATTTAATACCTGAATTAATACAAAAAACAGGCAACAATACAATTGAAAATCTTATTATTTTGCAACCGAACAAAACAACATTTGAAGTAATAGAAAAATTTTGCTCACAAATACAAGTTAAAAATATATATTTACCCTACTGGAAGGGAACACTCAACAAAGCAACGTGGCGATCTTTTTTTACAATGAAAAAAGAAATAGAAAAACACAAAACAAACGTAATTCGCTTTAAAAAAAGAAAAATAATTGAACTTAATCAAAACAAAACTCTTACTATTACACCAACAAAACAAAAAATTACCTATCAAGATGCAACTTTTTATGGATACAAAGTTAAAACAAACTTTGATAATAAAAAATTGATAATTTATTCAACCAAAATTGCTCGAGCGGGTGAAGCCTCTGCTCCAGTTAGGGCAAGTGGCAAACAATAAAAAGTATAATTTTTTTCTTGAGCTTTGCTGAGCCGAAGGCCTTCTATAATAATAATGTCTTGCTCCATTAGTAGTTTGTGCGCAGGATGACCAGGAGCATTATTTTCAAGGCCTAAATAATCTATGCCAACTGATTTTATATTTTTTTCTATCAAAAATTCTGCTCCTGATTCAGAAAGTCCAATAAAATTAAAATCAAACAAATCAGTAGGAAGGCAGTTACTATTTTTTGTTTTTAAAAGAACAATCTTTTGATCTATAGTTTTTTTTTTCAGATCATCAGCCGTAATTGCCTTTTTACAAGCTGAAAAATCCAAAACACAACAACTGCCAATTAGATTATCAATAGATATTTGCTCGACAGTTTTTCCATTTTGTAAAAAATGACTCGGTGCATCTATATGGGTTCCAGTATGAGTGTTAAACAAAATATTTGTATCTCGTACCTTATCTTTTTCAAAAACTTTAACCGGCTCTATTTTAACCGGTTTTTTATTTTTATACGTTGTCATATCATTGCTAATAGGCCAACTAATATCAATTATCTTCATTTATTTTTCTGTTTAAAATAAGATCTAATTTCTTGGTGGACTTTCATTTTAAGTTCTTTTTGTTTCATTTCTTTATCAAGAAAAGATATTAATAATTGAGTTGCTTGTAATTTTTTTTCAGTACCTAATTCAATTTTTTTTTTACTTTGATTAATATATTCTAACAAGTTATAAAAACTAACTTTTTCTAATCCATCAAGATTATCTTCCATTTTTGAGTTTCCATCAAACAAAGAAGCCGAAAAAGAATTATCACTATCTTCATAAACAAAAAACGGTACAACAACACCTGAAGACTGGCCTTGATAGTAATATTTCCAACCTTTTTGAAAATATTCCTGCATTGTAAAAATATTACTATTGAAAAAACATAATCCACATAACAATAAACGATTCATATAAAACTCCCCTTTTTTTTTAAAGCTAAAGTACCTAATAAATTATTTTTTTATTTTTTTAGCTTCATGGCCACCAAACTGATTACGCAATAAAGCAACTAATTTTGTTGCGTAATTACCGCCAGTTTTTTGTGACTCATTGCGAACCTGCAAAGACTCTTTTATAACAGAAAATGTTACATTCTGTTTTTCAGCCTCTTCAACTGCCCACTTGCCTGTACCACCTTGGGCAATTTTACCGTCAAAAGAACTAACATCAATATTTTTTGTAAAAATATTCTTTGCCAAATTCAACAACCAAGAACGAATAACCGATCCATTTTGCCAGGTTGTAGCAATTTTTTGCAAATCTAAATTTTTATACTGTCCATCTTTAAGCAAATGAAAACCTTCTGCATAAGACTGCAATATACCATATTCAATTGCATTATGAACCATTTTTACATAGTGCCCTGCACCAGCTGGACCCATATAATTATAGCCACCTGGTGCTGCAATTATTTTCAATAAAGGCTCAACTTGTTCATATACAGACTTATCACCACCAACCATCAAAGAAAAACCTAACTCTTTTGCTTGCAAACCACCAGAAGTCCCACAATCTAAAAAATGAATTTCTTTTTCTTTCAGTTGCTCATATCTAACAATTGAATCAAAAAATTTACTATTTCCTCCATCAATAATAATGGCACCCTTTTTTATGTATTTTTGTAGCTCATGTATTGTTTTTTCGACCGGAGGACCAACTGGTACCATTACCCAAAAAATAGAGGTATGTTCTGCAAGTTTTTGCAAAGAGTCGGCAGGCACAATACCTATTTTTGTTGCTTGATCTAAAGATTCTTGATTAAGGTCAAAGCAAAAAACTGAAATGTTGCTTTGCCTTAATCGATAAGCAATTGCTTGGCCCATTTTTCCAAAACCAATTAAGCCAATATTTAACTTTTCCATTTCATTCCATGCTTAAAAGAAAAATCTTCCAACTCTTTTTGCGGGCCAGAAGATCCGCCCTTGTAAAAAGAAAGTGAAAGATTTTCTGATTTAATTTTTTCTATAACCTGCCATGCATACTCTATTTCATCAAAACGAACAGACATTTCATGCTCAGCATTAATCACACCCTGAAAAATAATTTCATATGACTGTGGTGTGAGCGCTCCATAAATACAACTATGACAAAAATCCATAGTAACAGGCTCGACTTCATCTGCAGAATCTATTTTTTTTGCATTTAAACTGAGTGAAAAAACAGCATCCGGGTCGATTTTGATTGTTAAATAGTTGGAATCCATCGGACAGCCTTTCATCAACAAGCAATCTACTTTTTTAAATTTAATATGAATTACTGTTTCTTTTTTATCCAAACATTTTCCAGTTTTTACATAAAACGGAACACCAGCCCAACGATGCGTGTTTACAAATAACTTTAAAGCTGCAAATGTCTCTGTTGTAGAATGACTGTTACTATTTAGTTCTTGGTTGTACTGCTCATATTGCCCCAAAATACCATCTTCAAATGTTACTGCTTTTAAAACTTCAGCACGTTTTTCGCGAATAAATTCACCAGTTAATTTATCTGGCGCTTCCATTGCAACAAGAGCAAGAAGCTCTAAAATATGGTTTTGAACAACATCGCAAAGCGCTCCAAACTTGTCATAATAACCACCTCTACCTTCTAAGCAAACATTTTCACTCAAAATAATTTGTATATTGTCGATATACTGCTTATTCCATAATGGTTCAAAAATACAGTTGGTAAAACGAAGCATTGCAATATTGCCAACAACTTCTTTTGTTAAATAATGATCTATTCTATATATTTGTGATTCATCAAAGAACTCTGCAATACACGTATTAATAAGCCGTGCAGAATCCAAACCTTTACCAAATGGTTTTTCGTAAACAAGACGATGGAACCTATCTTGTTCATTTATTTTTTCAAATAGTTTTGACTCAGCACACAATCGCGTAATAATACAAAAAAAATCAGCCGGCGTTGCAAAATATGCCAACCGACTTTTTAAATGTGTTTCCTTTTTTTCTTTATCCGTAACAAATTTTTCAAGCATCTGAAAATCTTTTTCATGCTTAAAGTTTATTGCTTTATAATCAATTATTGCAGTAAAACTTTTCAGCTTTTTCTGGTCATATTCTTTAATAAACGGTTTTGCTTTTTCGACAATCTCTTGCACCGTTGTTTTTTCTAAAGCACAACCAATAATCCAACTTTTATTTAGTTTTTGTTTAATAAAAAGTTGATAAAGAGCAGGAATCAGTTTTCTTTTAGCAAGATCGCCAGTAAAACCAAAAATAATAATTGTTGTACCATTATTCATGAGATAAAATCTCTCGTGTTTCTTTTTTATAGAGCTCTACTTGAGGTTGATCAAAAGGATTTATATTCATCAAAAAACCTAAATATATGACCTCTAGCATTTTAAACTGCAAAAAACTACCAATGCTTTCTGGTGTTTTGTCTTTCAACTCAATACTGACAAATGGGCGATTATCTTTTTTGTAAGCATTTTTTACACCACCAGAAATTGCATTCATGATCGATGGTACAGATTTATTTTGAACATTTGCAACAAAATTTTTTAATTCTAAATTTTCAGGAACAGTATATTCTGCCATTGATTTTTTAACTGATACAAATGTTGTGAACTTATCCCGTGGCCCGCCTAAATAAAGCTGTACAACCGAATGCAGATCTTCTGGCCCCATAGAAGTTGTGGGTGTAATACCAATTTCTACCAGTTTTTCATCTTTATCATATTTTTTACCCAAAGA
>CAZYJE010000008.1:0-1291 GCA_964647685.1 uncultured Pseudomonadota bacterium | reverse complement strand
CCCCAAACCCCAAACCCCCAGTGGTTTATTAATGAGAACCAGTTAATTTACAATGTATAAGCAGTATATAGTTGAATTCGTTGTTCTATTGGGAACTATGGGAGGGTTTACTTGGTTTGAAGCTTTTCTACTAACTAGCTTGGTTCATCTGTCTATTGATAATAAAACTGTAAAGAAAGCGGTTACTTTACTGAGTGTTTGTGTTATGGGTTATATAGATCTAAAAAAAGGAGCTTTGATCCTGGTCTTTTGGCTATTTGATAATTGCAAGCTATTAGAAGTAAGATCAAAGACAGAAAAGCTTATTCTTTGTTGGATACTTATAGAAGGGCTGCTAAACCAACAGCTCTTGTTTTGGAAAGAGTTCTGTATATTCTTTATCATTTATTTCCTTATTGCTTCACAGAATGTACTTATTAAAAAAGCTAAGCTAAGGATCTTTATTTTAAACCTCATCTTCATCTGCTTTTACGTATTTATGCTGTCTGCTTACCAAGACTATATCAAATACCTTATCTATCACAAAAGGCTTTTAATTATCTCTATGTTGGTTGCTATTGTTTTTGGCATTTTATTGATAACTGTTATTAAGATGAGGTATACTCTATCCAAACAAGTAGAAAGGAAGTATTTTCATCTACTAGCCCTTGTATTATTCTTTTACACTATCACAAAAGAAGTAAGCTAATTAGCAAACCTTTCTTATCTTCGCGTTCAGTAATGTGTCTTTTCTGTTTATACACTTAGAACTGTTAAGAAACTCATTTGAAGCTGATTCTCCTTTACAGATTATAAATGACTTTATGTATAAGTTCATAGATGGTAAAGACAATAAGATACTTATTCTGTCTCATCTCTATCTTCTTATTGGCTGTATTTGGCCATTGGTTTATTGTAAGCAGAATAACATCGAAAACACTCTATTCCTTTACAATGGTCTTGTTTCTTTATGTATTAGTGATTCTATGGTGAGTTAACAAGGCAGCCTTAGTAGGAAAGAAATACGGGCATTACAAGCTCTGGAACAATAAAAGCATAATTGGTTTCATTGCCTTCTTTATCAGCTCTCTATTTAGCTACTTTATCTTAAAAATTTACGATAACTCCCTCAGTCCAAAAGCCATACTCGTTTTCAGCTTTTTAAGTGGATTTCTTGAGTTGATTGGACTTACACATGATAATATCTATGTTCCTATACAAAGCACCCTCCTTTTCAGATTCTTATTTAAATAAACAAATTATTACGTAGAAAGGGGTTTGGGGTTTGGGGTTTGGGGTTTGGGGTTTGGGG
>CAZYJE010000007.1:0-4017 GCA_964647685.1 uncultured Pseudomonadota bacterium | reverse complement strand
TCTGGATTCTGATCGTCCACCCTAAGATTAGTTACATCAATATTATCAGCCAAGCCTAATTTTTGCAGCTCATAGAATTTCCCTCTAAGCAATTGTGTTTTATCACTGGAACTCATAGTACGATTTCCTAGTATACCGCCTATCCCTGTTTCAATAAACCCTTGCTTTCTTGAAACGATATCGCTTTCTTGTTGCTTTAATTCATGTTGTTGAAGGTTTAAAGCTTTCTGTTGTTCATATCTATTGAGGCTCTCTTGACTGCTTGCTAAGATCTTTTCAAGTTGCATGAACTTTTCATGCTCTTGTTGACTTTTATCTCTCTTCTTTTGCTGTTCCGCATTATAACCAGTATCAAAGCCACTAGTAGCTGCATCAGCCATTATTTTCCCATAATCTGTCATAATTTTAGCCCTAATTTTTTACCAATATAAGCTCCAGCTGTTTTAAAACCCAAAGCACCAAGACCTGTTTTAAATGACGATACTCTAGACTTACGTTCAAGATATTTTTGTAACTCTATTTGCTTTAATGCTGCGTCATATTGTTTATCAATACCATACCTTTGAGTCTCATTGCGCGCTCTAGCATCATCCATTTCAGCAGCATGCATACTTAGCTTATCATAATTAGCTCGGTTATTTAATAAATAATCTCCCAGTGTCTGTTGGGACTGATTGAACCTATTCATAATAGTATTATAATCATTAACACTTGTTCCATAGATGCTTTCTAAAGCTTTTAATTCATCAAACCTTTTATCCAGCTTAGCTCTTTTCCCCTGTAAAGTCCTATCTAATGCTTGTGATTGTGCATTAATGTTAAATTTATTTTTCTCTAATTGTGCTCCATATAGACCAGTATCCCTTTGCAACTGATTATCTAGTAATCTTTCACCATAAACCTGACTATCTCTAGCTATATCTGTTTTACCTCTAGCTAGATTAGCATCCATTCTAGACATATAATCACTATAAGCAGTGCTTTGTTCGCCATATCCTTTGTTTAATAATTCTTCAGCACCTTTCTCCTTAACAATCCGCATTTCATCTTCAAATTTACTGACATAATTATTTTTAAAATCAGTTATGTCTTGTTTAAAATTATGAATACCTGCGTTTGCAAACAATCTATTAAATAATTCAGTGTTTTCGTTATTGATGTTATTTACAAATGTTGCAAATTGCTGCAAAGGTTCATCTATATGAAATTCTGGATCATCTCTTAATAAAGTATTCATGCGGGTCATAGTAGAATTAATAGTCGAGAGTAGACTATCACGCCTTTGTTTCTCTGCTCCACTTAATGGAATTGCTACTCTTTTTTGAGAGACGATATTACCATGAATATCTTTAGTAGTAATGATTTTGAAGCCTGATAATTCATCTATTATCTCACTGATATCATCAGATGGCACACCTGTAGTTGCTTGATTGTACAAATGCTCATATTCAGATGGTATTGCATTTACTAAATCGTTAGTAGATTGAAATTTATCTTTAGATCCATGATGTAATACAGCTTTTCCAATTTCATTTAATTCATCAGTATCTGCATATGGCAATATATCCCTTACTCTACCAGATCTCATTTTCTCGCTAAACATTCGGCGAATAGCATCAAAACTAGCTCCAATATTACGATGATTTCTAGTGAGGTGTAGGCCTTTTCGCAACCCAGGGCCATACCCTATCTCTCTTTGCTGAGCATGCGTTAAATTACTAAATGGTATAGGATTACCATCTTTATCCCTAAATAATTTTAAATTATAACCTGGTAAAGCCATTTAATCCTTTTTCTTTTTAAATAAAATAGTTTTTTTCTGTTTTATTTCATCTAACTGTTCTTCTCCTCCGCCTACTGGATCTAATTTCTTGAGTTTTTTCATTTGCTTAAGCTGCTCTTCCTCACTTTTTGCTGATTTTAACTTTTCCTCTTCTTTTAACAATCTTTTCTTTGCCTCATTTTCCAGCATTTTAGCTAATAGAAGGTCAGTTCTAATTATTCTACCGTACCCATCTAATTTAGACTTATAGAGAAATATATCATTCTCGACATCCTTTATATGTTTTAACATCTTGTCCACTTCCTCATCATTAGATTTCAAATCCTTAATTTGATTTAAGCGATCGTGAAAATGAGCAAGGTATAACAGATGTTCATAGTCTATTACACCTATAAGCACTTTAGTCTTACCAACATATTTAGTCCTTCTTTTAAAGAAACCTAAAATACCAACTTCATCAAAATGTATACAACGCTTCTTTGAATTAGCATCAGAAGCTGATCTTTCATCGGGAGTGAATTCAGTAACCTCTATACAAGTACCAAACTCAGATTTTTTTATAATAGAAAATGGTTCTATATCTTTATCTAACTGCCATTGCTCATTGTATACTACAATTGAGTCATGCGCCTTCTGAAGATATTTAAAGTTATATACTTTTAAAAAATAAGAATTATTCATTATTCATTCCTCTTTTATTTTGATGTCTTCCTCTCCCATAGTTACTACTAAACCTTCAGGAAGGAAATCTGTTTTAACATTCAAACCAAGTAAATCATGAATAAGACCATCTCGTATATCATTTATGTGATGATTTACTATTTCTGTTACTTGTAACACTTTAGCTCGTATAAGAAGTTCTTTATCTCTGTCTGAGGAATTCTTAAAATCTATTAGTTCTTGTGCTACTTTTGTTTTTAGACTCCTCATCTCTTCTATTTGCTTTTCAGTTACAATTAGCTCCTGATCACAATTTGAAAATTTTATTTTTTTTTTGTCCTCAGAGATTTCGCTATCTAGAATCTCTTCAATAGAATTAGTTCTTGTTCTTGATTGTAAGTCTATCTTTAATGCTTCTAACTCTTTTTTAAGAGTTCTGATTTCCTCTAATTCTTTCTGGACTTTAATATTATTTTCGATGATATTAGTTTTAGCTTCTAACTCTTGTTGAGCATACTCTTCTCCTAGGAACTTTGCGAGTAGTTTAGGTGTGTTATAAACCATTTTTATCTTATAAGATAAAGCTATCATCATAACATTGAAAATGTATGTTTCTTCGTAAGTGGGTGTCAATTTATTTTCTAACAAATCAATAAAATCATCAGAAAGATTGAATGATTCAAAGTCTACGTATAGATATAAATAATCAAATTCAACGCCTTTTTCTAAAATATCATTTAACAGATTACCATCCGTCTCTTTAATCATACCTACTTTCAAGGGACTGTGCATAAAAACATCAACATCGGCTCGATAATGCCCAATTCTGCCAGAGTTAGGATTAAAAAAATCGTAATTTAAAATATTATATTTATTACTATTTATTAAATGCTTGTACTGCTCAAACGAAGGGTACTTTGTTAGTATGTCTTTCAATATTTGAAAAGATGGTTGATGATAATCAGCAATCTTTTCATAAATCAAATAATCAAATAACCCATAAAGATTAATTTTACCAACAGGTTTTGCAAAATTTATTTGATTAGGCCTGTTAAATTCTAAATTATTGTCTTTCATCAGATTTAATATCTCTAATTCTTGCGATAAAGACTCGCTGTTTTTCTTTATGTTGTCAAACATTTTGATTACCTCTAATAGTAGACAGTGCTTTGATTAAATAAATAATTTTTGTAATTCTGATCGCCATAGATTTCTTTACCATTAACGTGAGTTACTACGGATATATCAACCCAATGCTCTGGGGTTTTCTTATCTGGTGATAACGCCTTTACTTTTATTAAACCTCTTCTAACACTTGTCAATATCGCGCCGGTTGATAAGTAATCCGCTGTTGTAGCATTGGCCACCTTACCCACCTTACTACCAGGAATAGTACCACTTATCTGATAGGGGGTAATGGCACCATTATAAGTATTAGCTACACCAGCTGAATTAGCATAGTTAGCTGTACTAGCATTAGGAACAGTTCCTTGAATTTTACTTCCATTTATACTAGAGACATGAGAATTATTTATAGACCCTGGAGCTATTTTAGCACTCGTAATCATATTATT
>CAZYJE010000006.1:0-108430 GCA_964647685.1 uncultured Pseudomonadota bacterium | reverse complement strand
TTAAGGTTAAGGTTTTTTATATAAAAAAGAACAGATAAAGAAGCTATTGTTTGAATAGTTTTTGAAATAGAATAAATAGTATTAAATTCTTTATTTCTAAAATAAGAGTGATAAATAATTTTGATTGTAGCAGTCAAACCTTCTAAAAAAAACAATGTTGCGACCATAGGGTATAAATACTCGATGTAAGTATTACTGCTTATTGAGGTAATCATATTTATTGCTAATAAAAAAAATGGAACAGTTAAAAAAAGAATAGCTACTTTAAACAATAAGATAGTTTTTATAAACTTTTTCATTTGTACTTTACAAGAAGCAAAAATAGGGCAATAAAGTGGTAAAGATTTTTTAAATCCGCAATCTATCCATAAAAGTAGTAAAAAAATCAAACTTGTTGTGTTGGCCCATAAAGAAAAATCATCTATAGATAGTTTTTTATAAAGACAGACAGAAAGCAGTAGAGAAAGTGCTCTTTCTAGTGAATAAAGACTAAAGTTCCAAAATAAAGCTTGGTTAAATTTTTTATAAAGTTGGTTGATGTTCATATAAAAAGTATATGATAAGCGTTATTTTTTACTACAGCTTCTTTATTGCAATTGTTTTATGACATGAAGTATTGTTATAGATAAGTTTTTTATAAAAAATATTTTTTAGTGAGATTTTATGAAAAATAGAAGTTTTTTTGTAACCTTGTTTTTTTCGATTATTGCTTTTACTTTTCTTTGTCAATTTACATGGCACTTTGATAAAGAAATATTTCATATTAATGATTCTATAAAAAAGGGAAAATCATTAGAGGCTCCAAATATGTGGGGCATTACTCCTCTTGCAGGAGCTGCAGCAGAGGGTGAGCTTGCGATGGTTGAGCTTTTACTTGATAATGGAGCAAAAATAAATGCTAAAACAAAAAACCCTAAAGATCTTATTCTTGAAGCTGGCAACACTCCTCTTCATTTTGCTTGTCTTCGAGGAAATTTAAAGGTTATAGAACTTCTTATTAAACGAAAAGCTGATATTTTTGCTCTTAATGATAATAAAAACACTGTTGCTTATAGCATTGTAAGTAGTGATATTTCTGGTTCAGATAAAGTGAAAGCGCTTCGCATTATTTTTAAAAACCAATCTGATAAGTCGATTAAAAAACTTTTAAATATGCAAAATAAACAAGGTTATACATTTTTAATGAGGGCAGTTGAACGTAAGCATGATGCTGAAATTTTGTTGCAAAACTTTGGGCGTTATTGTGATTTTTCTTTAAAAAATAAAAAAGGAAAGTCAGCTTATGAAATTGTAGAGCCTGTTGATGATTCTATTGCCGATATGCTTTTGCATATAAAAAAAAAGAGTGAAAATTAAATATGAAAAAAATAGCTATTATATTATTTTTTTTTCATTTTTTTTGTTTAGGGACAAAAAGAATTATCGAAAATGAATTTGGAGTTTCGGGGAAAACATTTAAGCAGCTTATTGCAAAAAGATTTTATTTTGTTCAAAGATTGTCACGATTAATAGAAATAGTAAAAAAATTAGAGCAAATTGAAAAAAAAGAAAAAAAGTTATATTTCAATGATAGCTTTTTTTCTTCGCTACATGATGAGCCTTTTAAGCATTTAGTGATTAAAAATGCTTTGCAGGATGCAAAAAAAATACAAAGTTTAGATCCTTTGCTTTACGTATGGCACGAGTTTTCTTCGTTTAAAGCTTTAAACGATACTCTGTTTGTTCAAGAATTTACAAAAGTAATTTTTATAATATCGTCTGTTCTTTCAAAAAAAATTAAAAAAAGCAGTTTGAAAAAAGATCTGTTATGTTCTTTTGTGCACAATTCTTGTTATAAATCGTTTTTAGAGCAATCTGTGGATGCAGAAATATTGGCATTGCGTTTTTATATTTTAAAGCGTTTAGCTGTGCCAATTGAACAAATTAAATCATTTATACTAAAAAATAATAAAAACATAGATTCTATAAAATTTTTAAACGATATTATAGGAAAAATTTCGAGTCCACTTTTAAAAAAAACAATAGAAAAAGTAGTAGAAAAACAGTCTTTTTTACCCTTAGTGAGTTTATGGCAAGAAGTTGAACATTATGGCAATGTCTATAATGGTATTTTCTTAAAAGAGCTTTTAATTTGTATTGCAACTGTTCAGTATTCGATTATTTCTTTTTCAGATATATCAATTCGAAAGACATCATTTGAAAACTATCAAGAGCTTTACAATCTTTTAAATAAATTGCCGCTGAAAGAAATTTTAGATGTTATAGATCTTTGCACAAAAGATTTGGAACCTTTACTTATTGAATACGAACTACGCTCAAATATGTCATGGTCAACTTGGATGAAAAAATATTGGTGGCTTGCGCCCGTTTTGACATCGTTTGTTGTTGTAAAGTTATTAAAGCTGTATGTTCAGATAAAAAATAGTAATAGTCAAAATATGTTGCCTAAAACAGTATAAAAAAGAGCCCAGAAAAACAAAGGGTTGCAAGCATATAATTTAGTTTTACAGATGCAATATCTTTTTTCTTTAACTGTAAAATATTTATAATAAATAAAAATAATAAAGCTCTAATTACTACAATAATGTTTAAAATGCCGTACAGTGATGAGACTGTGTTGTAAGTCGTAAGTATTGTAATAGAAGCTACTGTAAGAACGCTAAAAAGCACATTAAATATAAAAACAAAATGTGCTTTTTCTTCATTTATGAACCATTTTTCATAAACAGTAAATAAATTTTCTGAAATAATAATAAATAAAAAAAGATAGCAATATGTTATTGGTAAGTTAATGGTGTTTGTATGAAAGTGAACAATTTTATTGTAATTAATACATGAAAAAATTCCTAACATATAAAAAACATTTATTAGTTTGTTAAAAAGTGATGTGAAAACTTCTTTTTTTATAGAGTTTTGCATATTTTTTGTTGCCGCAAATAAAGACTGGCTAATGTTTCCAAAAATTGTTCTAAAAAGGCTTGAGATATAACGTGCTATGTGGCTAATAAACTTTAAAATTCCTGCTTGTTGGTGTCCAAAATACAGTGC
Organism: uncultured Pseudomonadota bacterium; assembly: GCA_964647685.1. GTDB lineage: Bacteria > Babelota > Babeliae > Babelales > Vermiphilaceae > CAZYJE01. The sequence goes on along the minus strand of CAZYJE010000006.1, from coordinate 105,382 downwards.
AATGAGCGGAACTAAAAAGTTGTTAGAAAAAAGTAGTTTATTTATTTGCGTTAAATAGGTAAAGAATCGAGAAGCTATTATTTTTTTATGAAAAGATTTTGGTAGGGTGGCAGTATCTTTTTCTGGTAGTTTTTTATAAAAATTGTAAAGAATACAAAGTATAATTGCTGAAGGCACGATTGAAATAAGTGCCATTGGTGCAACTGTTTGCATTACACAAATTTTATATCCATAAAAGTAAGGGATCCATACAAAAGCTGTGTAGAGTATAATGCTGCTTGCTTGTAAAAAAGCCAGTGCTCGATTATAAAATAAAAGATACAAAAATGGTTTGATTATTTTGTAAAAGCTTTGCCCTACAATAATAAATGGAATAAAAAACAGAAGGTATTTGTTTGTTAAAAAAATTTTTGGAAAAAATAAAGATATTATGTACGTAAAGAATGTAGCAAGAGTGATAGAAATAAAAAAATGTGAGCAAATATGTGTTATAAAAAAAGATTTAAAATTATTTTTCGATTGCTTGATAGTTTCAAAAAATGGCCCTATAGATTGATCAAGGCCAAGTGATACAACTGTTGTTGCAAGAAATATTAAAGAAAAAATAATACTAATTTGTCCGTACGTTTGTTCAGAAGTTTTTTGAAAAAGAAAAATTTGATGTACAAATAAAATAGTTTGGTACAAAAAAGCTTCGATACTTGTCCATCGGAGACTTTTTTTTAGTTGTTGAGAAATTGTTTTCATTAAAATTTAAATTTTATGTTGAAAAATAGGTTATATATATAGATTATTATAATCTCGGTTATAAATCAAAAAGGGTGATTATGAAAAAAGTGAGTTTGTTTTTGGGGCTAGTTCTTTTGTTGAGTAATGAAATTAATTTCTGCTTAATTGATCCTCCAGTTGAGAGTAAAGATAGTAAATATCAAGATCATGATGAAAAATTAAAAAAATTAAAATTATTGTTAGAGGTGATGGTTAAGCAGTGTTATATAGATCCAATGAAGCCAAGAGAAAAACGATTGAGCCGATTAAATAATTGCTTTGAAATACAAAGCTTGTTAGAAGATATGGGAAGTGAAATAAAAGAATATAAGCGTTGGCATTTTTGGGATTGCAAAGAGTTGGGAAGGTTGTATTGATATGAAAAGAAATCTTTTTTTTGGGTTGACTATTTTCTGATTTTTGTAATAAATCTTTTTCGGTATATACTTATTGATACATGAGTATAAGTGATGATTAAATAATTTAATTTTCACAAAAAAAGGGAGTTCTCATGTTCTCTTTGAATGAAAAAATTGTTTATGCAGGCCATGGTGTTGCAGAAATAACAAGAATTGTAGAAAAACAAGTTGCAGGTTCGGTTATGCATCTGTTTGAGCTTAGATTTATCAACAAAGATATGACTATTTTGGTGCCAATGTCGAAGTTAAATGCTGTTGGTGTTCGAAGGTTAAGTTCTGACGCTCATATTCAAGCTGCTTTTAAAATACTGTCTCAACCAGTAAAAGAAAATTTTAATGTAACAATTAATAATTGGAACAAAAGAAATAAAGAATATCAGTGTAAGCTACGAACTGGTGATATTAATGAAATTTGTAAGATTTATCGTGATTTAAAGCATATTTCTATACAAAAAGAGTTATCGTTTGGTGAAAAAAGTTTACTTGATAAAACAGAGTCTTTGTTGGTTGAAGAAATTTCACTTGCTCAAAGTGTTGAAGAAGATAAAGCAATTCAACAATTGCGTGCATTTTTTTCTACAGCAAGAAAACCACATGCACCTCAGGCTCAAATGATGTAACTATTAATTTGTAATAAAAAATAATAAAAAGGATCTCTATTTTGGGGGTCCTTTTTTAACTATTGATTAAAAAATTATAATGACTAAAAAAAATACGTTAAAAAATAAGCCCTTTGTTTTTATTGTTTATGGTCCAACAGGCGTTGGCAAAACCAGTCTCGTTGATGATTTGGCAAAAGAAGTTTCTTTAGAAATTATTAATGGCGATGTTGGCCAATTTTATAAACCTTTTACTATTGGAACTGCAAAGCCAGACTGGAAAAATTATCAAACTCCTCATCATTTGTTTGATATTATTGATCAACCAAAAAGCATTACTGTTGCTGAATATCGTAAACTTATTTGTCAAAAAGTTGATGAAGTTTCAAGCAGGGGCAATCTTCCTGTCATTGTTGGAGGTTCTGGTTTTTATTTAAAGTCACTTTTTTATCCTCCAATTATTGTTAATTCTATTAATAAAAATTCTGAAAAAATAGACTTTGATAATCTTGAGACGTTTCAGTTATGGGACAAATTGCATGAAATTGATTCTAAGCGTGCAAAGCAAATAGACTATAATGATCGTTATAGGCTAGAAAGGGCTTTGCTTCTTTGGCAAAAAACTGGAGCAAAACCTTCATCGATGGTTCCAGTTTATGACCCACCATTTAATTATGAACTTGTTTTTTTAACTCGAGAAAGAAAACAGTTATACGATAGAATTAACTATAGAACAAATATTATGCTTAATGATGGATGGATAACTGAAGTTGAAAGCATTTGTGGAACTATGTGGCAAGATTTTTTGTATGAAAAAAAAATAATAGGGTACGACATTTTGCTTGATTATTGCTTAGGCGATAAAAGTGATGAATCTCTTAATGCCGCCATATCTTTAATCCAAAAAAAGACTCGCAATTATGCAAAGCGTCAGCATACATTTTGGAATTCTTTTTCAAAGCAACTTTTTTCTAGTAATCAAGAGATTTTTGGTGATAAAAACTTTTTTAAAATTTACTCAATCAACTTGACTTTATTGGGTCTTTCTTTATATCTAAAGCAACTGTCAGAAAGATTAAAATTAATTTTAAAAAAGTGAGTTTTATGCAATCATTTAATGATAAATCAACAGAAAAAAATCAATTTTCTCGCGTAAAAAAATGTATTTGCAGTTCTAAGTCCGGTATTTTTTTTAACGATAAGTACATAAGTTTTTTAACTTCAGGGCTGGTTGGATTATGTTTTTTTATTTTCATTACGGGCTTTTTTTTAGGCAAGAAAAAGGCTGTAGAGAAATTTTGTAAAAAAATAGAGCAAGAAGCTCTTTCTGATACAATTTATTCTTCTATGTGCTCTTTGTATACAGATAAAAATGTAGAAAAAGATTTAAAACAAGAAAACTCTTTTATTCAAGAAGCTGTAACGGCTTTTAACGAGAAAGAAAAAGATAAAGTTGTAAAAGATTCAACTGTTCTTGTTTCTAGTCTTGAAGCAAAGGAGCAAGCAGGCAATAATCAAGTCAACGAAGTCCAAGATGAAACTCATTATTATGCAGAGCTGATTGGTTTTGGTACAAAACGAGCTGCCAATAAGTTTGCACAAAAATTACAAAAAAAACATATAGAAGTTATTGTTAAAAATAGAAATAGCAAATCTTCTGCTGGAAAGTCTATTAAGTGGTATCAAGTAATTACAAAAAATTTTAATGACAAAAATGATCTTTGTACGTTAGTTGATACAATTTCAACAGAAGAAAGATTAAAAGGTGTTCGTATAGTACAGTGTTAATACAATTAACATCAAGATAAGAAGGTTTAGGTTAATGATTACGCAGATAAGAAAGATTGTAAAAGGAAGAGTAGTAAAAGTTTTTTCATTAGTTATGTTGGCAGCCCTTGGAGGACTTTTTTCTTTGCCAGCACTATTTCAACAACTTTCTACTGGCCTTTGGGTTGCAAAAGTAAATGATAGAGTAATTCCTTATAACTTATTTACGGTTAATGAGAATGTTCAAAAAAATAGAATAAACTATTTTCGCCAGCAATATGGTAAATATGCTGATTTATTATTCCAAGCACAGGGGAAAAGTTTAGATTCTAGAGAGCTTGCTTTGCAAGAGTTAACCAATCAGGAGTTAATGAACCAGCTTGCATCGGATTTGGATATACATTTGAGTGATGAATTTATTAAGAATAATTTGTCAAATCCGCTTTTCGTATACCAAGAGCTTTTTGATTTTGTACCGCATTATGCTTTTGATGAAAAAACAGGAATAAAAAATAGTTTATTTAAAAAACATTTAAAAAATATAGGTTTTTCGGTTCAAGAATTTGAGCTTTATGTAGAAAAGCTTTTACAAAGAAAAGCTGCATTGCAAATGATCGTTGGCTCTGTATATGTACCAGATTTTATTGTAAAGCAACATTATTCTAAGCAGTACTTAGCTCGAAAATTTTCGGTTGCTTTATTTGATTTCAATACGTACTTACAAGCTGCTAAGCTAGAAAAAATTGCAGATAAAGAAGTTGAAGATTTTTATAATCAGCAGAATAAAAAGCATAAAAAATACTTGGTTGCAGAAAAAAGAGCAGGTAAAGTTTGGGAGTTTGACCCTTTAAACTATAATGTGCAAGTTGATACTGATCGTATACAGGCTCATTATAATGCAAATAAATATAAAAAGTTTGTAAAAACACCTGCGATGGTACAAGTTCGTAAAATTTTATTTGCAGCAAAACCAGCTGACTCATCTGATGTGCTTAAAAAAGCGGAGCAGATTCGTTTAGAACTTTTAAAAAATCCAACTCTATTTGCAGAAAAAGCTAAAGAGCTTTCAAGCGATAAAGATAGTGCCAAAAATGGTGGACTTATGCCAGAATTTTCACGCGGGACCCATGAGTACTCTTTAGATAGGGCTTCTTTTGTTTTAAAAAAAGATGGCGACATTTCTAAGGTTATAAAGGTAGAAAAAGGCTTTGCCCTTGTTCAGCGAGTTAAAAAAACTGTTGCAACTGTTCGACCACTTGTTGAAGTTCAAGATCAAATTAAAGAAGAAATTATTAAAAAGAACTTTTCTAAAATGTTCTATAAAGATATGCAAAAAGCAGTAGTTTCTAATAAATTAGTTGATAGCTCTGTTTTAAAAAGATCAAAAAAAGTTACCTCGATAGCTTTACAAGGAAATAAACAAGATGAACTCAGTCGCTCTTTATTTAGAACAAAAGAGGAAGAGTTTACTTTTTATATTAAAGATAACAAAGGGTACTTAGTAACGACATCAGAAATTATAAAACGACATCTTCCTACATTTGATGTCATTAAAGATCAGGTATTAAAAGACCTTTATGAAGTTAAGGCTGCAAAAGCTCTTGCAAGAGACTTGAAAAAAGCAAAACAAATGGTTGCAAGCGGTACTACGTTTCTTGATCTTAAAAAGCAATTTACGATCATGATTGACGAGACTAGTTTTTTGAAAAAATCTGACACTCCAAATATTGATAGCTATAGAAAAAAAGGTTATCCAGTTGATCGTATGATGAATCTTGAAAAAGCTGGTAGTTTAGATAGTTATCAATCAGAATTTGATGGATATCTTATTCAGGTTAGCCAAGTAGAGAAGTTCAACCAGAAAGAATATAAAGAAAAATATACAGAAATGAAGAAAAGATTGCAGTCAGAATATGCTGGGCAGTTGGTTAGTTCTTTCATTGCTTCTTTAGTTGAAAATGCTACAATTAAGGTAAATTCTTCGATATTTCTTAGGCAAATAGGTAGTTAGCATGAAAGATGTTATAAAAAAAATTAATAAAAAATCTAAAACCGTAACAGAAGAAGAAAATTCTGCTGTTACATTTAAAAAGAAAGCACTGGAAGTAACATTTGCTCAAATAGATAAGCAGTATGGAAATGGTGCTGTTATGTTGTTGGGTCAGTCTTCTCATGCAAATGTTGAAGCTATCTCTTCTGGGTCAATTTTGATTGATGAGGCTATAGGAATAGGTGGGTTGCCGCGAGGACGAGTTGTAGAGATTTTTGGACCAGAAGCTTCTGGTAAAACGACATTATCTTTACACGTGATTGCTCAAGCACAAAAAAATCGCGGTATTTGCGCGTTTATAGATGCTGAACATGCTTTAGATTCAGCTCATGCTGCAAAATTGGGTATCAATATTAATGATTTAATTATTTCTCAGCCAGATTATGGAGAGCAGGCTCTTGATATTGCAGAGATGTTGATTCGTTCAGGAGCAGTTGATGTTATTGTTATCGATTCGGTTGCGGCTTTGGTTCCTAAAGCTGAGCTGGAAGGTGATATGGGCGACACTCATGTTGGTCTTCAAGCTCGCTTGATGTCGCAGGCGCTTAGAAAATTAACTCCTGTTGTTCATAAATCAAAAACAACATTGATATTTATTAATCAGTTGCGCCATAAAATTGGTGGCATGGCTTTTGCAAATAAAGAGACAACAAGTGGTGGAAATGCTTTAAAGTTTTATTCTTCATTAAGGCTTGATGTTCGTCGTATTGCATCGCTTAAGCGTGGAGATGAACTTTTTGGAAATCGAGTTCGTGTTAAAGTTGTAAAAAATAAAATGGCTCCACCATTTAGAAAAGTTGAGTTAGATTTGCTTTTTAATGAAGGTTTGAGTAAAGAGCTTGATCTTTTAGATGCGGCTCTTCATTTTGAAGTGATTAAAAAATCAGGGTCATGGTTTTCTTATCAAGATGGTAAGATTGGGCAAGGAAGAGAACAAGTTCTTAAATTCTTGAAAGCCAATGTAGATATCACAGAAGAAATAACAAAAAAAGTTAAAGAAGTGATACATTTAAGTAAAAACATGGTATCATAAAAAAATGTATAGTTAGTTTAAGTGCTAGTATAGTAAAGGTAGTTATTCAATTGAAAGATAAAAGAGCTTCAAAACAACCTAAAATGTTGGTTAATGATCAAATTAAAGCATCTAATGTTCAATTAATAGCCAAAGATGGTGAAAATTTGGGTTTAGTCTCTCGTGATAAAGCATTACAAATGGCTATAGATGCTCAGCTTGATCTTGTTCAAATGTCTGACAAAGGTAAACAGGATGCTCCTGTTGCTAAAATTATGGATTTTGGCAAAGTTTTGTATGACAAAAAAAAGAAATTAACAGAGTCTAAAAAGCGCCAAAAAATTGTGCAAGTTAAAGAAATTAAGTTGCGCCCTAAAATTGGCATTCATGATTATAATACAAAAATGAAGCGTGGTGTTGAATTTCTAAAAAAAGGTAAATATTTAAAAATTACTCTTATGTTTAGAGGCCGAGAAATGGCAACAAGAGCAGCACGTGGAGCTGAAATGTTTACTCAGATTGATGATACATTCAGAGAGTATGATATTTTGAATAAATTAGTTATAGAAAAAGAATCTAAGATGGGTCAATTTTGGTCTAAGATTTATTACTTAAAAGATAAATAGAGCTAGGACATATATGCCAAAAATGAAAACACATTCAGCAAGTAAAAAAAGATTTAAAAAGACAGGAAGCGGTCTTATAAAACGTGGTAAAGCGTTTAGACGTCACTTGTTAACAAAAAAATCAAGAAAAACAAAGCGTAATTTACGTAAAAAAGCGTATATTTCTGCAGCTGATCATAAAAATATAGTTAAATTAATTCCTTATAGTTAAGGATTATTCAATCGTTGAAATAATAAAGAATTGGAGTTCATCTTATGAGTCGTGTAAAACGAGGTGTCGTAACTCGTAAAAGACATAAACGCTTACTAAAGCAAACAAAAGGTTTTTGGGGACAACGTAAAAACGTTTTTAAACGTGCTAAAGAAACATTGCTTCGTGCAATGGCATTTGCATTTACTGGTCGTAAATTAAAGAAACGTGACATGCGTGGACTTTTTATTACTCGAATTGGTGCTGCAGCTGTTCAAAACGGTTTATCTTACAGCAAGTTTATTCATGGTCTTAAAAAAGCAAACATTCTTCTTAATAGAAAAATGTTAAGCCAAATAGCTGTTTTTGAACCAAAAGTATTTACCCACTTAGCTAATTTAGCAAAAGGCTAGACTCTACTTGACAAGTATTGAGGCAACTTATTAAACTTTCATCAAGTTATTAAATAAGTTAAAAAAGGGGAGCCTTATGGATACTCTAAAGGTTTTAGAAGCTAAAATTGCAGTTTTAGTCGATCTTGTTAAGAATCTAAGGGAAGAAAGTAGTAATTTTAAAAAGAAAAATGAAGAGCTTGAAGCAAAAAATATGCAATTAGTTAAAGAAGGTGACGCTTTACAAAAAGATATTGCCTCTTTACATGAAGAACTGAAGATGCTTGAAGGTTCTGTACAGACAAATAGTAAAACAGTGGAAACTTTGCATGAAGAAAAAGTTGATACTAAAATTGCAATAGAAGACCTTATAAAAAATATTGATTCTCTTGTTGAAAATGAAAATTAGAGATAGTTAATATGAATGTTACAAAAAAAAGGTATGAAGCGCATATTTTTGGTGATCAATATTCCTTAAAAAGTGATGCTGGTGAAGAACATATTGTGCGCGTTACTCTAAGACTAGATTCTTTGATGCGAGAGATCTCTGAAAAAATGGCGATAACTGATAAAAAAAAAGTTGCAGTTTTGGCAGCTTTGCAATTAACAGAGCTGTTGATTAAATCAGAAAATTCTCTGTCAAAAAATAAAGATTTATGTACGCGTTTTATTGATAATATAGAGAAAAAAATATCAACAATTATGTAGTATTTTTATCTAGTAGATATAAGTCTTTAAATGTACATACGTTTTGACTCTTTATTTTTTTAATATGTATAATTGTTATGCCTTATTTTTTATTTTTAAAATTATGCCAACATTAGTTATGGCATAATTTTTTTTATGCCTTAATACATTTTGATAAAGAAAAATTAGGAAAAATTATGATTGCAATAGGTTTATTAATTAATGCAATAGTTTTAATTGGCGCTGCGCTGGTTTTTATGTATGCAAAACAAAAAATGGTAAAAGCAAATACTCTTTTTCAAGATGCTCAAACAAAATTACATAATATAAAAAGAGAGATAGAAGCAGAGCGAAAAGAAGTTTTGCTGAAAGTAAAAGATGAAGTATATAGAAAACGTAATGAGTTTGAGCAAGAAGTTCGCGAAGAAAAGCTTGAATTTGAAAGGCTAAAGTCACGTTTTGCTTTAAAGCGTGAAGAAATTCAAAAAAATGAACAGTTTGTCGACAACAAGCGTCAAGAATTACAGCAACGTGAGCGTACGCTTTTAAGAACAGAAGACGAACTTCGCATCGAAGGTAACAAGTTAAAAAATTTTTATAAAGAACTTGTTACAAAATTAGAACAACTTAGTAACATGACTCAACAGCAAGCAAAAGATATGTTGCTTGATACGCTTCAGTCTGAAGTTAAGTTGACAAATCAAAAATGGTTGCAAAAAGTTGAACTTGAAACACAACAAAAAGCAAAATCTAAAGCACAAGAAATTATTGTCACAACAATGCAGCGATATGCAGCTGATCATGTAACAACTCATTCTTCTGGTGTTGTTCATTTGCCAAGTGATGAAATGAAAGGCCGCATTATTGGAAAAGAAGGCCGAAATATTAAATCTCTTGAAATGGCAACAGGAATGGAATTTGTTATTGGTGATACTCCAGAAATTATAACGATTTCAGGTTTTAATCCGATACGAAGAGAAATTGCTCGTCGTTCATTAGAACGTTTAATAGCAGATGGCAGAATTAATCCAACTCGTATAGAAGAAATGGTTGCCGATTGCGAAAAAGAAATAGATGAAATTATAGAAGAATACGGAAATAATACATTAATAGAGTTTAACTTGCAGGGGCTTTCTCCAGAGATTGTTACTATGCTTGGAAAATTACATTTTAGAACCAGCTTTTCTCAGAATGTGCTTGCACACTCTAAAGAAGTTGGTATTTTTGCTCGCATGGTTGCAGAAGAGTTGGGCCTTGATGGTCAAAAAGCACTTCGTGCTGGACTTTTGCATGATATTGGTAAATCTATGTCTGCAGAGGTTGAAGGACCTCATGCTCAAATTGGTGCTGATGTTGCAAGACGTTGTGGCGAAGACCCAATGATTGTCAATGCTATTGCAGCTCACCATGAAGAGGTTCCTTTTGAGTCTATTTATTCTCCTATTGTTGTTATTGCAGATACTATTTCTGCATCACGCCCAGGAGCTCGTCGTGAAACGCTGACAACATACTTAAAACGAATTTCTAAGTTAGAAGAAATTGCTTCGTCTTTTGAAGGCGTTAAAAAAGCATATGCGCTTCAAGCTGGTAGAGAGATTAGAATTATTGTACAAGAAGATAGATTAACAGATGAACAAGCAAAAGAACTTGCTCGCAATATTGCCAAAAAAGTAGAAGAAGAAATGAATTTCCCTGGCCAGATAAAAGTAAATGTAATTCGTGAAAAACGTGCAATTGAGTATGCGAGATAATATGAACACAATGCGAATACTTTTAATAGGTGATGTTGTTGGTAAAACCGGACGAGAGATGTTTCAAAAACATATTGGACGGTTAAAACAAGAGCTTAACATCGATGGAATCATTGTTAATGGAGAAAATAGCGGTTCGCAAGGACGTGGTATTTCTTCTAAAATTGTTAACTTTTTTAAGCACAATCATGTTGATGTTGTTACATCTGGTAACCATATATGGTATAACAAAGAAATTTATTCTTATTTGGCAGAAAATAACGATCTTATTCGTCCTGCAAACTATCCAAATGGTTGCCCTGGAGTTGGAGTAACAACATTCAGTTGTAAAGGCAAAACGGTTGCGGTTGTCAATGTTCAAGGTCGAACATTTATGCGTGACAAGGTTGATTGTCCATTTAAAACAATGGAGTCTTTGCTTTTATATTTGCAGCATAAAACAAATATTATTTTTGTTGATGTTCACGCAGAAGCTACTTCAGAAAAAATGGCACTTGGTTATTTTCTTGATGGAAAAGTTAGTGGTGTTGTAGGAACTCATACTCATATTCAAACAGCAGATGAAAGAATTTTACCTCAAGGCACAGGGTACATTACCGATCTTGGTATGGTAGGTTCACTTAATTCTATGATTGGTATGCAAAAAGAGTCTATTATTCATAATTTTAGAACCCAAATGCCAGTTAAGTTTATTGTTGATGATAGCGCTCCGTTTGTAATGTCTGGCGTATGCATGGATATTAATATTGCAACAGGAAAAGCTGTTAAAGTAGAAAAAATTCGCATTGTTGATGAGAATGCGTAATAATTGAATAAAAATAAAATTTGATAGTAGCTATTTATATAAGATAGTTACTGTCAAATTTTATCTAATTATAAAGAAGGTTATATTTATGTTTTTAGTTATATTTTTATATATGTTAATGGCAAGTACTTTTACCATTGGTAAAGTTATTATGTCATATTTAAATCCACTATTTTTTATTGGCGTTCGAATGATAGTCGGTGGCGGCTGTTTGCTTGCTTATCAATATTTATTCAAGCGTGATTCTTTTTGTATAAAGAAAAAAGATTATTTGTTATTTGCAGGTCTTGCTTTTTTTCACATCTTTCTTACATTCTGTTGTGAATTCTGGGCGCTTGGCCGTATGGGTTCTGCAAAATTATGTTTATTCTTTAACTTGATGCCGTTTGTAACAGCACTTCTTTCTTATATTTTGTTTACAGAAAAAATAACAAAAAAACAGTTTGCAGGTCTTGTAATCGGGTTTTTAGGTTTTTTACCAATTTTAATGGGCCAAAATTTTGAAACTTCTGCAGTTGGCTTTATGTCGTGGGCAGAGATAGTTCTTTTAGTTTCTGTTTTTTCTGGTGCTTACGGTTGGATTATTATGCAGCAACTTGTAGACAAAGATGATTATTCACCAGTGTTTGCAAACGGAATTGGAATGTTTTTTGGTGGTATTTTATCTATGTTTGCCTCACTTGCAGTCGAAGGTGCGCCAAAATTACTTATGACTTCAGGCAGTCTTACGACAGATTTACTCACAGTTGTTGGTTATACAGGGCTACTTATAATTATTGCAAACTTTATTTGTTATAATTTGTATGGATTTTTACTTCGCTCTTATACTGCAACTTTTGTTTCTTTTGCAGGCTTTATTTGTCCGTTATTTACTGCTGTTTACGGCTGGTTCTTCTTAGGAGAAACGGTTGGTTGGGCATTTTTTGCAACAAGTGTCATTGTTTTATTCGGTCTGTATATTTTTCACCAAGATGAACTTAAAAAAGGCTTTATTAAATAAATATCATGAAAAAATTATTACTATTGAGTTTGTTAGTTTTTGGTAATAAATTATTTTCTATGAAAAAACACCCTGAATCTTACTATGGGTCTTTACGTGCTTTTGTTATAGAATCAGATTCATGCTCACAGAGAGAATGTCAAGATAGTGATGATGGAGAAACTCTTATTGAAAATTTTTGTTTATACAATAATGTTGAGATATTAAAAGAAAACGATAATGGTCGATTTCAATTGTGGAAATCAATAAAGCCGCATATAGATTTTATTGAAGAAATAAAATTTTTGAATTATGGATATAAAAAAATTAAACATCTGTATATAAAAGGCGGTACTTGTATTGATCATGATGATACTAAAGATATTGAAAGCAGAGTAGAATTTATTTGTAATTTTGATCCATGCGATTCGGTTTCTGATAAAGAGGAGGATAATCATTATTTTATATGTGAATATGAAAAACCTAATAATGACCCACAAGCTATAGAAAATAGTAAAAAATTATCAGATGTTATGATTAAGTTTCAACAACAATAGAATTTAAATTGACTATAAAAAACAGGCGGATTGTAAAATTTACAATCCGCCTGTTAATTTTTTTAAAAAGAATGATTATCTTTTTTTAGCTCGACGCATAGGGCGCTTTTTCATTCTTCTTTTAGCTGGTTTACGCTTAACTGCTGATTTTTTAACTGATTTACGCTTTACAGCTTTTTTCTTAACTACTTTACGCTTAACAGCTTTTTTACGCACAACACGCTTTTTAGCAGTTGTTTTACGCTTTACTGTTTTACGCTTAGCAGTTGATTTCTTTTTAACTACTCTTTTTTTAGCAGTAGTCTTTTTCTTAACTACACGCTTTTTAGCAGTTGTTTTGCGTTTTACTGTTTTGCGCTTAGCAGTCGATTTCTTTTTAACTACTCTTTTTTTAGCAGTTGTTTTTTTCTTAACAACACGCTTTTTAGCGGCAGTTTTTTTCTTTTTAATAGCCATATTGCTATCTCCTTTTTATTAGACGTCTAAAATCTAACTTTTTCACTTGTCTTTAGTTTTCACTTTGGACGTAGTATTCATTTCAAAAATTACACTGTCATCAGATGTAAATATTTGTGCTTAGTTTTAAAGTACAAGAATTTTGCAAGAAAAATCAATAAAATGAAAAACAAATAAGAAATATTTGTTAAAAAAATATATGTATTTTATCCAAAATGTAATTATTTTATGGGGGTTAAAAGGGTTTTAATAGAAAAAGCAAAGCTTCAATAGTGCTTTTATTAAGTATTATTGAAGCTTTGCTAGGATTCATATATTTAGTTTCTGTACCGTCGTTGCAAGTCAAGCGTGAGAATCTAGTTTATTAAGAATGAAATTACCTATATTTTATAGTTGTTCAGAGCTGTTTTTATGATTTTCAAGTGTAGCTTTTAGCTTTTTATTGTTCATAAAACTTTCATATTGTTTTACAATTTTTGGTGTTATTCCATATTTTTTATTGAGTTCTTCTTCATAGTCTAATTGATCATATGCCGTTGATACTAAACTACCTAAAAATATAGACAATAAAGAGATTGCGTAAGCATTAACTGGTATATAGTTTGGAATTATGTAGGGGTAGTTGTAGTCCAAAAGATGTGATGTCATTCCTGTTGCACCAGAAATAAACCCTGTACCCATTATCGAAGCTCCTATTGCGTTTCCTATTTTACACTCTTTATAAGCTAATTTTTCATTATTTTTAATAATTTTGCCGATAATTTTAAGCTCTTGATCTGTAAATTCGGTGTTTATTTTTTTGATTTTTTTTAATGTTGTACAAGGAATTAGGGCTTTATGAGAAACTTTAGGAATCATTTCTGGTAATTTCTTCATTGCAAAGCAGTTGTTAATGGTGAGTAGCATCAAAATAATAATTATTTTCTTCACGATTCTCCTTATAATTGTTCAGAACTGTTTTTATGATTTTGTGTTATTATTTTTTGTAATGTTTGTTTATATTTTTTATGCGTTCTTTTATCGAGAATATCTTTATAAGTTGTTGCAGAAATGTGCTTTATTGTAGATGCTGTTAGTGCAATTCCTGCACAAGATACACTTACAAGGGTGACTTTAAGTAGCCCGTCAATATTGCCTAGTACTGAGCATATAGCACCTCCATATGGAAGAAGATGAAAACCTATATAACAAGGAGAAATAATAAATGGTTCGAATTTTTCTTTTAATTTTTCAATTTTTTTAACATTTTCTTTAAATTCTTCGTTTGTTTTTACATTTAAGTTATTGACTTCATTCTGAAGGCTATTTGGGGAGTAATGTCGAAGTGTAAGGGTTGATAGTTCTTTTGGTTTAGATTTAGTTAAATAAGTTAGCCTTTTCATTGGAAAGCAGTTGTTAATGATTAACAGCGTCAAAACAATAGCTATTTTTTTCATTTATTTTCCTTATTTTTACTTTATTTCATACTCATGATATTCTTGATTGTGTTGATTTTATCAGATTTTTAAGGAAAAAATAGTTGTTATGAATAAAAAGTTGCCAGATATTAAAAATGATGTTGCAGGATGGTATCAAGAGGTTATTTATCAAGCCGAGCTTGCAGATCAATCACCTGTACGTGGCTGCATCGTTATCCGTCCTTATGGTAATGCTTTATGGGAAAATATAAAAACTGTTTTAGACAAACGAATCAAAGAAACTGGTCATCAAAATGCTCTTTTTCCTTTATTAATACCACAATCTTTTTTTGAAAAAGAAGCTGAACATGTAGAAGGTTTTTCTCCAGAACTTGCAATTGTAACCCATGCTGGGGGCAAAAAGCTCGAAGAACCGCTTGCAATTCGACCAACGTCAGAAACTATGGTTCATTATATGTTTGCTCGTTGGATCCGTTCTTGGCGTGATTTACCGATGAAAATTAATCAATGGGCCAATGTTGTTCGTTGGGAAATGCGCTCACGTGCTTTTTTGCGAACTACAGAAATTTTTTGGCAAGAAGGGCACACTGCGCACGAAACACAACAAGAAGCCAACAAAGAGGCTGAAATAATGATGCAAGAATACGTGAATTTAGCAGAAAACTATTTGGCAATTCCTGTTGTACAAGGTACAAAATCTGAGGCAGAAAAATTTCCAGGAGCAGATAAAACGTTGACGTTTGAAGCGTTGATGCCAGATGGCAAAGCGCTGCAAATGGGTACATCTCATTTAATATCTCAAAATTTTGCAAAAACGTTTGATATGTCATTTCAAAATAAAGAAGGGAAACTTGCTTATCCATATTTAACTAGTTGGGGTGTAACAACACGCCTTGTCGGTGCTTTGGTTCTTGTTCATGGTGATCAAAAAGGGTTAGCGCTTCCTCCAAAAATAGCACCAATTCAGGTTGTTATTGTTCCATTTTTAAAGAAAAATGCAGACAACTTAAGTGTGCTTGATAAAGTTTCAGAACTTGAAAAGCAGTTAAAAAACAAAAATATTAAAGTTTTTGTTGATGATGATATCAGCAAGTCTCCAGGATCTAAGCTTTATAAATGGGAAGTAAAAGGTGTTCCTGTACGAATAGAAGTTGGCCCTCGTGATCTTGAAAAAAATGAAGTTGTTATCGCTGATCGTATCAGCTCAGAGAAAAAATCTGTCAATTTTGATGATGTTCAGTCGTATGTTGTAACACTTCTTGAGCAAATGCAACAAGCAATGTTTGAAAATGCAAAAAAGCGTATGCAAGACAATTGGCACCAAGTAGAAAAACTTGCAGATTTTGGCAAACAAATGAAAGATGATGGTGGATTTTATCAAACAGGGTGGTGTTTAAATCCAGCATGTGAGCAAGAGCTGAAAAAATATCAGGCATTTACACGCTGCTTGCTTGAAGAACAAACAAAAAAAGAGTGCTTTAATTGTAGCAAAGAAAGTGCAACAGATGTACTTGTAGCAAAGGCATATTAATATTAGATAAGGATAAAGTCATGAAAAAACCTTTTTTGGTAGCTTTGTTTTATTTTTTAAGTACAAATACAACAGGTTTAAAATTTAATCCTGTTAATTTTCGTAAAGTAATGGGAAAATTAACAGAAATTCTTAATAAAAAGAAATATGATCAAAAAAATGTAAAAAATTTTTTTAAAAAAGTAAAATTATAGTACTGAATAAACACAGTTGGGGAGTAGAAAATGAGTATGGCATTGATGCGTTTTGAAACATTTTTACTTACAGAAAAGCGAGTTTCTAAAAATACCTTTGATGCTTACAAACGGGACATTAAGCAACTGATTACTTTTTTACATATTACTCATAAGGCAGTTGTTGAAAGTTGTACAGCTGAGCAGGTTAAAAGTTTTTTGTACCATTTAAAAGAGCTGAATCTTAGTGCTCGTACTATGGCTCGCAAAATTTCTTCTTTAAAGGTTTTTTTTTCTTACACAAGCAAATATTTAGGAACAAAAAATCATGCTACCGATTTGCATTTCCCTAAAATAGACAAAAAATTGCCACGTTATTTAAGCGAATTGGAACTAAAAAAATTGTTTCAAGTTGCAGAGCTTGATACAACAGATATTGGCGTTCGCAACAAGGTAATGCTTTTTTTACTGTATGTTTCTGGTATGCGTATTACAGAGCTTACAACACTCACTATTTCTCAAGTTCATTTTGATTCTAAAGTCCTTGCCGTTGCAGGAAAGGGTGGAAAGGGTAGGCATATTCCAATTCCAGATTCTATTTTAGATTTGCTTAAAAAATATATTACCGATGTTTTGCATAAATTTTTAGATGGTGGCAAAAAACATAATAAAGGTAATTATTTGTTCCCTGTTTATTATGGTGGCAAAATGAAGCCAATTTCTCGTCAGTCGTTTTGGTTTATTTTAAAAGAGCTGTGGGAAAAAACGGGCAGCGATAAAGTGATTTCTCCCCATCAGTTGCGGCACTCGCTTGCAACGCATATGCTGAAAAATGGAGCCGACCTAAGGTCTTTACAGCTGCTTTTAGGGCACGAAAATTTATCGACAGTGCAAATTTATACACATTTGGATACAAATTATTTACGTGAAGTTTATGACAAAAAACATTCACGTTCGTGATGTTTTTTATTTTTTAGTTTTTAAATGAAATATTATAAAATAAACTGGATTGCCGCGCCTATTTTTATAGGCTCGCAAAGACAGGTTACTTGGTTATTTTCTTATTTAAAAAATCATATGTATATAGAAAATAAATATTCTTTTTTCGTCTTTGCGAGCGAAGCGTGGCAATCCAGTTTATTAAGAGCGAAGCAATCATTATGTCTTAATTTTCTTTCTATTTTTTTGTTCTTTATTATACTAATGAAGGATTATAAATAAAAAATATTAGTACATTGAACATGGCAGGTATCATATGAAAAATAAATTTGTTGTAGATCAAAAATCTTTAATGGCAATTCTATCTTCTATGCAACCTATTTGTACAAAACGTACGACACTTGATACGACAACATCTATTTTATTTCATATCGGGCACAAAGAATTAGTACTTAAAAGTACAGATTTAGAAATTAGTCTACAAGCAAGTTATTTAGTCAAAAGTAGCGATATCGAAGAGCCAAAATCTTTTTTAGTTTCAGGGCGTCGAATTTTTGACTTTGTAAAAGAGCTTGATGGTGAAATTGAATTTTACATGAAAAATGATCAACTTTTGATTAAGTCTGGATCAGTAAATTTGGCTCTTAAGATTAAAGATGCGCAAGAGTTTCCACCGTTTCCAGAGCGCATAGAAAATTTGATGGAAATGGAGTCATCTTTTTTGCTTGAAATTCTTAGTAAAGTTGCTTTTTTGATTCCGCAAAATAATTCAAACACAGCTCTTAACGGTTTGTATTTAGAGATTTCTGGTGATCAGCTTAAAATGACAGCAACCGATGGTCATTGTTTGGCGCAAGTTACTTCATCTAAATATACATTAGAGCAAGATAAAAAATGGTTACTGCCAAGGCGAGCAATTTTTGAACTAAAAAAGATTTTGGAAGGTTCTAATTCAGCTCATGTATTTCTTGGAGTTTGCAATAATCAGTTAGTTTTTTCTGGCGAATCATTTAACTTTTTTACAAAATTACTTGTTGATCCATTTCCTGAGTATCAACCAATTTTAGATAAAAAAGGATTTGTTGGAGCAACGGTAGACAGAACTCATTTTATAAAAACATTAAGAAGGTCTTCTTGTTTACTTTCTGGACAATTTATTGCTACAAAATTTGATTTTACATCTGATTATATGAATGTGTCTATGCAAAATAAAGAAGTTGGTAAACTAGAAGAAAATGTACCGCTGGAAAAATTTGATGGTGAAAATATGAATATTCGTTTTTATGCTCCTTACTTATTAAATGGACTCCAAGTTTTTTCTGATAGTACTATTGGATTTTCTTTAAAAGATTCATCTCGACCAATTATTTTTGAAACAAAAACAGAAAATTTCAACTTGGTTTATTTGGTTATGCCGGTTTCTCCAACAGCAAATAACTAATATAAGATAAGGTAGGTCGTGCACATAAAGCACATAGAGATAAAAAACTTTCGTTGTTTTGATAGCTTAAAGTTAGATCTTGATAACAAAATTGTTGTTATTCAAGGTGTAAATGGAGTTGGGAAAACAACTTTGCTTGAAGCTCTTCATTATCTTTGTTATCTTCGTTCTTTTAGAACATATTCTCCTGGCAATTTGTTGCAATTTGGTAAAGATACTTTTTTTATAAAAACAGATTTTTTCTCTGGAACAAATGAGCAAAGAATGGATTGTAGTTTGCAAGTTGGCTTTGAAAAGAAAAAACGGCTTGTAAAACTGAACCAAAAAAATATTAGTTCGTTTAAAGAGTTGATGGATCATTATCGTATTATTACGTTAACAGAAGATGATCTTTTTTTGATTAAAGGTGGCCCAGAGGTTAGAAGAAGTTTTATAGATCAGGCAATTTTATTACAAGATCCTCTGTATGGTAAAATGCTTAGAGAGTACAAAAAAGTACTTGATAATAGAAATAGCCTTTTAAGAGCTTTTAAAATTGATAAAGACTCTTTTGTAGTTTGGACCAAGCTTTTATGGCAAAAAACAGCTGAGATTCATAAATTACGCATACAGTTACTCAAAGATTTTGAAAATCGCATTAATGTAATGTTAACAACTATTTTTGATGAACAACTACAAGTTTGCCTGGAATTTAGACCTAAGAAAGAGGTAATAGGAAAATCTGTAGCTGTTTTTTTGCAAGATCATGAATTCTCTTTAAAAGAAGTTACTTGCAAAAGAACTTTGTTTGGCGCCCATTTAGACGACATATTGATAAAGTTTCAAGACAAGAAGAGTAAAAATTATGCGTCACGAGGACAGCAGAAATTAACTGTTTTACTCCTTAAAATAGCTCAATTACAGCACTTGCAAGATAAAAAAGGGCTTGCAACATTGCTTTTGGACGATTTTATGACCGATTTTGACGAATTGAGGCTCAAAAAACTTATATCATTTCTTTCGACTCTTTCAAATCAGCTTATTTTTACCTCACCTATTAACAAAGGGCTATTTGACGACTTGCTGATGCAATTAAATGCTAAAAAATGCTCTTTAAATATCCAATAGCCCCATTTGAAAGGGTTTTTCTATTTTGGGGCTGTTGACAGTAGCTCCAGGCTGTTATATTCTAATTGATAATGATACTTAATAATCATTTATAATGTTGAATTATTATTTTTTATTTTAATTGACATTCTGATCATTTACAGTATTATTATTATAGTGTTAATCAAGTAATTGATAGCACGCTTTAATTTAGGCTTCATTACTACTCTCCTTTTTTCCACCGCGATAACTTCGGTTGCCGCGGTGGTTTATTTTTTAATAATATTATAAATTATAAACAATTAAGGTTTTATACTTTTTATAAAGGAGTTGGTTTTATGAAGTTTCTAAAATTCATTATTTTATTTTTCTGCACTTCTTTATATTCTCAGGATTATTTTTACCCTGTTGCTCAGTTAGATTCAGATAGATTTATTTGCATGGACCAAAAAGAAGGGCGTAACATTCAAGTTGTTTTATGGAGCAAGAAAACAACTAAAAAAGAAAAGCTTCTTTCTTCTTCTTATGTTCCATTTGGAGTAAGGCTGCTTCCAAACAAAAGTGGTTTTAGCTTTATTGATAATGGAAGAATCAGAGTCAAAAAATTTCATAAACGTTGCCCCCAGTCTCTTGATTTATACTATCCCCTATATAATTTTACTTTACTGCATTGGATAGATAGTGTTTGTTTTTATGCAAGTGCGAAATATTGTGACAATTACGGTCTGTATCAAATAGGCGTTGATGGTAATGTCTCTATTTTACTAGAAAAGGAAGGCATTGATTATTTGTACCCTCAAAAAATAGATGATTTGTTATTTTATGTTGAAAGAGTTGATGGTTTGTACTCCATAAAAAGCGCTGCATATCCTTTAATGAAAAAAGATTTATTTATTGATGGTAGTTGTTCTTTTGAAGAAAAAGTGGCTTTATTGTTAGAGCAAGAAAATAAAGAAAAAAAAATAGAAATAGATGAGTTGCAATCATTGACTATTATTAGCAGCCAAAAAGATCCTATTTTGTTTTTAACAATGGCTTCTAATTCTATGGGTTTTTACTTAACGCATAAAGCAGCTATAGATAAAAATGATAAAGCAATAAAATTTTTTTATCATCAAATTAATTTAAAAAGTGGTATATGGAGTGATGAAAAACTTTTTTCTTTTAGCGTGCCGTTAGAGGTTTTAACTAGTGATAGTAAAAAATATTTACAAGAGTCAATTTTTCCATTAGTTCCAAGATATAATTATGAAAATAATTCAATTAAATATTTTATATTTAATAATAGAAATTATCTAGAAAGAGTAGCTTATGTTCTAAAATAATACAATTATTATTGATGTTTTATATTGAAAATATATAATTAAAGATTAATTGATAAAACTTGAGTTTAATTATAGTTTCCAGATAGAAGATAGTTGATATGTATAAAGTATTTTTATTTGCACTAGTATTGTTATTCAATAATAAAATTGCCTCTGTTTCCAGAAGAGTTAAATGTCTCGATGGAAAATTTCGTACAGTTTGTACAACACATGTAAGAAGCAAGAAAAAGATTAAAAATTTTCTTACTGATCGAGAGAAAAGGTTAGATGACTATTTACGAGAAAAAGTCTTTGACCCGGATATTGATAGTGTAAAAGAGAGTGGTTTGTTTGAAAATATTGAGAATAGTAAAAAAAGAAATAGAGA
Organism: uncultured Pseudomonadota bacterium; assembly: GCA_964647685.1. GTDB lineage: Bacteria > Babelota > Babeliae > Babelales > Vermiphilaceae > CAZYJE01. The sequence goes on along the minus strand of CAZYJE010000006.1, from coordinate 84,044 downwards.
TGAAATAGATAGTAACAGGTCATTAAAAAAGTTATGTATAAGTAATAATTTTTATTCGGATCAATTTTTTATTAAAAAAGAGAGTTTTGATGAATGCTTTTGCCAAGTAAAAAAAATTTTTGATAGGCACGATAAAGAAAGTAGTAGCTTCAATGAGTGCTATGAAGAATCAAAATATTCTTTTGATGGATATTTATTAAGTTTTAAGAAATGATAAAAGAAAATTATTAATTTATTGATTTTTAATTTTAAATGTTTTAATATCTAGTTAACATGGATTTTTATAAGTAACTTATCTAAACTTTGATTTTTCCTTTAAATAAAGCATAAGATTTTTTACATAATATACATTATCAGAATTTTATTATATCCGCTCTAAATTGAGCGGATATTTTTATTTAAATACATCTATTATAGATTTTTAATTGTGAAAACTTTAAGTGTCGACAAAATTATTATTTATTCATTTAGAAATTAGAATTTTATTATTACTCAAAAAACGTTTTTCAGGTTTAACCGTATTGAAAGATTTTAATGATTGTCGAATATTTATACCTTTTGTATGACTTTCATCTTAAATTCAAAATTTGAGCCTAATTACCCTATCAGTCTAAAATTTTTGTTTTATTTTTTTAAAAAGTTTCAAAATTAAAAAATCTTTGTAATATGATTATTCTTGATAAAAAAAAATCAAAATTGGAATTTCTTTGTCAAAATTCAATTCTTTCATTTTTTTTAAAAATGGATTAATCCAAGATGAGTTGAGTAATTTTTTAGAAGCTTCGATCCATAGAAAATCATAAAACCATTGATCCAAAAAAAATTCTTCAAAGTCACTATGGAGCCTGCCGTCAATATAACCATTAAATATAAGATTATGATAAATATTATTTACTTTTTTATCGCAATCAATAGCTTCTAAACTTATTGCCGCAATATCATTATGACAATTAAGTGATTTTAAAAAATTTTTCACTAATGTTCTACTAAACTCTATATCTTCAACTTGTAAAAAATGAAAACCATTTTGTAAAAAAATTTCTTGTAAGTACAAAATAGCTTCATCGGTAAATGGTTTATCAATATACATTGATTTATAAAAATAGTCAGATAATGAAATATTGTTATCGTTATTATAAATATTGCCTGTCAGTAATGATTGCAAACCTTTCATAAAGACTCTCCTTAGTTTTTAACTAATAAAGCTTTCTTACTTAGAGTTTTGCATAGAAATATTAGATAAAACAATAAATTCCTGCTAATTAAATCTTTTGCTGGCCCATAATCCACATAGAGTAATTGCAAGGGCATCAGTTACATCATCACGAATTGGTATTTTAGTTTTAATTGCAGGAAAAAATTGGACAACTGCCCTTGCAACTTGATCTTTACTTGCAGCGCCATAACCAGTTACCGATAGTTTAATTTCTCGAGGTGAAAACTCGTGAAGTTGTAAACTGTAGTTGTTGCACAGTAAATATAAGATACCTCTTAAATAACCAAGCTTTAAAAAATTTTGTGCATTTTTTCCTAGAAAAGAAGTTTCGAGCGCTATGCTTGTCACTTTCCATTTAATTATTTTTTCTGTAAAAAATTCATGGAAAATGCCAATTCTTTGGACAAGTGGCTGCTTAGACGACATTGTCAAGCAGCCATAATCTAATAAATAAGATTTTTGTTTTTCTTTTTTTAAGATTGCAAAGCCAGAAAATCTACAACCAGGATCAACTCCTAAGATAATCACAATAGATTCGACATTGGATAACCATATATTTGAGCAAGTTGTGGCTCTTCATGTATAACATCTTGCATTGCAAGTACAGTAAAAATAGAACTTGAATAACTTGATATTGTATCCATCGTTTTTATTAATAAATGTTTATCGTCAAGACTGCTTTTTATTATACTTCTAAAATCTTGTAGTGTTTTGACTGGTTGGTTATTTATTTCTTCTACAACCATTCCAGCACTTATCGTTTGTGCTCTTGAAAGTAAACAATTGTTAAAAATATGAGTAATTATCAAAACTGACTCATTTTGTAAATTCATTTGTGTATATTTTAAAAGTCCTGGTGCATAATTTTTAAACAGTTGAATATGGTTAATATTTAATTGCATGACAATCATTCCTGCAAAAATTTCATAATCGATTTTTTCGTAACCAGGATAAATTGCTCTGATTTTAGGAAGATCAGATTCGCAAATTGTTGCAGTCAAGCTCAACAGCCTCCCTTTTCTGTAAACTTTCATGTCTACCTTATCGCCAATAGAAAGTCGTTCAATATAATCTACTATAAAGATTCTATCTTGAGACCACTCAACGCTCATCTCTCCATAAATATCAAGTTCGTACCCATTCACTTCATAGATCATGTCATCTTTTTGAACACCAGCTTTTTCAAGTGCACTATTTTTAATCACATCAATAACATAGCATCCACCTGGTTGAGGATTGCCTAAATAATCGGTTAAACTAATTGTTGCATTGGTTGTTAAAAGTCCAAGAAATGTATTATGAAGAAGAGGTATTTTGTACATATGCTTAAGGGCATTTTTTAATCTATTTACAGGAATAATATAACCAATGTTTTGTGCTTCAACAATTCCTGATTGAGTAATACCAATAACTTTTCCAGCTTTATTAAAAACAGGACATCCAGAACTTCCTGGGTTGACAGCTGCATCAATTTGCAACATTTCTTGATTATTAATGATTGCTTTTCCACTAAAAATACCTTTTGTTATTTTTAATGTTGATTGGCTTGTTGGCATTGGATAGCCCAAAGTTAAAATATTTTCTGCTTTTTTTAGAGAGTCTGAATTTCCCAAAGCAACATAAGGGATAGCTCCTAATTTATTTTTAATAAATTCAAGATCAAAATCACTAATTTTAAGTAAAGCCAAATCTTTTGTTGGAGCTATACTGACAAGTTCTACTTTCATTAAATGTTTGCCAATAGATGGTATATAAATCCAAATACCAATTGCTTGATTAACGACATGAGCATTGGTAATAATATATCCTTTTTCATTAATGATAAATCCACTGCCAGTGCCAGATTTTTCTTGTGGTGTTTCGTAAGGTTTTAATATATTTGTTGAAATAGCTTGTACAAATATTTGTACAACAGCATTGCAAACATTTTCTTGAATTGTACACCATGTATTTCCTTTTGCTTGAAAAAAACAAAAGAAAATACTTATTATAAATATTTTCTTCATTACGTTGATCCCTATTTTAATTAATTTTTAATGTATAAACAGTGAGTGTAGTCCTTTTGCAAATAAACCAGAAACAATAAAAAATGCTGTAAAGCAAGCTATTAAATCATATTTTTTAAAAAAATTCATTTTTGACCTTATTATATAATTTCCACATATATTATATTTATTGATTTTTCTTTAATGATTATAAAATGAATCTAATAGGCATCTCCAATATCTTCAAACTTTGTTAACTCTTTAGAAAAATTTAAATAAACTGTCCCTGTTGGACCATTTCTTTGTTTTCCAATTATTAATTCTGAAAGAGCTGGGTTTTCTGTTTCAGAATTATAAACAATATCTCTGTATAAAAACATAATTAAATCAGCATCTTGTTCAATAGCTCCGGATTCACGAAGATCAGATAACATTGGTCTTTTGTCCATACGGCTATCGACAGCACGAGAAAGTTGAGAAAGAGATATAATTGGTATTTTTAACTCTTTTGCAAGTGCTTTTAGGGCACGAGAAATTGCTGAAACTTCTTGATGTCTATTTTCGTGACGACTACTTGAGTTGAGTAGTTGTAAATAATCAATAACAATTAATTGAACATCGTGTTCAGCTTTTAATTTACGAGCTTTGACTCGCAAATCCATAATATTCATTCCGGCAGTGTCATCAATAAATAGTTTCATTTCAGCAAGTCGAGCTGCAACATTGGTAAGGTCAACCCATTCTTCTGAAGTAATAGTAGCATTTCTGATATTGTGATGAGCTATACCTGATTCAGAAGACAAAAGCCTCAATGTTAGCTGTTCTGCTGACATCTCTAAAGAAAAGAATCCAACTGTAAATCCTTGATTTGCAGCATGGCTTGCTAAAGTAAGCGCTAAAGCGGTTTTACCCATCGAAGGACGAGCTGCTAAAATAACAAAATCTCCATTTTGAAAACCAGATGACATGCTATCCAGTTTTTTATAGCCTGATGGTATTCCAGTAATCCCCTTGCTATGACTTTTAATGCTAGATAAATGTTGAAATGTTTTTTTGAGCCAAATATTAAGTTGAACAAAATTTTGACTTGTTCGTTTGCTTGATATCTGAAAAATTGTTTGTTCAGCTTTATCTAAAACTGCAGAAATATTTTTTTCATCTTGATCGTAGCAGTTTGTAATTATATTTGTAGCTGATTTAATTAAATCTCGTAAAATAGATTTTTCTTTAATAATTTGACAATGTTGCTCAATCAACCCTAGCGAAGGAATATCTTCTTGTAAGGCAATAAGAGAACTTATTCCACCAATTGATTCAAGCAAATCTTTTTTTTTAAGAGCATCTTGTAGTAAGACAAGATCTAAACGATTATATTTTTGAAAAACAAACAAGATCATTTCATAAATGATCTTGTTTTGATAACTATAAAAATCTTCTGGTAAAATTATTTCAGAAACTTTATTAACGTTTTCATCGTTTAACAATAATGCGCCAAGCACAGCTTTTTCTGCGTCTATATTAGCGGGTAAAGATTTACCTAAAATTCGTTCAGGATTTATAACCTTTATCTGGTTATTTTTACGCTGACCTTTTTGCATTACTTTTCTCCAATTAAAACTTTAGTTGTTATTGTTACCTGAAATTATTTTAAGCTTTAATTGTGGTTTTAATTTAGAAGAAAGTTTAATTGTTACAAGATGAGTACCAACTTTTTTGATAGATTTAGCAAACTCAACTTGATTTTTTGCTATAGATACACCATGTTTTAAAAGTTCTTCAGCAACTTCAGAACCATTTACTGATGCATAAAGTTTTCCATCATCGTGCACTTTGTGCTTAATAGTAATAGTAAGTCCTTTAATTTTTTCTGCAAGCATAGAAGTATTAGACTCTATAACAGACTTTCTATTTTCTACGACTTTAGCTTTTTCTTCATAAAATTTAGCATTTGCAGGTGTAATTTTTACGCCTAACTTTCTTGTTTGCATAAAATTATTCCAGAATCCATTACTAACTGGAACAATTTCACCAGCAATACCTATTCCTTTGATATCTTTTAATAAAAATACTCTCATGCATAAACCTTCTAGTCACAAAATAATGTAATTAATTTTATATTAGTATAACGCAAAATTAACCTATTGAAAACTTACATTCTTTTTAAATAGTGATTATAGAACCATTTTTTGATATCCACTTTGCAAAATAATAACCAATATAAAAAATATCTCTTTGGAGTTCTATAGATTTTGCTTTTGCCCATAAAAGCATAAGATTTTTTTGATAATCATAAGACAGAGAGATATCACTAACTATTAAAAGTAAAGGTTTTTCTTGATGATTATACTTTTTTTTATTTTTCCAATTTTTACCAAAAAATATTTCTGCACAAATATAAGGCTCAAAAGATAGATCTTTTGAAAGGAAAAATTCTTCTGATTGAGCATTTACCGAGCAAAATTCTGTATTTGATTGAAGAAATAAGTTTTTTATAGTTTTAATCTGACTCCAAGGCCATGGTATATATTCTAAAAATGGCATAAGTCTACTTTTATTATAAACCTGCTTTATATTTCCTTGGTAAATCCAATACAAAGAGTTGAAAAAATGATGAGAACTGTTTTTATAAGAAGCACCAATAAAAAGATGTTTATTGTTATAAAGAGCATTATTGTACCACATCTTTATTACCTTTCTATCTTTATTAAGGGCAAAATTGTAACTTGATTCAGGCATAAAAATATATTGCACTGTTGGTTTAGTTTCTATCATTTTTTTCATTTTATAATACACATCTTGAGCTATATCAAGAGGATGAGTATATTTTTGATGAGGAACAATATGACCAAATTGAGATAAATATGGTGGTTGAGGTCGTTGAGATTGAGAGACAAAAAAACCAATTAAAAAGACAGAGCTACATGAAAAAAACAAAAGGAGCATATATTTATTTTTTCTACTTATTAATAATGTTAAAGACATAGACAGTAGAATAAGTAAAAACATTGTCCCTTTTAAGCCTGCATAAGGCAAAATAAATAAAAGTTTTGGATGCGCAGCAAGCGGCAAAAGTGGAAAAGAGAAAGGGTAACCTATAAAGTCGCCCAAAAAAAAGAGCGATCCGAAGGAAATCCATACAAAAAAAAGCCATGTTGTTACTGTAAGGCTTATTATCGGGTTGATTTTCTTGTTTAAATATTGAAAAAAATAGAACCACAGGCCAGATTGTATTGCATAAAATATAATAATTATGAGTAAAGCTAAAAAAGGTCCAACCTTATTTTCATTGTTCATTATTGTTACAAAGCTTGCATAAGAATGAAAAATAAAAAATGTTGTTCCCCATAAAAATCCATGCGTAAAACTTAACTTATTTGTTAGGCCATAATAAAAAAGTGGAACTAAAAATAAAAATGACCCTACACATAAATAGTAAGGAAATATTAAAGCGCCAGCAAGCATGATAGCAGAAGCAGTAGTTGCTATAAATTGTTTAATCATTTTCATAGCTCCAATTTTTAATTTCAATAGCGTATGCAGATGGGTTTTTTTCTAAATTTTTATACAAAATAGAGCAAGAAACTTTATCGGTAATGCTATTTTGCTCATTGACTGTGGTAGCTTGTGCAAAGATAGTTTCATTTTTTTGCAATAACGTTAATGTTGCTTTATAGGCAGCGTTATTAAGTTTCCAATTTCCGGTATCAATCGTAATCGGTTCATTTTTTTTATGCACTTTTTTTATAAAAAAATCTTGATAGTTGCAGCATAAGAAAAATGCATAACGCAAAACTCCTTCAGTGATATATCTTTGCTGTATTAATTGATACCTTTTTGTTAATACATTTTTTGATAAAAAAATTTGAAAAAGAACTGATTGACTGCATAATAAAGCAATAGATGTAACAAAAAAAACAAGCAGTAGCGATGAGCCAGATTGATTATTTTTAATCATATTTTTATTACTTTATTTTTTAGATAGCATTTTTGATATATTGAATTTACATCATTGACTATTGATAGAGTAATAAAATTTATTTTTTCATTTTTTATAGTATATATACAAGTAAAATCAGTTATATCTTCAGCAATTAAGCTTACTTTTTTCTTTTTCCAGTTTTGATTATTTGCATCATAAACCCCGCTTGTTCGATATAGTTTTTTTGTTTTTTTATTAAATCTCCAGCCAATATATTTGTTGTTTTTTTTATATAAAAAACTGTGTACTTCACTTTTTATCCAATTTTTTACATTATAATCTGCCGTTAGTATATCTCGCTTGCAAAGATCATATGCTGTATGAAGTTCAGTTATAGCTTGCAATTTTTTATTTTGTTTAATAAGAAACTTTTGTATTATAAAAAAAGAATGAAAAAGTAAAATTGATGCCATTATAAGCAGCAAAAAGTATATTTGCCACTCTATAAGGCTAAATCCTTTTTCATTTGAGCTTTTCATTTTCAAACAACACAGGCTGAAACAAGTTGAATTTCTTTTTCATTGCCATTCGTATCGACCCATTTTGTTGTTATTTTTATAGGCTTGAAAGTTTTCTTTTTATTATTATTTACAAAAATAGCTGGTAATTTTATTCCAGAAGAAACTTCAGAAATTATAGTATCTTTGCTATTGACTGAATCATCATAGTTTTGCAATAAAGAATTTAGTATTTTTGATGCTTTATTAAATGCTTCTATCTTTTTATTACTATTTTCATAAGTAATGAGTAAAGTAGTAAAGTACTGACTAATGGTTATAAAAAATATACTCATCACTCCAAGAAAAATCATTATTTCTATAAGTAAAAAACCATTTTTTTTCATTTTAGATACCAGAAGTAAAAAACCATTTTTTTTCATTTTAGATACCAGTGGTTGATCAGATAAAAAACCATGTATACACTGTACACAAGAAAAAAGATTAAAAACAATAAAAAATAAAGGCTTATAATGCTTCGTAAAAATTCAATATTTTTTTTTAATATCAAATTAATTTTATTATTTTGTGGTATATATTTTTTTAACCATAACAATCTACTTGCTCAGCAGCAAATGGATATGGACCTACCAGTCTTGAGCGAAGAAGATTTTAAAAACCTTTCTCCAGAAGAGCAACAATCATATATGCAGGCAGTTACAGAAAATATTTTTCAAAATCTTTCTCCAGAGCAACAAGAAGAGGTTCAGCAGGAAATAGCAAAAATAGAAGCAATGTCGGATGAAGAAAGAGAAGCTTATTTAAGACAGGTTGAACAAGAATTAGAAAAAGCCTTTCAACAAGAGCAAAAACCATCTGCTGCCCCAACTGATTTTAAAAAACCTCCAGTTATACAAGAACCTATTGAAAAACCAGTAGAAGAAAAACCAAAGAAGAAGAAATCTATAGATAAGAAAAAGGAAGCAAAAATTAAACAAGCAGTAATACTTATTAATGAAATTATTGCAACGATTGATTCATTTGAACTTAAAATTGCGACTATAGATAATTTTGATGAAAAATTTTCAAAATGGGCACAAAGAAGAAAAATAGATGTAGAAATAAAAAATATTTCTTGGCAAAAAATTAATCAACAACTACAAATGTTTAAGCAACAACTATATAAATTAAAAGATAGAGATACTAAAACTAAAAAGTATAAATATATTTCTTATTTATTAAAAAATGAAGATTTATATTCTCAACTATATACATTTTCTACAACCTTTGATGAATATGTTAGTCAAATAAATGTACAAGTAGAATCTCTAGATCCAGTTGTTAAAAAGCAATCTAGTAAGGCATTGAGAATAGCAACTAACTTGATTATCAATACTTTACTCAATAAAGATAAAAATATAATTGAAAGTATTAATGATGTTTTTAAGTCATACGATCCAAAAGCAAAAAAAATCGAAAGTCAAGAATCTGCTTTGACAAGCAAAGCATTGAGTGAATCGAAAAAATCAATTCGCCAAACTCCTGTTAAGCTTGTTGGTCAAAAAGAACAGTTTGCAGTTGGCAGTGATATGCCAGATGAGTATTTTCAAGGCCTAGATTCTTCACCTTCTGGTTATGTTCCACAACAAAAAACTGCTCCTGGACTGAGTCAATCAGATAAAAAAGATAGTGGATCTAAAAAAAATAAATCTGAATCTTTAAAAAAAGATGACAAAGATGACAAGGAAGAAAAAGAGAAACTTTCATCACAAGAGTTAGTTAAAAAGCTAGAATCAATTCTTGAAGATATATCAGGAATTTTTAAAGAGACACAACGGTTTGATGATATTTTTGCAACAGTAGTGGACAATGTTAAAGATTTTAATTTGGTACAAACTCATATACCTAAATTAAATGCCCTTTGCCAACAAGCAAAAGAAGTAATTGTTGAGCTTATAGAACAGATAAAAGAAGAGAATATTGAAGCTACAGTCGAAAAAAAATATAAAAAAAATATAGAACTAAAATCAAACCCACTGCTTGCAAAGCTTAATGTTTTACAAAGTGACATTGCAAAATTGTATGCAAATAAAGAATTGGATTTGCCGCTGGATATTTTATGGATGTATAAAGGCATTGATAATAGTTTAGATCTTTCTTTAGCTCTTATAAATAAATCATTTAATGATTTTGCAAGTACGTTTGAAAGTGAATTTGAAAAAATTAGAAAAGAAGCTTTTTCAAAATTAAACGATAAAGACAAAGAAAGAATAAAGGTATTACAAGAAAAATTAGTGTCTAATCAGATAACCATTCCAGAAAAGAACCAGCTGCAGACTCTTAAAAATAGAGGAATTGCAGAAATGAGTAAGTCTGAAAGCTCTCAAGAAGATAAAAATAAAGCTAATCAGTACAAAGAGTTGAATAAATTTAGCAATTTATCAGATGAACAATTACAAAAAGAATTTCAAGAGTTAGATCAAAAAGTTAAAAATCAGATTATATCAATTACAAGTGAACTTACTGACACTGAGGATAATAAGGCTAAAACTATTTGGCAAAATTTATCTAAAAAAATAGTTGATAAAACTGCGTCTAAAAAAGAACAAAAGCAATTTCAAAAATTATATGATGAATATTATAATCAAGCTGTTACTACTGGACTAACTCAAGAAGAGAAAGAGAATTTGAAAAAAATAGAGTTTATTTTTCAAATTTCAACAATTATTACAAATCTAGAAGAACAAATGCAGTCAAAGTTAAGCTTAAAAGAGTCTTTACAGAAACTTGGCAATTTAAAATTATTAACAGTTAATGAATTAAGCTTTATAACGGAATTTATGCAACAACAGATTGCACAACTACAGCAGAATGTAAATAAAAGTAATAAGATTTTACAACCGATAAAAGAAAGAGTTCCAAGTCCTGTTGGTCTTGATATATTGCAGAAAAATATTCAAGGATTTATTTCTGCAATTAAGTTGTTTATAAATAAATAATTTAAATAAAAAAAGGCTCAACTTAAAAAGTTGAGCCTTTTTTTATTTAAATTAGATTTATACATCTACTGCATAATCCATCTTCATGTTCAGATACGCTCCAATGCCAACAACGTGGACATTTTACACCTTCTGCTTTTTCTATGTTAACAAAAAGTCCCTTAATTTCAGATTCTTCTAAACCATTTTTATTATCAGCAATTGTAAATTGTGAAACAATTAAAAATTCTTTAAAGAACGAATGTACAACTTCGTTGTGTTTTTGTAGTAAATCAAAAAAGCTTGCAAGAGGTTGTAGCAACTCTGACTGCATATCAAAGTAAACAGTTACTTGCGCTTCTAATGAATGCTTCATTATATTTTGTTCACGCTGTACTTCTATTGCTTTTAAGATAGCAGATCGAATTATTTTTAATGTATTCCAATTTGCTTCTTTTGTTTTTTGTATATCCAAGTCTGCAAAATTTTGTAAATGAATAGATTCTGTTTTGTTTTTTTGATAAAAATCAGAAATTTGTTCTGCAGTAAATGACATAATTGGCGCAATTAATTTTGTGAGCGTATCTAAGATGTACCAATAAACAGTTTGAGCTGAACGTCTTTTTTTACCATTAGCTTTTTCTACATACAAACGATCTTTTACAATATCCATATAAAAAGAACTTAGCTCTGCTGAACAATAGTCACCAAGAGCATGAAAAACAGCAGTAATATTATAATCGTTGTAATCAGCAATAACTTTATTGTTAAATTCTTTTAATGTTTGTAGTGCATATTGATCAATTAATGATAATTCATCAAATGGTACAGCATCTTTTTTAATGTCAAAATCATAAATATTTGCAAGTAAAAATCGACAAGTATTTCGTACTTTACGAAGTACTTGCTGCACATTTTTAATCAAAATGTCAGAAACAACAGCTTCACTTTCTACATCTATAGAAGACGCCCAGAGTCGAAGACCATCTGTACCTAGCTTATCAATTACCTCTTGAGGGGCTACAACGTTGCCTAAAGATTTAGACATTTTTCTGCCTTTATCATCGACAGTATAACCATGGGTTATAATTGTTTTTGTAGAAGGCTCTGCATAAAGAGCAACACTTGTAAGAAGCGAGCTTTGGAACCAACCTCTATGTTGATCTTTTCCTTCCAGGTAAACATCAGCTGGAAATTGTAGTTCATCTTTTTCTTTTAGTACTGCTGCATGAGTAACACCAGAGTCAAACCAAACATCTAGAATGTCTTTTTCTTTTGTAAAATCATTTTTACTACAAGAACTACAAGAAATATTTTTTGAAACTTCTTGTACATTAACAGTGTCCCAATATTCTATGCCATGTTCTTCTATTTTTTGAGCTATCTTTTCTATAAGTTCCGGTGTTATATGTGGCGTTGAACAATGATTGCAAATAAGTGCTACAATTGGCACACCCCAACTACGCTGACGAGAAAGACACCATTCAAGTCTTCCTCCAACAGCAGCTTTTAGGCTATTGATCGACTTTTTAGGAATTGTCTTTATGCTGTCAGATGCTTGTAAAGCTTTTTCTTTTAAATTTGCTTGAGACAAATCACAAAACCACTGTTTAGTTGCTCTAAAAATGAGCCCACCACGGCAGCGCCAACAATGTGGATATGAGTGGCGAATAGATTTTTTATGAAGCAATCTATTTGTGCTTGCAAGTTTTTTTATAACCCAAATTTGTCCATCTGAAACCGGCATATTGTTGAGCTCTTTTGGAACAATTTCTTCTGTATATTTACCGTCAGAGCTTAACGGAGAAAAAATTTCTAAATTATTTCTAATACCTATTTCATAATCTTCTGGTCCGCAACCTGGCGCAGAGTGAACACACGCTGTTCCATCTTCTAAAGAAACAAACGAATCAAAAATGATTGGAACTTTTAGATTTTCAACAAATGGGTGATTTGCAAAAATATTTTCCAGCGCTTCAGCCTTGAATGTTTCTACAATATTTTTTTCAACTTCCATTGATGCACACAGTTTATCTGCAAGTGCTGCGCCTAAAATTACATATTTTTCATTAATGTTGAGTACAACATAATCAGCTTTTGGTTTTAAAATTACTGCTCGGTTGAGCGGCAACGTCCAAGGAGTTGTCGTCCAAATAAGTAAATTAACCTCTTTCCCGTTTAAGGAAGGAAACAGTTGATCAACATCAACTTGTGATAATGGAAATTCTACATAAATCGACGGATCTTTTCTTTCTTGATGTTCAATTTCTGCTGAAGCAAGAACTGTCTGACATGATGGACACCAAGGTACTGTTTTATTTTTTCTTTCTATATATTTTTTTTCTACGAACTTTCCAAATGAACGCAAAATTGCAGCTTCATATTTATAGTTCATGGTTAAATACGGATTGTCAAAATCCATTAAAACACCAAGCTTTTTAAATTCTTGTTTTTGTGTATCAACCCATTTTTGAGCATATTTTCTGCATTCTTTTTTAAATTCAATTGCAGATAAATTTTTATGTTCTTTAGAAACTTTAAGCTCGATAGGAAGTCCGTGGCAATCCCAACCTGGAGTTACTGGAACATGTTTTTTTTGCATTCTTTGTGATTTGCAAATTATGTCTTTTAAAATTTTATTATAACTATGACCTAAATGAATGTGTCCATTTGCATAAGGTGGCCCATCGTGTAAAATAAATTTTTCTTTACCTTTATTATGTTCAAATGTTTTTTTTGTTAAATTTTCTTGTTGCCAACGTTGTAACATTTTTGGATCATTTTCTTTTGCATTTGCACGCATTGGAAAATCTGTTTGAGGTAAAGAAGTAGTATTTTTATAATTTAATTTTTCTTTTGGCATAAAAAACCTTTTTTCGTTAAAAATAGCAAGTATAATTAGTATATGTTTTTTATAGATTTTTTACAAAATAATAGGTTGAAAAGAGGGATTATGAAGCGTGTTGGAATCTGGGGTTTTGGAATTGTTGGTCGGTCGGCTGTAAACTATTTTTTATCAAAAAATTATATAGTTTCAGTTTATGATTTTCAGAAGCTTTCAGATGAAAATCTACAATTTTTACAACAAAACAATATCAAGCACTACCCTACTCGCGACTTATTTGGTTTTTTAGAAAATAATTCCGAAATAATTCCAAGTCCTGGCATTGATTTACAACAATATAAAAAATATTTTAATAAATTTTCCTTTGAACTTGATATTTTTCAAAAGAATAATAAAAAATTTTGTATTGGTTTAACTGGAAGTGTTGGTAAAACTACCATAATAAATACATTATCGGACATAATGAAATCTATAGGGATAAAAGTCTGGACCGGCGGCAATATTGGTACTGGAATGTTAGATTTTTTAGCTGTTCAAAATGAATATGATCTTTGTTTACTTGAGCTTTCTAGTTTTCAACTTGAGCACTGCAAAACCTTTGCCCCAAACATTTCAATAATTACCAACATTTATGAAAATCATTTAGATAGGCATAAAACTTTAAAAAATTATAAACAAGCAAAGATGAACATCTGTAAACAGCAAACAAAAAAACATTATGCGCTACTGCCCCATCAATTAATTGATGAAAAAAATAATCTTAAATCTTCTGTAGCTTTTTTTTCTAACGATGAAAAAGTAAATGAAAAATTTGCGTGGCTTTTAAATCATACATTTAAAAAAAATGTTATTCTTATTCAAAACTTTTTTAACCTGCTCAAAAAAGCTCTACCAAAGTTTGAATCGAAAGTAGACAGTATTAAGCCAATTGCTTTAACTGGCCTGCCTCACAGGCTACAGTTTATAAAGACAATTAATGGAATTGATTTTTACAACGATTCAAAATCAACAACTACAGCTTCTACGCTTGCTGCAATAGAAAAATTAAAAGAGAGGCCTATTTTGCTAATACTTGGAGGTCTGAGCAAAGGAATAGACAGAAAACCTTTTATTAAACAGTTAAAAAATAAAGTAAAAAAAGTATATATATTTGGAAAAGAAAAAAAACAACTACAAAAGTTTTGTGATAAACATAACGTTTTTGCAGAGTCTTTTGATTGTCTGGAAAATATAATAAATCAATGTTTGCTTGAAGGAGAAAAAAATGATCAAGTTCTTTTTTCTCCTTCTGGATCTAGTTTTGATCTATTTAAAGACTATGAAAAACGTGGCCAATTTTTTATTCAATTAATTATAAATTCAGAAAAATAAACCTAAAAGCTACTCTCATAAATTTTTAGCAACTAAATTTTATAAGGGTAGCTTTTTAATTTCTTTTAAATCGATAATTCTCTTAAGTTAATTCGTTTATTATTTTTTTCTTCGCTTCTTTGTGTTTTTGCACAATAAAACTTATTATTTTTTAATAAAACAAACAGAAAACTGGAACTATTTTTATCTAATAAATAAAAGTTATATTTATCTCCATTAGATAAAGGTTTAAAATAACCAATATCTTCATTATAGTTTATATAAAGTTCCCCAGACTTTATGGGATTATCAAATTTTACAAAATTTTTACCTATTAGATCTATATCTATATTGCAAGACTCATCATGAGTCTTATTATATTCTTCGATATCACTTATTTTCTTAAATTTAGATAAAAAAGTTTCTAAATCAATAAGTTTATTCTTATTTTTAAATTCATCAGTAAAAATATAGTCGTTATTAAGATAATTAAAATGATAACGATATAATTTTTCAAAAAGATCTTTCTTACAAATTTCAAATGATAAATAATGTTTATTTGATATATATAGCCTATAAGGATTCCAATCATCTAATTTAGACATTCTAATCCAATGACTGTTTTCGAACAAAAACGTGATCAAACGATTGCTTATTTTATTTACTTCGCCTATACCTTTTGGAAAAATTTTATCAATTTTATCAAAAGAAAAATTTTCAAAATTCTCCTTTTGATAACTTACCATGTTTGGAAAAAGAAGAGATTTATTTCTGGGAGAAATCAGCTTCAGTATTTCAAATAAATTGGAAAGTTGTTCACCTTTGGAGACACTAATATCTCCTATATCTAAATATGAAAAAATAGATTCAACTGGACCATTTTCGTTATCTTTAGGATCATTTAGAAGGTCTTTAAATCTTTTTTTTTCAAGAAATTCTTTTATCCTAAAACAGGAATATAGACCTATAGCATTAGGTCCTTTATACAAATTCGTACCATAATCTACAAAATCTATTAATATATTTTTCGATGGTTTTGATACTTTTTCAAGCACAATTTTATTCATACAGCTTATTATTCCACATACCAACATAGTAGATAAAAGTATAATTTTTCTGTTCATTTTTTTCTTTATATATAAACGTTTTTTTTATTAGTATTGATATTAAATAATAGCAATACTAGTAAAAAAAATCTATTCTATTGTAAAAAGTTTTTAGGGTAAATTAAATGAATAAGCCATATGCAAAAATAAAAAATGATCTTTTTATTCTTTTAGCAATTATTACAACATTAATCATTATCGGTTTTATTTTTGTTTATTCTTCGAGCTCTATTTACGCTCTAGAAAAGTTTAAATCACCCCACTACTTTATTAAAAAACAGTTTTTAGGACTTTTTATTGGCAGTTTAGGCCTGATTTCAGCAACTCTTATTCCACTTAAAATTATAAAAAAATTATCACCATTTATTCTTCTTATAACATTTTTTATGACGGCTCTTACAAAATTACCACTTTTTGCTCTTAAAATTCATGGTTCAAGCAGGTGGTTGAACATTTTTGGTTTTTCTTTTCAACCAAGCGAAGCTCTTAAGTTTGCACTCATTGTCTATGTTGCTTATTTTCTAGAAAAAAGAAAAAATATTTTAAATTCTTTTTCCAGGACCTATCTACCTTTACTATTTATACTTTTGGTTACAAGTATTTTACTTTTACTCCAACCAGACTTTGGAATGACGGTGACTGTTTTTTCAACCTGTTTTATTCTCTTTTTTATTGCACAGCTTAAGTCTAAGCACTTACTTACTACTTTTTATATGATTATCCCTGCAGGAATAGCTTTAATCCTATTTAAACCATATCGACTTAAGAGAATTTTAACATTCTTAAATCCCTGGGCAGATCCACAAGGTTCTGGTTTTCAAATTATTCAATCTCTTATTGCAATTGGTTCAGGAGGTTTGTGGGGTGTTGGAATTTCTCATTCAAAGCAAAAATTTTTTTATTTACCTATGCAACATACTGATTTTATTTTTTCTATCATTGCAGAAGAAACAGGTTTTGTAGGCTCAACTTTTTTAATTATATTATTTTGTAGTTTTTTATATTTTGGACTTGCCCTTTCTCTACAGTTTACAAATCTTTTTGATAGTATTGCCACTTCGGGTTTTATCATCATAGTAAGCTTGCAAGCTACAATGAACTTAGCAGTTGCAACAGGCCTTGCGCCCACAAAAGGTGTTGGGCTTCCCTTTATTAGTTATGGAAACAGCTCTCTTATTTGTAATCTAATCATGACTGGACTGATCATAAATATTGCACAAAAAAATAGAAAAAGAGTCTAACATTTGCATAAAAATTATATTAAACTAATCAACAATATCTTACGAAACTATATAATTATAAGGAATACATTATGCCAGAAAAAGTTACCCAAAAAGGCAACATTCTCCAAGAACAATTAAATCATCCAGAGTTTACTTCTGACAATAAACAAATGAAGTTGGACCCTCTTTATGACTCTATAAGCTCTGTTGAACTTGTTCGAGCTTCTGGTTCTGATGTTGATGTTGTCAACGCTGCACGTGTTTCTTTTGGTAAAGTTGTAACAGAAATATCTGATCGGGATAAAAAACTAATCAACTATTTGATGAAGCATGCACATACAAGTCCATTTGAACACAATCAACTTTCTTTTCGTATCAAATGCCCTATTTATGTTGCTCGTCAATGGATGCGCCATAGAATGAACTCTTATAATGAAATTAGTTATCGTTACGTAAAAGCTCCACTTGAATTTTATACTCCACAAAAATGGCGCTTTCAAGACAAAGAAAACAAACAAGCATCTTTAGGGGCTTTTGAAGATAAATCAAGTATGAAAAACTACAAAGAAGCTCTTAAAGTAGTAGAAAAATCTTATTTAGCTTTGCTTGAAACAGGCGTTTGCAGGGAACAAGCACGTGGAATACTTCCAGTTTGTACCTACACAGAATTTATTTATACATGTAATTTACATTCATTTATTAATTTCTTAAGACTAAGAATAAAAAAAGATGCACAATATGAAATTCGAGTATATGCTCAAGCAATGTTAAAATTAGCTTTGCCGCACTTTCCAGTTTCTTTGCAGTCTTGGAAAGACAATTTTATGCCTAACTTAGAATTATAAATGAAAGAATATATTTTATTTTCAATTTTTTTATGCATTGTTTCTAATGGTATGAACACACTTAGAAACAGAAAAAGAAAAAACATTGAAATAAAAATTAATAAACTATCTGAAGAAATAAAAACTTTAAAAAAGTAGATACTATTTTTGGTGAATATATGATGACTTCTAATCCTTGTTGTTGTCCTTTTGCTTTCCTTAACAGAGTATCATCACTGTATCTTTTATATCAAAAAAATATATATAAAAATAAACTTCTTAAGAGCGAATAAAAAGAAAGGGTTACAATAATCGATTATTGTAACCCCTTCTTTTTATAAAAAAATTAATCTATTAAATAATCAATAAATTGAGTAATAATATTCCACCCTTTACCACCCTTTTCTAGATGTCTATTCATTTTTAATGAATCAATAATAACAATTTGCGTTTCATTATTAGATTTTAATATTGTTACATTATAAATATGAGTTTGAGTTCCAGGATTACTTAATCTTTCTAAACTATTAATTTCTGTAATTGTGAAAGTATAATAAAAATCTTCATTATCTCTATAATTTCTTTTTATCTCATCAAATTTATTTTGAATTTCTGAATAAAAATCATACTTACCAGGATCAAGAGTCAGTACCGAATCTAAAACTAAGATTTTATTAGAGTCTATTTCTATATCTTTATGTATTATTTTTTCTAAATCATCTTTGTTAAGCCAGCCAGCAATGTTGCCTAATTTTGCCAACTTTACTATGTCTTTTATTGAACTATTAGTATTGTTCATCAACTGAAAAACTTTTTTATCTCCAGTTTGTGCATATCTTTGCATCAATTTTCCATGTCTTAATGTATGCAAACCACAAGCACCATCAAATTTTCTAGCAGTTTTTTCAGATACTTGTTTTTCTATCTTTCTAAGTACATCATTTTGATGAAGCGAATCTAGAAGAAGAACTTTTAAGCCTCTATATCTTTTTACATTTCTTGGGCGATCTATTAAAAAAACTTTTCTAGAAAGAGCTTCTTTTATTGCTTCTTTATAATTTTTATAAAATTGAACACCAGCAAAAACTTCTACATCTTTACTTTTTATCGGGTCATTATCAATTTTTTTTAACTCAACTTTTATATCGTATAAAGTTTTTTTAGAATTATTTTGCAAGTTTATTTCACTTGTATCCTTATTGACAGTACTTTTGAAAAAAGTAATCATATCTTTACTAACAGTTTTTTCGATC
Organism: uncultured Pseudomonadota bacterium; assembly: GCA_964647685.1. GTDB lineage: Bacteria > Babelota > Babeliae > Babelales > Vermiphilaceae > CAZYJE01. The sequence goes on along the minus strand of CAZYJE010000006.1, from coordinate 64,848 downwards.
CATTGATGATAATGTTTTTTTTGCCTATAGCCAAACCAACTTTTTATTGTACTCCACCAATCTGGTTTTACTGTACCGAAAGTACAAGATACAAATAACACAACTAACAATATATTATTTTTTAACTTCATTAAACATCCCTTTTTTAAAAAATAGTTTCAAATAAATAATAATTGATTAAAAGAAAAAAATTCAATAAAAAAAATCCCCAGAAAAATCTGAGGATTTATATTTTTTATAAAAATTGTAAATTATTTTTATTTCCAGTTCATTGCAAGTTCAACAAGTAAACGAACACCAACTCCTGTTGCACCATTTCTATAATAACTTCTGTCTGGTACGTTAAATGCAGTTCCTGCAATATCAAGATGAACCCATGGAGTTTTTTCATCAACAAAATTACTTAAAAAGAACCCTGCGGTAATTGCTCCTGCCATATAACGCTTGTTTCCAATGTTTGAAATGTCTGCCAAACTAGACTTTATAGCTGCTTTATAATCATCATGAAATGGAAATGACCACACATGATCACCACAATTTTGCCCTGCTTGTTTTATTTTACCGGCAAAATCATCGTACTTGCTCATCATACCAGTATAAAAAGGACCAAAAGAATAAGCGCATGCACCAGTTAATGTCGCAAGATCAACAAGACCATCGAGCTTATAATGTTTTACTGCGTAAGAAAGCGCATCTGCAAGAACTAAGCGCCCTTCTGCATCTGTGTTTAGAACTTCTGCAGTTTTTCCATTATAAAATGTTACAATATCACCTGGTTTTGTTGCTTTTCCACTTGGCAAATTCTCTGAAAGTGCTGCAATTGCTACAATATTAACTTCTGGCTTTAACTTTCCAATAACGTCCATTGTAGAAATAACAGCAGCTGAGCCTGACATGTCTTCTTTCATTGTCTCCATATAAGAAGGTGGTTTTAAACTCAGTCCACCAGAGTCAAAAGTGATTCCTTTTCCGACAAAACCTAATGTTGGTGCATCTTTTTTATCTGTTTTGTACTCCATAATAACAAAACGACAATCTCTATCTGAACCACGAGAAACTGCTGCAAGGCCACCCATACCAAGCTCATTAACTTTTTTTTCATCAAAAATTGTTAATTTTAAGTTATGTTTTTTTGCTATAATTTCTGCATTATCAGCCATTGCAACTGGAGTAAGTTCTGCTGGTGGCAAATCTACCCACAAACGTGCCTGATTAACAGCTTTTGCAATAACCTCACCCTGATTTAAGCCATCTTGTACTTCTTGTTTGTTTTCAAAAACCACTAATTCTATTTCTACAGCTTTGAACTTACGTTCTTTATCTGTAATAAATTGATCAAAGTGATAATTAGCCATTGAAAACACAATTGTTACTTCTTTTGCAAGATCTTGATTAGAAATACCAAAAACATCTGCTTGTGGAAGCTCTACTGCAATTTTTTGATACTTTTTCTTTTCAGAAAAACGAATAATCGAGCCGAGTGTTCTTCTGAGCATTTCGACAGTATTTGTTTTATCTTCTTTTTTGCCCAAACCCACAAATAAAATATTTTTTATTTCATTTTCAATTACAACAGAAAGCGTACATAAAGAACCTTGCTTTGCTGTAAAATTTTGTTTTTCAAAATGTTTTTCAAGTAGTGGAAAATGTTTTTGTAGTGATGCCCCAATTTCCAAAGATTGTTGTTTATCTTGCTCAGAAAACACAATAAAGCAATCTGCTTTGCTTTCTAATATTTTTTTTTCACTTAATGAGAAAGAAATCATAAAAGATATCCTTTTTAAGATGTTTAAAAGAACTTTAATGTCTTAAAAAGGATATCATAAAAGAATTTTACTGGGAATGTAACCTTGATTTACCACCAATAATGATGCCCCCAGCCCCAGTGACGACCATAACCATAATATGGCCAATAATAACTTCGATAATAGGGCCAGCCCCAACCATAACCATAATAGTATGGTGTATAGTGATACGATCTATAACGAGATTCTTCTAATCTTTTTTTTCTATCTTCTTCTTTTTGTTTAAGAATTTCATCAATAAATTCTCTAAAATATTGATTTACATATTTTTTTATTCGAGATTTTGATAAATCACCTGTTATACGAATATTATTGAAAGGTTTGCCATCTTTAAACAACATTATAGTTGGTCTATGAATCATTAATGATTCTTCTTTAACAATAATTTTTTTCTTTGAAATTCCATATTGATTAGCTAAGTTTTCAACTTTTTCTCTTGCAAGATTAACAGGCATAAATAAAATATCAGCTTTTTTAAAGCTTCTAATTTTACTTGCAGATTTAAAATCTTTCAGCAGATCTGCAATATCTTTTTTCTCATCTTTATTTTTTTTCGATTGATAATCTTGATAATAAAAAAGAACAACAGACAGTTCATATTTACGAAGCAAATCAAAAAAACGATCTTCTGAATAAGCTGTCGAGTGTCGTGCAGAAAGATCTATAAGTAGTCCAAGACCTGCACAAAAAAAACTAACATACATAATTATACGAGCAACATATCTTATTTTCTTCATTTTCAACCTCATTTACTTTATAAACTTTTGAAAAATGAAAGATCCAATTAATAAAATAGCTATACCTACAGCAACAATAAAAAGACCGCGTAAGGTATCTTTAAAAAATTCTTTAAAAACAAGCGGATTTTTATCCTTTTTTTTTGATCTACGAGCACAAATAATAATTACAAAAATAAAAAGCATTATAAAAATAGTCTTCATTTTCTTTTTCTTTCGATTTTTCCATTATTAATATGTGTTGCAATATCAACATTTTCATCTTGATCTTCTACAACTTCTTTATTAACTATGTTATGTATTTCATTACTTAAAAAAGCATTGGTAAAACGATTTATGTACCGAGAGTAGCGCTCTGGATTATAAAATATCGAATCATAATGGTATCTTCCATTTGTAATCCATAGCTTTTTGTACGAACTTCCAGCATTGTTAAATACTTTTTTTATCGCAGCAACTGAAACTTTTTCATCATTTTTACAATGAATAAACAAACATGGTACAGATATTTTCTTGATAGATTCTGCTGGAAAAACAGGATAAGCCTTTGTTTTTATATTACGAGTCCCCATATTGGCAACTGTTTTTAGAACAAGTTTTACAAATGACTGAATATAAGGATGAAAAGCATAACGTTGCAACAAAGATCTTCCTGGAATATTAAATTTATAACCAAAGAATGAAACTTTCATATGCTCAAGACCACGTTTAATAACTGTTTCAGATTTATCAAATGGACAATCAAGTATCATTGCATCAAATAAAGAGCTATTTTTTGACTGTGCCTCTATCGAAGCAACAGCCCCCATAGAAAATCCATAAGCAAAAAGTGGTTTATTTTGTAAATCTGGATGTTTTCTTAAGAATTGAGCCGCAGCTTCTACATCAAGTGCTTCATCACCACCAAGGGTACTATATTGTCCCTCTATAAAATCACCATGAGCTCGCATATCAAAGGTCATACAATTATATTCTGGAAATAATGTTCTTAAAAAGGCTGAATCTTTTCTATCGCACATAAATCCATGATTAATCAAAACAGTTCCTTTTGCATTTTTACGCTTAACAAGAACACCTCGACGCATAATCCGTTCCTTAGATTGAGCACTTTTTTTGGGATAAAGCATAACTTGCTCTACCATTGCCCCTTCAATCTCCCTAGAATCACGAGTAACAATATCCCCATGGACACCAATAGAAATGGGAATCATTGCATTAGAATTAAAATAAAAAAAGTGCAGCACTACAAAAAATGTGAGAAAAACTCTACATTTTGTAAATTGCTGTACTCGTATCATCATATTCCTTTTGCCTGTAACTATCCTTTAAACCTATACTTACTATTAAGAATATCAGGCAAAAATTACAAATTGCAACAATTTTAAAAAAATAAAAAGCGCCGATAAAGGCAAGTTAGATGTATTTATTTCTTAAAGTCTCTAAAGATGAGCTCTATAGATAAAACCAAATAAAAATTAAAGTTAAACTCTATTCTTGTAATATAAAAAATTTCTACCATATAAACATGTCAAAAAAGTATACAATTTTTAATATATAAGGAAGATCAGAACATGAAAAAAATCATTATAAAATTAATAATATTAACATCATACTTTAACCCAATAGTACCTATTAATAATATTTTTCAAGGAACCTTATCTATATTCGAAAAAGAATATCAATATCTATGGCCTGGAAATGCTCAAACTACAAAAATTGCGACAAATATTTTTAAAATTAAAGAAATAGCTCCTAAACTAGAAATTTTAAACAACATTTTTAAAATGGTACTTGCAGAAGAAAAAGGTCTTTTTTATTTATTAGACAATCAAGCAAGGCCAACAAACAATAAATCCTTACCTGCTTATGCTTTAAACCCTAATTTAATTGCAGAAATGATAGGCATTTTAAATACAGAAATAATAAAAATTTTAGATGACAAAAAAATAGCTGATAATAAAAAAGTAGAAGATTTCATAACAAAATGGAGAAATAATTATATAAAAGAAATTGGAAATAAAAAAAGAGCAAAAAAAACAACAAGAGTAAAATTTAAAAATTTGTTAATAAAGATTTATAAATCTTATAAAACACTCCCACAAGAAACAATTAAACTATTACTATCCTTTGCTAATTATAAAATACAAACAAAATTTGAATTGTTAAACTTTATTGAAAAAATAGGTGAAAATATAACAAATGCTATTAATAAAAAAAACTTATCTAAAAATAGAGAAAACTTAAATTCAAATTTTAAGTTAAGTCAAGTAAAAGCAAGTATTGAAGAAATAAAAAACATGAGTCCTTCAGGACTTACCAACTTTATAAAAAACAATTATGAATTATTTTTATTTGTGGTTCAAAATGAATTTCTTATACCACCCTCTCTAGAATGTATTCTATTAAAAGAAATAAATATTACTGACTGCTCAGAAGCTACATTTTTAGATTTTGCTTTAAATATTATTTTATGGAACACAAAAACCAAAAATTATGACCTTAATCTTTTACCTGACAATATATCTCTTGATGAAACATTTAAAAATTTAATAAAAAATATAAAAATGGAAGATATATATAAGAAAAAATTTCGTTTAGATTTTGCAAAATTTATTACTGAATTTAAAAACATAAAATTTGTTGATAAAAAATATGGGCTTGATACAACAGCAAAAAATTTCTTAAACTTATCTAATAATATTTTTATTCATAAAGAAAGACCAGCAAAAAATTTTTCTGAACTTGGTAAGTATTTATCAAAAAAAAATCGCCCTTTTAAATTTATTCATTCAAAAATAGATAATGATACTGAAGCATTAGAGGTAATTATTGATAGTCAAAGTTATAAATTTTATTTTCAAAATAATCCTAAACATGCTTTTTCAGAAAGAAGAGAAAACAAGCAAACAATAAATAAAATCTTAATTAAAAAAACAAATGAAAATATTTTTAATTTATTACCTTATATAAAAGAATATAAAATACCTCAAAATATAAGCTATCAAGAAACAATAAAATGGATCTTAAACTCATACTCTATAAAAAAAGAAAAAATGAAACCTATCTTTATCAAGTCTATTGAAAAAATTAATATCGATTCTTTAGATAGAATAAATAATATTATTTCACATTTAAATAAAGAAGATGATACTTTCTTACTTTTAATATTGAAAAAAATTAACTTGTTATATGAGGAGTATAGTGATTATGAAATCAAAGAAAACTTAAACCATACCGCAAAAATTATTGATTCTTTTAATATTGTCTTTAATAATTTAAATCTAAAAACTATTGATGCTTTATATGCAATAATGGAAGAATTAGCTACTGATTTAGAATTTCAATATGAAGAAACATATAACCTAAGAGCTAAACTAAAAACATTTATAGAAAACCTGAAGAAAAAAATTTTAACATTAAATGTAAAAAATAGAGAAAAAAGATCTATAAAACAAAAGCTGAGCTTACTTATAAATAAAATCGAATAAAGCAAAAGTCTATTGTTTAAAAAAAGCCCTGATTTTTGTCAGGGCTTTTTTTAAACAATAGAAACTAATTATTAAGCAAGATTATCTATAAATGCTCGTATTTCTTGTTTTTTCATCGCTTTTTTTACTCGAGCTATTTCTTTTGAGTTTTTCAAAGCAATAATAGTTGGAACTTTGTGTACATTGAACCTTTCAACTATATCAAAAGATTCTTCTGCATCAACTTTAAATACAACGACCTTATCTGTATATTCTTGTGCTACAGTCGCTAAATGAGGAAGCATTTGTAAACATGATGGACAATATTGTGTATAGAAATCAAGAATAATAGCCTTTTCTGACTGTTTTACAATTTTATCAAGCTCTTCTAGGCTACTAACAGATTTTAGCTGTGCACTCTTTTGAGTTCCATCAAGAACAAAAAATGTATCTTCTAACTGTTTTGTAGCATAATCATCAAATCCAATATGTGTTAAAAACTCTGCTACATCAAGAGATGCTTTGATACCGCTAGCAGAAGCTACACCAGCCTGGCGGTATTGAAAATCTTCCACATCACCAGCTGCAAAAATACCTGGTATAGATGTTTTTTGCGATCGATCTTTAACTTTTATATAACCATTACTATTAGTTTCAACAGCATCTTTTAATAATTGAGTATTTGGCGTATGTCCAATTGCTAAAAAAACACCGTCCATAGGTATATTTTTAGTTGCTTTAGTTTTATTATTATAAATATCAATATTATTGACATGGTTTGTATCTCCCATGATCTTTTTTAGCTCGGTATTATAGTTTATTGATATATTTGGATAACCACTCAATCTATCTTGCATTGTTGGAGCTGCACGCATTGAATCTTTTCTAACTAAAATTGATATTTTTTTTGCATAGGGAGCAAGTTGAATAGCCTCTTCTACAGCTGAATCACCGCCTCCTACTACAACAACATCTTTATTTTTGAAAAATGGTGCATCACAAATTGCACATGTTGTTACACCACTGCCCCAATATTTTTTTTCACCCTCGATACCCAATGTTCTTGGTGTTGAACCAGTAGCCAAAACAATAGAAAGTGCATATAGCTGCTTTTTGTCTGCTGTTATAATTTTAAAAGGATAACAAGAGGTATCTATATTCATTACAGTATCTTGCAAAAATTCTGCACCCAAAGATTTTGCTTGTGACCTTATATCTCCAATTATTTCTGAGCCTAAAGCCTTTGTTTTTCCAGGCCAATTTTCTACATATGATGTTTGCATCAGTTGCCCACCAGGCTCACTGCCTTCTATTACTAAGGTTTTGATACTTTGCCGAGCACCATAAATTGCAGCTGAAAGACCCGCCGGCCCAGAACCTATAATGACAAGAGGGGCAATATTATCTTTTTCTGATACAACCTTTAAAAAATCTTTTTGATTTGATGGTACAACCAACCTTGAACAAATAGAATAATTTGTTTTTTTTAGAAGTATAAAACCAAGACTTATCAAAACTACTGAAAAACCAACTATTTTTACTATTTTTTTGCTGCTTTTCATACAACCCTTTCAAGATGAAACTAGCTAAAATTCGACAAAAAATGCTATCTGACTATACTAAATACTATATGTAATTTTTATTTACTTTCTAAAAATTGTCGAAAGGTTTTTTATTTTTATGAAACTGACATCTTTAATGAAAAAAATGCTTTTTTCTTGTTTAATGCTAAGTATTATAACACAGATTTCTGCAGAGCAAAATGTTAAAAATACAGCTATAACCACTCAAAAAGAGCTAACAGCCGAAGAAAAAGCTTCTTTTGAAAAGATCCTTAAGCAAGTCACTAGTAAATTTCTTGAAGCAGCATTAAATCAACTAAAAAAAATCGATAGTATTATAGAAGACCTATCTCTTGCTACAAAAAATGATATAATTCCCGGTGCCGATAAGCATAAAATTTTAAAAGAACTGAAAGCTATTAGAACAATTATTATCAATATTAGAAAAAATCCATTTATTGATCCTGATATCCAAGCTCTTTATTTCTTAACTAACTTTAATACAACTTTAATAAAGTCTCTTAAAACTTCTATCGGCAATAATTTAAAAGATGTTGATAGCATCTATACAAAACTAACGGAAGATAAAAACTCTTCTGTTGATGCATTATCTATAGAGCAAATCGAAAAACAACTTGTTAATAATGAAATGCTTTGCTTAGAACTTGATCAAGAAGCTCAACAAATTGGTCTTACAAGATGGAATAAAGCATTCAGAAAGTTTCATAATTATTATGAGTCAGGAAGAAGATCTAACACTTGGAGATACTTAAAAGCTTTAACAGTAACCAGTTTTGTAGGATTAACCTGGTATTATAAATTTACTGATTATGGAAAATCAGAAGCAAGCAAAAGAGGTGAAAATTTTATTGCAAGTAAGGGAGTAAAAGATATTGATGATAACAATCTATTACTTATCTATCGAATTATTGATAATGGTTACAACCCAACCAATTATGAAGAAAATAATTTCATTAAAAACCTCTTTGGGGGAGAAATATTAAAGTCATTTCAAGAAGACACAAGTAAATTAAGAAAAATCTTAGGATCTACTAATAGTTTAAATTCTGGAATATTTTCTATAATAGAAAAAAACTGGCATGTACCTGCATTTTTAGCTGGTGGCTATACTCTTATCTATGGAAAAGAATGGCCTTCAGATCTTTATTGTTGGTGGAGTCAACGTTTTAACTGGTGGTATGATCGTCAACTTGGTGGTGTTGCAGCTAAAAAAGTAAAAGAGCAACATGAAGAATCTACAGAACTTATTCCAAAAATAACTTTTGATGACGTTGTTGGCCTTGACCATATTAAAGCTCAACTAGTTGAAGTTCTTGAGTACATAAAAGATCCTGAAAGATTTGATAGAGTTGGTATTAAACCTGAATGTGGTTTTTTGTTTACAGGAAAACCTGGGACAGGAAAATCATTTATCGCTGAAGCTTTGGGTGGAGAAATTCAAAAAATATTTAAACAAATTGGTAGAAGCTCCGATGAAATTGGATTCTATTCAATTAATGCGAGCATGATCAAAGATTCAAATGGTAAAACTGCATCACAACAGATTGAAATGATTATGAATCTTGCAGCAAAAGAAGCACCATGTGTTCTTTTTATAGATGAAATTGATCTTCTTAAATTACAGCGTGCAGATGGTGATACAACACTTCTTAGTACATTCTTGTCATCATTAAGTGGTGTTCTTAGCGCAAAAACAAACAGTCAAGTTATTGTTATTGCAGCTACTAATAAACCAGAAAATCTTGATGCTGCGCTTACAAGACCAGGAAGACTCGGTAAAACAATTCATTTTGAAATGCCAACATATAAAGAAAGAAAAAATTTCTTTATTAAAAAACTACAACCACTTCTTCCAAATCTTGATTATATAGATATTGATGGACTGACTGCAAAAACACACAACTACTCTTATAAACATTTAGAAGGCATTGTTGATTTAGCATTCAGAAAAGCAAAATTCAATAATGAAACTTTAGCTCAAAAACATTTAGAGCAAGGTGTTTTAGAAGTAGCATACGATCTTATTTCAGGCAAATGTTCTAATATTCCAGTTGCAGAACAAAAAATAATCGCAGCTCATCAAGCTGGTAGATTAATTGCAACAATCTTACTACAGCCAAAAGTTGATATTACATCTGTGACTATTGAACCATATAATGCTGAACTTAAAGAAGAATCTGCAAGTGCACAATATTATGGACCAAGAACACAAAAAGATATCAGATATGGTCGTATATTTACAAAATGCAACCATGACCCTTTACATTTAAGTTCTCGAGAAGAAAAAATAAATAAAGCTAAAATAATTCTTACCGGAGCAATTAGTGAAAAAATTATATTAGGATCTAGTGGTCATAGTTATAATACTAATGACAAACAAGATGCTCTTGATATAATCAAATCACTTGTTTTTGAAGGTTTACACGTAAAATCTATGCCAAAAGCAATACAGCAAGAGTACTTCAAAAAAGCTCTTGACTTGCTCAGTCAATGTGAAAAAGAAGTGACTAAATTATTAGAAAAAAATAAAAAAAATATAGAGAAAGTTGCAAATAAGTTATTAACAAATAAAACTCTTTCTATTGAAAAAGTTAAAAAATTAATTAAATAACAAGTTAATTAACTAAAGAAAAAGCGGCTGTATAAAAATATACAGCCGCTTTTTCTTTAGTTATCAATTTTTTCTAATCTTGTTTGATATTTACCACCTTTAAACTCTGTAGTTAACCAAGCAGCAATAATATCATAAATTTCATCTTTTTTTATATAATCTGACGGCAAAACTAAAATATTTATATTATCATGTTCTTTTGCTTTCGCAGCGACTTGCTTGTTCCAAACTAGACCAGCATAAACATTTTTATATCGATTTGCTGTAATTGCCATACCTATAGCGCTACCGCATAGCAAAATGCCTTTTTTAACTTCTTTACTTTGAACTTTTTGAGAAACTTTGTGCGCAAAATCAGGATAATCACAAGATCTTTTAGAGCTTGTTCCAACATCAATCCAATCAATTGAAAAGTCACTTATCGTTTTATAGCCTTTAATTAATTCTTTATAAAAAAAGCCACGGTGATCTGAGCCTAAAGCGATTTTCATACTTTATCCATAAAATGAGAATTATTCCATGTTTGTTTTATTTCTTTTTTTAAAGTTCTAAAGATTAAAGAGAATTTTTTTACAAAGTTGTGTAACAATAATTTATCTTCTATATCCTTGGCATTAAATCGAACCAAATACGCTGTTTTAAATATTGTATTTTTTTTATCAAATATTCGTTGATATTCGGGTGAAAGCTCAACTACTTTAAGCTCAATTGGTGTATACGTTTGATCTTTGATAGAAAGAATAACAGACCATTTAGAATCTTTTTCTCCTAATAAAATATCTGCAACACTTAATATATAAAAAGAAATAAAATGATTATTTTCTTCCAACTGTCTACGCAGTATAATATTTTTTTGTTCTTGAGTTTTTCCAAATTTAACTGCATGCAAATCAACATACTCTTTGCGAACTGCATCTGAAAGCCATAACGTATCAAATGAGCCCAACAGAGTAAATTGATCATAAATACGAGATGTTTTAATATATTTTTTGGTATTAGATTTTTTATGTTTTATTGTTGAACCTTGTTTAACATTAGATTTTGCCCAATCAACAACTCTTCCACAGCCAGAAATAGTAATTAGAAAAAAACTCATTAGGAAAGAAAAAGAAATTACTTGCTTCATAAATAGACCTCTTTATTCTAGAGTATATAAATAATATTAGTATCCTAAAAAAAAGATAATTATTTTACAAGGAACAACATGAATAAACTAACTCTTCTTCTTTCTTGGCGCTTTTTAAAAGGAACAAAAAAAGAGCCAACAATAACAACTATGTTTCTAATTTCTTTTTTTGGCATTTGTATAGGAGCATTTTCTCTTGCATTAATTGCAAGTGTAATGAACGGATTTGAACATGTAACATACAAAACAATCAGAGGTGCGCATAGTCATATTACTATGCACACTCATAATAATGATCCACTTAATGTTGCAACAATAAAAAAAATAATAAAAAAAGAGTTTCCTGAAATAAAATCAATCCATGCTTACACTACAAAACAGGTTGTTATTACCAAGCAAGACTCTTATGAAACAATTATTTTAAAAGGAGTTAATTTTTTAAATAACAAAAATCATCAACTGAATATGAAAATAAAAAGTGATGATCAAACAGCATCTTTTTTTGAGTTATTACAACAAAATGAAATTATGATTGGTAGCAAATTAGCTCAAAATTTTGACCTTGAAGTAAACGACTCTATAACACTTTTATTTGCACCAGAAGATGAGATAACTAGTAAAAAAATAAAATTAGAACAAAAAGATGCTTTTATAAATGGGATCTTTACAATGGGTATAGAAGAGTTTGATGCATCAATGGCTTTTTGCTCTCTTTCTTTTTTAAAAAGTCTTTTTGAAGATGCTCAGTTAACACATCTTTCACTTATGCTTCATGACGAAAAAAAATCAGAAGAAGTAATTGCTCAACTAGAAAAACGATTTAATATGCATGTTTATTCATGGAAAGACTTGTATCCTGCAATTATTTCATCATTAAAATTAGAAAAGTATGCAATGTTTTTACTTCTGAGCCTTATAACACTTGTTGCCAGCACTAATATTATGTCACTTATATTTATGTATATAACAAAAAAACGTAAGGATATTGCTATTTTAAAAGTAATGGGAATGACAAATAAAATGATTTCACATATTTTTTTATCAATAGGAATGATAATTTCTTTTGTAAGTACAGTATCTGGATTGCTATTTGCTATTATTGCTGCTTATATTTTAGATAATTACCCTTTTATAACTCTTCCTGACGCTTATTATGCTTCTTATTTACCAGTTAAAATGACAAGCGAAATTTTAATCATAACATTTGTAGTTGTTCTACTATTAAGCTTTATTGCAACATGGCTTTCGGTTAAAAATACAAAAAATATTAATATTTCTAATGTTTTACGATTTGAAAGATAATATGAAAAATATTATAGACGTATCATCTAAACTTTCTACAATGGACCTAAAAGACAAGAGAATTTTTCTTAGAGCTGATTTAAACATACCTATAGAAAATAATCATATTGTTTCAGAGCATCGTATAAAAGCAATTTTTCCAACCATCAATTTAATTTTACAAAAAGGTGGTAAAATTATTTTGGCAACACATATTGGTAGACCAAAGCAAAAAGAAGTACATCTTTCTACAAAGAAAATATCAACTGTTTTTGAAAAATATAACTATAATATAGAGTTTGAACCAAATCTAGAAACTGCATATCAAAAAAGTTTTATTAAAAATAAAAAAATTCTTCTTTTAGAAAATTTAAGATTTTTCCCTGAGGAACAAAATCAAAATAAAACTTTTGCCAAAAAACTTGCAAATCTTGCTGATTACTATGTTAATGATGCATTTGGACTTCTTCATAGAGATGATACTTCCATTACACTTGTACCTGAACTTTTTAAGAGTGAAAACAAAACTGTCGGACTACTTGTTGAACGTGAATTTAACATGCTTAACAAAATACTGACAAAAGCAGAAAATCCTTTTGTTCTGATTATAGGTGGAGGAAAAATTAAAGATAAATTACCTTTAATAAAAAACTTAATGAATCAAGTAACAACAGTTATTTTATGCCCTGCAATCTGTTTTACTTTTTTAAAAGCACTAAAAAAACCGGTTGGTAAATCCTTAGTAGATGATTATTTACAAGAAGAAAGTAAAAAAGTCTTAAAGCTAGCAGAAGAAAAAAATATAAATATAGTTTTTCCTGTTGATTATCAAATAGCAGAAAATAATTTAGATGGGACACTTTCTTATAGTCAAGCTGAAGATTTTCCATCAAATGGTGTTGGGGTTTCAATTGGCCCAAAAACAGAAAAGTTAATACAACCTTTGATTAGACAAGCAAAAACATTGTTTTTCAACGGTGCAATTGGACACACAAAGAATATAGCAACACTGCAAGGCATGAAGAACATATTAAAAGAAATGGGCAACTCCAATGGATTTAGCATTGTAGCTGGAGGAGACTCAGTAGCAGTAGCTCAAAAGCTCTGTCTTGATAAAAAAATTAATTATTGCTCAACTGGTGGTGGAGCAACATTAACATATTTAAGTGGAAAACCACTTATAGGATTAATAAAAACTCTTTAATAAATAGGACAAAATCCTAATAAAGAAATTCCATTGTCAAGATAATCAGTGATAATTGGTTCATCTTTATTTTCTTTTTCAAAAACCAAAATACCGTTGTTTCCATGCTTCATTTTTACCAAACGATGCGAAGGATTTTGAATTGACAGTTGCTCCGAAATATTTTGTAAACATTCTTCTTGATTGTTTTTAAATTTCAAATCTTGTTGGTTAAGTTTTCTTACTTTTGTATTAAAATCTGCTCCATGCAGTCTATCTACAAATTTATCTGGATGCTCCCATAATAAATCACAAACAGTTGGTGTTTCATTATGAAAATAACCTGCAACTCCTTTTAAGCAATTAAAATCTGGATTTTGAACAAAATAAGCTGCTTTTTTAAAATTAAAACAGCTTTTATGGCAAAGTTCTCTCAAAACAAATTCTGTTATGTCTTCTCTTCCGTGTATCGATAAAATCTTTTTTGGAATACAGTTTAAATGATGAAGTATCTCATGTTGACGGTTTAAATTTTCACCTTTCATTACAATCCTTTTTTAAAAATATGTTAATTTATTTAACTCTTTTTTTATTACCATACTCAACTTAATAAGGAACATCAACAGCTCTGAAAATCAAATAAGATTTGACATGTAATAATACATTTTTATATGTTTATGATGTTTAAAAATGCAACTTAATTTTTTATAAAAATTGCGAAAAACATGTTATTATTTTTACTTTTTCTACTAACAAACTCTTGTATTATTTATACAAGAAGTCCACATAGACCAGACAAAAAAATACCAAAAATAACAACATGCTGGATAAATAACTCAAAAAAAAAATATGGACTTATCAATTCTCACCTTGAAGAATATCCAATTTTTCAAACCTTCAATAAACCATATTTCAATAAACATTTATTACCGTCTTTTAAAATATCATTTCGCAATAATACAAAACAATCAATTGAAGGAAAAGAGTTAAGCACTATCTTAGAAAAAGCAATTAATGAACTTTTTTTAGGCAAAAAACAGTTAACAGACTTTAACATTATTCATAAAAAAAATTTTAATAAAAAAAAGTGTTATGGCCTGCTCGTATTAGAATATAAAAATTATCCATTTATAGTAAAATTATTTATAGAAAACCCTGAAAGTTTTACAAAGCCTTATACAAAAGGTTTTGAACCTATATTTTTCTTTAATATGGCTGGCGGAATAAATAGACATCTGATGGGATTTACTCGTATTAAAAACAAAGAAATGATTGTACAAAAAATAAAAAAATCTAGAAAATGGTCAAAAATAATTGATACACCACGAAAATGGTTCTGGCTTCCTGATAATAAAAAACATAATAGGTGGATAAAAATTGTAGGCAATAATATTGGCAACAAAAAATCTATTGAAACAGTTATTCCAGGAACATATGCAATTATTACAGATAAGATTCTATCAAAAAAAGAACTTTCTATTTTTAATAGAAAAAATAGAAAGTTTTGTATGGAATTATGTAATTACTTAGATATGGCAATTGATCCGAATATTAATAATTTTATTTTAGAAAAAAATACTGACAAAATGGTTATTGTTGACACAGAACATTTTCCATCTCTTGTTGGATTTAAAGAAAAACAAACCTTTTCAGGCTATATTAACTGGATCTTATCTTTAATGTCAAAATGTGCATATGACCAATTTTTTAGAACAAAATCAGAACAAATAGCAGCACAAACAAAAAAATCTGATTTTCACTTATACTATTAAGTATAAATTTCTTTTTTCATTTTACGTACTTGCTCAGAAAAACTTGGATTATTCAATAAATATTTTTCTATTTTATTTACTGCATGCATAACTGTAGAATGATCTCTTCCACCCAAATATTTACCAATATCTCTAAACGATTTATTGGTAACTTCTTTCATTAAAAACATTGCAAGATGACGAGAAAAAGATAAATTTTTATTTCTTTTTTTAGAACGCAATGATTCTAAATCATAAGGATAATGTCGAGAAATACATTTGACAACTCTATTAAAATTAACAATTTGAGTTTTGCTATTAAGTGATTGCAATAAAACTTTTTGAGCAAGTTCTAATGTAATATCTTGTTTCGTTAAAGAAGCAAAGGCAACAATCCTAATTAAAGCTCCTTCAAGCTCTCTAATATTAGAATTAATACGAGAAGCGATAAATGTTGCAATAACTGTATCTAAATTAATACCATGAGCATCGGCCTTCTTTTTCAATATTGCAATTTTTATCTCTATACTTGGAGCATAAATATCTGCAACAAGCCCCCAAGCAAGTCTTGATTTGAGTCGATCTGCAATACCATTAATATTTTGAGGAAAAGTATCACTAGAAAAAACAATTTGTTTATGAGAATCATAAAGCGTATTAAAAATATGAAAAAAAGCTTCTTGTGTTTGCTCTTTATTAGAAATAAATTGAATATCATCAATCAATAAAACATCAACTTTATTATATTTTGATTGGAATCTATGCATTTTATTAAATCGAATTGCACTAATAAATTCATTAACAAATCGATCCGCAGTTTGATACAAAACAGTCAAATCTTTATGTTTTGCACGTATACAGTTGCCAATTGCATGAAGCAAATGTGTTTTTCCAAGACCTGAATCACCATAGATAAAAAGTGGATTATAAAGCTTGCCTGGATTATCAGTTACAGCCTCTGCTGCAGCTCGAGCTAATGAATTATTAGGCCCAACAATAAATGTTTCAAATTGATAAGTTTTATTAATAGGCCCATATGTTTTAAATTTATTTGCTGTTGTTACTGTATTTTTTTTTCTATCAATAACTGCAGGAACAAAATCGACATTTGCAAAAGTATCAGAATTTTTGAGATGTTTATCAGCTTTATTATCAAGAAATATTATTTTTAAAGTTTTTACATGAAGAAGTCGACCTAAATGTATTTTAATAAGATCTTTATATTTATTTTCAATCCAGTTTTTAACAAAAGTATTGGGTGCTTGTAAAAAAACAGTGTTATTGATAGAATCCCACTGGCATAAAGAAATAGCCTTAAACCAAGTTTCAACAACTCGACTTCCAACCTCTTCTTTTACAATAGTTAAAAATTGATTCCAAATAGTTTCTACCACAATGTCTCAAATAATAAAGAAATAAATAGTTAATGAATGATATTTTTATATTGAATTATATTTTATAAAACACTCTAACTTTAACAAATGAGTCGAGATTAGAAAAGAATATTTTATTAATTAAAGTAATTTTAATATTTTAATATTCTCAAAACACACTATAAAATTACTTTTATAAAAAATTAACTACTCCTTAAATATTGATCTATTGCCTTATAAATACCATTAACTAATATTTTTTGATATTTTTTAGTGCTTAAAAGCAAACCTTCTTTTTCATGAGATAAAAAACCAACCTCTACAAGTACTGCAGGCATATTTAGTGCAGAAAGTAATATATTAGATGCGGATTTAATTTTTCTATCAATAAGATATTTATTATGAGGTTTTGCAAAAAGTAGAATATTGTTTTGTAAAGATTGAGCTAGTTTCTTACTTTTAGTTGTAACATTTTTATAATAGTACAATAAAATTGCTTTATTTACATTTGATAAAACTGGAATCATTGTTTTAAATTTATCATAATCGAAATAAAAAGTTTCAACACCAGAAGCACTTTTATTCAAAGCACTATTTGCATGAATAGAAATAAAAAAATCAGCGTTTTTATGCTTTTTAGCTACTTCAATTCTTTCTGCAAGTTTTACCGTTTTATCTTTATCTCGTGTTAAAAAAACATCATAGCCTTTTTTTTTAAGCAACTTTGTAAGAGTAAGACCAAGATCTAAACAAACAGTTTTTTCACATAATGTACCATTTTTAAAATTTGCACCTAGGTCATTGCCACCATGTCCAAAGTCAAGAATAATACAAGGTTTTTTTTTTTTTAAATTGAGCAACTTGCAGCAATTTATTATTTGTTTGCTTTATTAATGCTATTTTTCTTTTATTATACAAAGTAAATTTAAGGCCATTTTTTTTTAAGAATGTATTTACAAAAGCTTTATAATCAACAAACATTTTTTCAAAATTATATTTTATTACAAGCTTCATTCCATTAATTGGTTTTTTAATTTTTTCAAATGAAATAGAAAAATTATTATTTTTAACGTTATTTATTTTCTCAACCATCAATTGAACTTTTTTACTCTGGATCGATAATTTTGGAAAAACAAACTCAATAGTTTTACTTTTACTCTTATTTTTTTGAGGCAGATAATTTACAATAGGTTTTTTATCAAAAAGCAAAAAAAGATTGGCATATTCTATATCAAAAGATTTATTCCCTTCATATATATATGTAGAAAATAAAGTATTGCTATATTTTTTTGAATTTTGAGCAGTTAAACTATTACAAAATAAAATGATTATGAAAGTAAAATATAGTTTCTTCATACATTCTCCAAAAAATAATTTATGATGCAATTTCTGGTAAATAAGCAAGGCGATGAGAACATTCCCATGTTTTTAAAAAAGATTTTATATCATATTTTTTAACTGTTTTTCTATGAGACTTAAATGCTGGGTCATGGCAAATAACTTTTTTGTTTTTTTGATCCCATCCAACAACTACTAATAAATGACCATTATTATATTCTTTTAATGCCCCAGGTAATGAACCTCTGACACTTACAACAACTGGTATATCTTTTTTAAGCTGCCTATAAATATCAATAAAAGAATTAAGACGTACAACAGAGAAAAATACTTTCCCTTTACAACATTCAAATGCATGAGCAACATTAAAAGGCCAGCTGCCATAAATATTAAGCCCATGATCTAAAGAATTTTTAGCAAATGATAAAGGATTGTGCCTCTCTTTACTAAAATAATCAACGACTATACTTGATGCAGTAGGAGAACACATATGACAAGCCCGTTCATGTTTTAATATAAGTTGTGACTTTTTAGGAACTTTTTTAACATGCACAGAAGAAAAGTTATTCATTACAAAAGAGTTTTCATGCTTAAACTCATTAAAATTTGATACCGAAACAGAAAAACGCTTAACTTTATCTAAATGAGCATCATTATTTGCTAAAATTTTTATTCGAAAACTATCAGCTAACTGTTTCTTATCAACTTCCAAACGAACATACATATATTTATCATCACCTTGAAAATTACTAAAATGTGATTTTTGAATATTTTGTCCCCAATCAAACATAAGATGCCACTTCCCCCATTGTTTCGTTTTTGCATTGCGAGATTGAACAAAAAAAGAAAAATGACCTTTTTTGGGCCTAAAAGCATTCCAAGAAAATATAAGTTGAGAAAAAAGAGGAGTTTTTTGTTTTTCAAAAATTATTTGTTTTTTGTTCTTATTATGTTGCACCTCATTGTCCGAAAACAATTTTGTATAATTACGGGTCCAGTCATTATCAGACATGATTGCGCCAGAAATAGTTAAGATACTAATAAAAAAATAATATAAAAAATACTTATTAAACATATTTTCACCTACTTACGCATAAAAATTATTTACTAATATGATACTTTATAGCAATCTTTTCTTTCAAGAATTTTCTTATTGTAATATTTGTTGTAAAAAAAAATAAACTATGCAATTTAAATTACTGCAAGTTTATGTAATAAACAAAATAATGTACTTAAAATGATATAAAAAGAAAGTCCTAATAAAAATAAAGAAGAATTAAATAATATAGAGAGTAATAAAACTACAATAATTAAAGGAAGAATAAAACAAAATAGTTTTGATTTTTTAAATGATAAAAATGTAACATTAGAAACCATTAATAATGAAAAACCTATAATCATAGACCATAAGAAAGATAAAGATGATAAGTCAAAATGCAAAACTAGTTGTGCTATAAAAATAGCAGCAAGAGGTGTTGGCAGCCCTACAAAATTTTCTTTTTTATTTGTTGTTGCAAGCACATTAAATCGAGCAAGTCGCAACAATCCAGCGCAAAGATAAACAATAAGACTTGTTATACCGAAATAAGATATATTATTAATCTTCCAAACATAAAGTAGTAAAGCTGGTGCCAAGCAAAAAGAAACAGCATCACACAAAGAATCGAGCTCCATTCCAATAGAGCTTGTAGAACCAAATGCTCGTGCAAGTCTTCCGTCACACAGATCCATTAATGCTGCAAGCATTATACAATAAGCAGCTAAAGAAAATTGTTTATCAAATGCACTAATTATAGATAAAAATCCAAAACAAGCGTTAGCTAACGTAAAAAAATAAGGAATAATAAATAATGTTTCTTTTCCCTTTTTTTTTACATCAGCGAGTCTAATGCTAATTTTTTTCACTTCCACCTACCAAGAACAGTTTTTCCACCATAGACACGTTGACCTACTCCCACATTGATAATAGCATCATCAGGCAAAAGAATGTCAACACGAGAACCAAATCTAATCATACCGTATTTCTGTCCCTGCTTAATATCCTGATTATCTTTAACCCAACAACAAATTTGTCGTGCAATTGTTCCTGCAATTTGTCTGACAACCATTTTTTTACCATTCTTCGCGGTAATACATACATCATTACGCTCATTGAGTTCTGAACTTTTTGGCAAAAATGCCATTTTAAATTGACCAGGCTTATAAACAACTTTTTCAACAACACCATCGACTGGAGCCCAATTTACATGAACATCAAATGGAGATAAAAATATAGAAACACGTTGAGAAAATCCATCGAAAGAACTGTTTTTATCATAGTTAACGCCAACAACTTTACCATCTGCTGGACAAACAAACAAAGAAGAATTATTCAAAACTTCTTTACAAACACGTTTTGGATTTCTAAAAAAATAAAAACTAAACGCAAATAAAAGAAAGGTAATATAAAAAAATGGTCTTAAAAAAATAAAAGTAACAACAGCTAAAGTACTAAGAACGAGTACTATTGGAAGACCTTCTGTCCATAATAAATTAGTTTTAATAGACTCTATCATACAGTTTAATCTTTCATTATATATCTCTTACATCTACCTTATAGACACAATGATACTCATTTTTGAAAAAATCTAAAGCTGCAAATAACATTAACTAAAAAAAATTTCTTTACTGATAATTTCTTGTGTTAAATATGCTCGACGCAAAGCACTTAAATTTTTTATCTGCCCAACCATTAAATATCCAATAAGACGATCTTCATATAATAAAAATTTATGGTAATAATTGTCAGCTGAATTTATTATGACTTCATATTTTTCATCGTCTTTTGCAACTGGACCACATGAAATAAACTTTATATCAAAAAATGATGAGCTTACAATAGACAAAGCTCCAGGATATATTTTTTGTTTGCCAACCATTGCATGTGCAGCAACTACACCTTGCTGCATAGCATCAGGCCACGTACAACTTTGAACATACTCTTTTGTTCTATAATCTTTAACCATAGCAGCATCGCCACCAGCATAAATATGTTCTTGCGATGTTCTCATATGATCATCAACAAAAATACTATGACCTTTTAAAGCAATTTTTGCATCAAGAGCTAAGTTACTATTTGGTCTTGATCCAACTGTAAAAATAACCATATCAGCTTCTAAAATTGTTCCACTGGCAAGAACAACACCCGTTACTTTGTCATCTTTACTTTTAACTTCTGAAACAAGATCGTTTGAATAAAAAGAAACATTTTTTTGTTGCATGTAATTTTGAATCAACTCAGCAGCACGCCTGTCCACTTGTCTATATAAAACTTGTTTTTGCATATCAACTAAACATAGCTCAATGTTATGCGACATAAGTCCATCAAGACATTCAAGACCGCTAAGACCAGCACCAACAACAACTGCTTTTTTAGGTTTATGTTGCTTTATAAAAGATAAAAGTGTATTTGTATTTTTTAATGTATGAAAAGCAAAAACTCCAGAAACATTTTCTGAACCTGCAACTTTTGGAACAATTGGACTTGCCCCTGTACCAATAAACAAAAAGTCGTATTGCAGTTTTTTACCATTTTGCAACAAAATCTCTTTTGTTTGAGGCAAAATTTTTGTAACTGCAATACCTAAAAGTAAATTTATATTTTTTTTCTTACAAAACTCTTTTGTTAATGTATAAACCTGCTCTTGTGTTTTGTCACCAGATAAATAGTCAACAATAACGCATTTATTATAAGGATTTTCTTCTTCATTTGATATACAAGTAATATCTGCAGTTTTGTCCAAGCGAGCAATCGTATTAATTGTTGCAATACCCGCAGCAGAAGATCCAATAATTATATACTTTGTACTCATATACCTCTTTGAAAATATTTATAATAAATGTTTAATCTTTATCTTGATGTTTTTCTACAGCAGCTTTTAATTCTTGAACCACATAATCACGATATTTTTCTTTAATAGAGTTAAATGCTGCTTTGTAATCATTTTTTATTTCTTCTGTATCAAGCGATAATAAATTAAAAGCAACTGCTGACTTTACAGTAGAACTACCTTCAAAAGATAACGTTCTCCAAGCAATCGGCTCAAAATAAATTTTCTTTGCTATATTTTTAGCAAAAAGCGTTAACTCATTTTTTAACTCTTCAGAAATTGGTTCTTTACATTTTATAGAGCAATCATCTTCATTTTTAAAAACATACTCTACAAGGAGCGAGCGCTTTATTTTAGCAGTCAAAACTTCTAATTTTGCCAAAAAATGATTCGATTCATATGCTCGAGCAACAGTACACTTAATTCTAATTGCTCTTGGATTTTTAATAAGTTTTTTATACAAGTTTACATCTATTTTTGCAAACGATGTATGTATTAAAAATAAATTTACTACCACTATAAACAATAATTGTTTTTTCATTACACTCTTCCTTTATAATAAAAAATGGTGCGCCTGGTAGGACTCGAACCTACAACCAACGGAATCGAAACCCGGTACTCTATCCAATTGAGCTACAGACGCGCAAAATGCTTTATTTATACTATATATGTATCAAAAAAAGTTCTTATTGACCAGCAAACTTTTTTACCCCAACAAGAATAAACAGTTTCTAGAATATAAGAACTTAAATATAATATCATTATAAAAATAATTTTTATAAAAATGAATTGGAAAAATATGAACACAGTAAAAGATTATATAAAAGATTTTTGTCTTTTTTTATTACTATGTTTTTTTATAAAACTCCTTACGATAGTTAATAAAAAAAAATATACTGCACAAAAAAAAAGTAAAACATTTCAAGCAATAAAAATACATACCATTGACGAAAAAATTCAAAACGTACTTGCCCAAACACAACAAAAACTCAATAGACTCTCTTTACTTTCCAAAAATATATCTTACCAGCAAGAGAAAATTGCAGCTCTACAAATTGAATTTGACGATATAAATTATCAATATAATACCAATTCACCAGCACTATACGCTCTTGGACCCTTTGGATCTATAGCAATTGTTCTTAAAGAGCTTGGTTTAGAAAAAAGATTAACAATCTTACTAGAAGAAATACATTCACTTTTACACAAAGTAGAAAAACTAAACCACACTAATGACGCACAAACCACGGAATAATAACGCTTGTTTGCTTTTTATATTGTTGATAATGTTTATTATTTTTCATTGCTTTTTCAATAAGCGGCACACCAGAAATACATGTTAAAAGTATGGTAATTGTTATAGGTGCTACAAAAACTATTATATTCTTTACAGACATAAAAACAAAAAAAGCTGATGCCCACCACAGGACTATTTCTCCAAAATAATTAGGATGCCGCGAGTATCGCCACAAACCTGTGGACATAACTACATTTTTTTTCTTAGAAACCGATAAAAATCTATATAACTGATAATCTGCAACAGTTTCATACAACAAACCAAAAAGCCACAAATCAATCAAAAAATATTCAAACCTTGTAAAAACAGTAAAACTATTTTGCTTCATCATAAAAAAAATAGGAACAGACATTACAAGCAACAATGGAAGCTGTATACAAAAAATATATCCAGCACTTTTAATAACTGCATAGACTCCACTGTGCCCATTCCACAATAAAAACCTTGGATCTTTACCTGTATAACGAACATACAAATGAGCAACCATTCTCATACACCACAAAGTGGTTATACTTACTGCAACAATCTGTTTTATATGTACATTTTCATTCAAAACAGCTGCATAAAGTGCAACTAAAGCACAACCTCCACCCCATGTAAAGTTTGCAATACTTATATCTTTTTTATAAGCAACTAAGCAAAGAACAAAAATTAAATACAGTAATATTGTTATAAACAATGTCATTAATGCACCTTCAAATAAAAAAAGCTTCTATATACAGATTATAGTACATAGAAGCTCAATAGAATTTTTGTTTCAACTATTTTTTCTCACCAGCAAGCATTCCCATAACGTATGCACCAACAGCCATCATTATGTCACGCACAACAACGTCCATATACATACGCCCCATAGAAAGTAAATTTATTATTACAAGGCCAATCCAACCAATTGCAAGCATGCTACCAAGACAAGCACAATGGGCAAGTATCAAACCACCAATTGTCATTTCTATTGCACCAACTATTTTAATAAAAGTATCAGACATCATTGGAAGCTTGTTAAGAATCATTGGGCTTATGTAGCGCTCCCATTTAACAATCATGTTCATAAACTTATCAGCGCCAGCAATAATGAAAAATAACCCATAAGCATATTTTAATATTTTAGTAGCACGCATCATAACAGATAATTTAGCTTTACTCACACTCAACTCCTTAATAAAAATTAATAAAAACATTATTTAGGTTTTATCAACATTATCTTTTAATAATCAATAAATACTATAGAAAAATTTTATTGAACAAATTAAATAAGTAGAATATAATTCCTAGTAGACATGTTGTTAATTGTTAAAAAACTTAAATTAAAAAGCCAACTATGAAAAAAATACTATTTGTCGCACTACTACTTATATTTAAAAATAATTTTACAATGAAGGAATTTAACCAAACTAGTCTCAGCTCCAAAGAAAAAAAAACTTGCGACTTTGAAGAATTCAAAAAAACACTTAATCTTTTAGCTGTAAACTTACAATATTCCAATGGCTATTATTGTGGAATAAGCAAAATTATAAAATATTGTCATGAAAAATATCCCAAAGAAAAAATAAAATATTGGTATAAAATGGAATGTCCATTCCAAGGCAAACAGACAAGACATAGAAACTTAAGTTCATTATACAAAAAAATCGTTCTTCCGATAGTTCAACAAGCTCTCGATAAAAAAATCCATAAAGATACCAGATCTATAAATGGTTGGCAAAATTATTTTTGCATTGTTTGCAACAAAATGAATCAAAAGGATGAAAAAATAATTAAATTATTTGAAGAAAAACCAAAATTATTTGACCCAAAAAATTTAAAATTGTTCATGGAAGAAAAGAAACTCTTAATAGAAAAACAAGAAAAGTAAAATACTTAGAAAGCAGTAGAGGAATATAAGTTATTATATTCTTCTACTGCTTTCTAAAATATCCTAAAAATTCTTTGTTGCCACTTGTACCTAAAAGTGGCGACTCTATTATTCCAATACATTCAAAACCGCAGCTTTCAATACCGCTTTTTACCCTTTCCAAAACTTCTTGATGTTTTTTAGGGTCAATTACAAGGCCACCGCTGCGAATATCCTGCTTTTGTACTTCAAATTGTGGCTTAATTAAAGTAATTAAATCACCACTTTT
The DNA here is from genome assembly GCA_964647685.1 of uncultured Pseudomonadota bacterium. Taxonomy (GTDB): domain Bacteria; phylum Babelota; class Babeliae; order Babelales; family Vermiphilaceae; genus CAZYJE01. The sequence continues at coordinate 39,304 of CAZYJE010000006.1, read as the reverse complement.
TTTAAGCAGATTAGAAACTGAATCCATGACTTTTAAAAGAGATATAAAAGATAAATCGAGCGTTACAAAATCAACTTGCTGACCTAAAACTTGAACTGTTACTGTTTTTAAGTTTGTTTTTTCCATAACAATAACACGCGGGTTGTTATTTATTTTTTTGTGAACTTGGTTTGTACCCACATCAATGCCAAAAACTTTTTTGACCCCATGTTGCAAAAGACAATCTGTAAAGCCACCAGTAGAAAGGCCTGAATCAATAGATGTAAGATCTGTAACATCAATATTAAAGTGCTCTAATGCTTTTTCTAATTTAAAACCTGCCCTACTGACATACTTTGGTTCTTGAGCACTTAAAACAATAGCTGCATCTGTATTTACTTTTTCTCCAGCTTTTTTTTTAACAGTCCCACCAACAGTCACACTGCCTTCAGTAATCCAGGTCTGTATTTGCCTACGACTATATTGGGGGTATTTTTCTAATAAATAAAGATCAAGACGTTTTTTCATGAATAATCAACTCGAGTAATTCTTGTACTGTTTCTGATATAGTATAGACAAAATCTTTAGAAAGTTGTTCTTCTTTCTTAAGAATTTGTCTAAATGGAAGAACTGCAAAAATATTTCGTACTGTTTTGATTGTTAGAAAATCAGAATCTAAACTAATTCTTAACATTTTTCTAAAATCATCTAACGTTGAAACTGCAATTCCGTTTACCTCTTTTAAAATATCACCAGCAGATAAAGATCGCAATTGCTGCACGCAAGAGCCTGGTAAAATATGAGTAACAATCAAAACCGACTTTAAACGATTTTCAATCTTAGAATACGTAATAAGCTCTGGAGCAACCTCTAACAAATACGCAAAATGATTATCAGAAAGCTCCATGACAACCATGCCGCCAATAACTTCATAATCAATTATTTCATAATCTGGATAACGCATTCTTACTGGATACAAAACAGGCTCTTTTAATATAAAGGATGCAGTGATTTTCTCTCCATTTCTATACAGTTCAAGATCAACAGCTTGTCCGATGTATAATCTAGAAATAAGATCATAAAGAGACACTTTTTCTACACTCCAGTCAACACGAGCTTCACCATAAGGATCGATAGAAACTCCATTAAACGAATACAACACATCTGCTTGCTTGACACCAGCTTGCTCTAATAAAGAATCTGGCAAAACATCATAAATATAAACACCAGTTGGAATCGGATTTCCTAAAAATTTTGCATGCTCCTGTGTTGTCTCATGAAACATGCCCCCAATAATAGGTTTTCTAAATAACTTTTTTTTCATCATATCTTGCACGATACACGTAAATTCATTTACAGGAATTGCATATCCAATATGTGAAGCATTTGCAATTGAAGCAACAGTAATGCCAACAACTTCACCATTTACAGAAAGTAAGGGCCCACCTGAGCTTCCCGGGTTGACAGCTGCTGTCATTTGTAAATAAGAAATACCACTTCCCGATTCTCTACCACTGATAATTCCAGTTGAACTTTTTAGACGATATTGACCAAGTGGATACCCTAAAGATAAAATTTTGTCTGTTCTTCGTACTTGATCAGAGTTGCCGCACGACAAAAAAGGAATTGCCCCCAGTTCTTGCTGTATAAGAGATAAATCTTCGTCAACAACTTTTAAAAGCCCCAAATCTCTATCTGGACAAAAACTAATAATTTTTACTCGTATAACTTTTTTACCCATTGCAGGCAAATGAATCCAAACAACTTTTGCTTCATTAATAACATGAGCATTTGTAACAATATGTCCTTGATCATCAACAAAAAAGCCTGTTCCACGACTTTCATGTTGCTCTATATTCTTGTACGGTTCTTTCCAATTAAATTTACCAACTTGAGCTACTATTTGTACAACTGCATGCTGAACAACATTTTCTATCGACAACCAATCTTCTTGTGCTTGTACAACAACAATTGGATCTTGCATAACTCTACCTTCTTTTGCTTTTCAATCCTTTTTTATAACTTGTATAAAAACTACCAAAAAGAGTAAACACCTTAAAAGTAAACTTTTTTAAGAAATTATTTTTTCTGTTATAATCACTTACTAGTAAAAGTTAAAAAGTAATGCATTATAATGAAAGCCCTTTTAATGACTAAATTTATTTTTGTAACCGGTGGTGTTATTTCTAGTGTTGGAAAAGGGGTTATTACCGCATCACTTGGCAAACTTCTTAAAGACCATGGAATAAAAACAACGCTCATCAAAGTTGATCCATATATTAATTATGATGCAGGCACATTACGTCCAACTGAGCATGGTGAAGTGTGGGTAACCGATGATGGCGGAGAAATAGACCAAGATCTTGGAACCTATGAACGTTTTTTAAATACAGATATTCCAAAACAAAACTGTTTAACTACAGGGCAAATTTACAAATCTGTTATAGATAAAGAAAGATCAGGTCACTATTTAGGAAAAACAGTTCAATTTTTACCGCATATTCCCGATAAAATTATTGAACGGATTAAAAATGCAGCACAAAATTCTGACGCTGATGTTGCAATTATAGAAATTGGTGGAACAATTGGAGATTATGAAAATATTCCCTATCTTTTTGCTGCAAAAACATTAGAGCGTGACTTAGGGCCTGAAAATGTTGCTCATGTTTTGGTAACTTATCTGCCTGTCCCTAAACACATTAAAGAAATGAAAACAAAACCAACACAACAGGCAATAAAACTACTTCGCGAAGAAGGAATTTTCCCTGACTTTATTATTTGCAGATCTGAAAAGTGTACCGATGAAGTAAGAAAAAAGAAAATTAACACATCAGTTCATATAAAACTTGAACATATTATTTCTGCGCCTGATCTTGAAACCGTGTATGAAGTACCACTTCACCTTCAGAAAGAAAAACTGCCAGAAAAAATAATACAACGACTTAACTTGCAACCAAAAAAAGAGCTGCAACTGTTTAATTGGAAAACGCTTGTAAATAATATAAAAAAGCCATCTAAACAAGTTAATATCGCAATTGTCGGCAAATATTTAGCACTTGGTGACTATGACATTCAAGACAGTTACTTAAGTATTTATGAGTCGCTTATTCATTGTGGAGCTGAACTTGCAACAAAAATAAATATTACGTGGCTCAGTGCTCAAGATTTTGAAGACAATAAAGAAAAACTACAAACATTAAAAACACTTGACGGCATTATTGTTCCTGGAGGCTTTGGAACAAGTGGTGTTGAAGGCAAGATAAATGTTATTAATTATGCACGAGTTAACAAAATACCGTACTTAGGGCTTTGTTATGGAATGCAACTTGCGTGTGTAGAGTTTGCCCGCAATGTTTGTAATATGACTGGTGCACATACAACAGAAGTTAACCCGCAAACAAAATACCCTATTATTGACGTTCTTCCAGATCAAAAAAATATTTTAAATGAAAAAAATTATGGCGGTACAATGCGACTTGGTGGCTACCATGCCGAGCTTCAAAAAAATACACGAACTTTAGACCTTTATAAAAAAACAAACAGACTTGAGCAAGATCAGCAACTTTTAAAAAATAAAAATGTAAGCGCAACAACAGTTATAGAGCGTCATCGCCACCGCTATGAAGTTAATCCTGCATTTGTACAACAACTAGAAAATAAAGGACTTATTTTTTCTGGTAAACATCAACGATCTGATGGCACAACATTAATGGAATTTATAGAAATTAAAGATCATCCATTTTTTATAGCGACACAAGCGCACCCAGAGTTTAAAAGTAGACTTTCAAACCCAAGTCCACTATTTTATGGATTTACAAAAGCATGTTTAGAACTACAAAATAGTACAACTCAAAAGAAAACAACTATCAAACAAAAAGCCGCAATGGCTCAACTTTAACAAAAGGAAAAACTCATGAAATTACATCTGGCATTAGGTCTGAACTTGCTCATAATTACACCAAGCATCTTTGGAATGATGAAAAAACCTGCATTAAAAATTGAGACAAAAAGAAAAAAAGAGAATAATAACTTATTTTCAATTGTTACTAAATTCGATGCTAAAAAATATTTTAAAGAAGCAGAACAAGCTATTTCTTCACCTAAAGCTAACAACTATATGCAAAATAACCCTGAAAAAGAGTGCTTATTTGAAGCATTCATAAATTCTATAAAGAAAGGTAACTCTACATCAATAGAAAATAAAAGCTTAAATGAGTGGAGAATAGATTGTCAAAAAATTGATAATTTATATAAAAAACTTATCTCTTAAATAACTTAAAAAGAAGAAGCAGCTTTTAAAAGCTGCCTCTTCTTTTTAAAAATAATCAATCTTTATATCGTAACACCATATTCAACACCAACTCCTCCGCCAAGATCAACCCCAGCTTTTATTTTTGTTTTTACAACCGGTCTTTTTTTTAGCTTTATTTTTATTCTTCTAGAGTTACGTTCACGCTCTCTTTCTAGTTGATCAAGCAGTACTGCTTCTCTATACTCTGGCAAGTTCTTAACATAACGATGCAAGCGCTTTAATTTTTTATACAATCTATTTAAACGAGCTTCAAACTCACTGAGTGAAATAATAAAAGAATCATATTGCTTACTATATAGTCGTGCAATTCTTCTTGATATTTGATGATTTTCAACTTTATCAACTAAACATGCAGAACAACGTTCTAAATGCTTTATTTTATTATGAACTTTATCTATCAACCAACTTACATTATAAATTTTTATATCAAGTTCTTTTTCATAATCTATAAAAACCGAAACATCAAACCCTTTATTTTGAATATGTCGTGTTAGATGTCGAATAACTCTACTTTTTTTATTATACTTTTTAAAGTAAGAAATTGGACGAGCATAATAAGTAGAAACATTATTTAAAGTATCATCAGCCTTACTGCATAAACGATCTGCTCTATTAATTTCTTCTTTATCTGTTAACTTGCGAAAAGCATTATATAAACAACTTCCAATAAAGCCACCTGCTAATATTGTTCCACCAACGCACATAACATCTTGAAAGATATTATCTGATGCTTTTACAAAAGAGTTTTTTGTAAAAAGTGAAGCAATAAGCATTAAAGGTAAATATTTTTTTATTTTTATATTCATGTCTAAATCCTTATCAAACAAAAAAGGAGGCTTTTATAGCCTCCTTTTTTGTATTTAAAATATTTTTATTTTAAGAAGAAATTTCAAGATCTGATAAAAGACTATCATTTAAAATTTCTAATCCTACTGCAATACCTGCAATTGTAGTTACAAGTTTTAATGGTAACTTCATAGAACCAATAGCAAATGATGCTGTTTTACCAAGAACACCTTGTGCTTTTTGCCCTTTTGAAAGAACCATTTTGCATTTGCTAGGATCTTCATTAAATTTAGGTTTTAATGAAGCATCTTTTTTCAAGCAACCAATTAAAACTTCGTTGATGAAATACCAAACTTGCTCTGGGTGCTCAAAACCTAATTTCTTATAATTAAACTTATTTGATGGCTTATTTGTAAATAATTGATTACTAACAAATAATGCAGGAACTGCTATAAAAAGTCCTTTTGGAGTTTTTAATTTTTTCCAAATTTTACCAACACTTGTTGTAATGCTCTTTCTTTGAGCAGATATATTTGATATTTCTTTTGCCTCAACAGAAAAAGATAATCCAGCTAGTGCTGCCAATGCTATTATTCTTAATTTTTTCACAATCAATTCCTTATTTTAAATAATATAATTAATTTTCTTTCTGAATATCTTTATGATCTTACACTAGAGGATATAGGTATAAAAAAAGAGTGTCAAACCCTAGTTGTTACCTATATATAATAACTAATTAATGCTACTAACCCTACAAAGGCTACCGGCATTTTAATTGGCTTAAAACCAACTAACTTGTAAGCAATATTACAAAATGTCACAGAAATTAGTATTGGATAACCAATATATGTTATAGGTCCACCAGTCAAAGCAAGTACAGCATCAAGTCCATAAATAGAAAGTGGTACCGAAGCTGACAAAATAACTGTCAAAGCTGTGACGTACCCAATTTTATTATTACAAATACTTTTTTGAAAATAATCACCAACAACAGCACTCAGCGCTATAGATGTAGAAAAACATGCCATTAAAACCGCAATTGCAACAATAGCTGCACCATAACTGCCAACAATAGTAAATACAATAGTTCTAAAAGCTTGACCGTCATTGAAAATTTCAAGGCCAGCACCATAATACGCACCTAAAAAACTCTGCCCAAAATAAACAAGCCCCAAAAGACCAACACCTATAAAGCCGGCTTTTAAACCGAATAAAGCAAGCACATTTATTGGAGTACTTTTTGGCATTTTATTTTTCAAAATATTTACAACAATTGATGCAAAAAAAATTGTTCCAAGCAGGTCGAGTGTTCCATAGCCACGAATTAAATTCAATTTAAATAGATTCCACGGATTTTCTGCAACAACAATTGGAGCAGTTGCGCCAATAAAACCTTTTATAATAATCGTTGTTAAAGAAATGAGTAAAAGTGGACTAATAACATAACCCAAAATATCCATAATACTATTTTCTTTAAATGCACATAAAAATGTCAGGCTTAAAAAAATTAAACTAAATACTAAAAGAGAAAAAGGATCTGTCCCCTTTAGTATCGCAAAAGGCAAAAATGGTTCAATCATAACTTGTGCAACACTAACAATTCTAGGAAGTGCTATAAGCGGCCCAAGAATAATCATACATAACCCAATCATAATTTTACCAGCTCTGGAGCCTAGTCGACCAAAAAATGCGTTATAATCACCATCAAATAAGATCATACCAACCAAACCAGTTAATGGTAAAAACACTGCTGTAATTAAAAAACCTAAAAACCCAATTAAGTTGTGTTGACCAGAGATCATACCAACCTTAATCGGATACATTAAGTTTCCCGCTCCAAAGAGCATAGAAAAAATAGCAAGACTTGTAGAAACAATATGAGACCTTGTAACATTACTCATGTTAGTCCTTTACAATAAAAAATTAAAAAATTAAAAAAACTTAGTTTAGCGTGATTATTTGCTAATAATACCGAGATACATAATCGTGCATAAAAACGAGACTGCACATAAAAGAAAAGCGTTTACAATAGAAAAGTGAGACAATGAAAAAAATGAATCTTTTTGCTTTAACCAATCAAAAGTATTCATAAATTCTCCTTTATAAGGAATAAAACGAGTGAAACGATAATAGTTACATACATATAACTATATAACACCTGTAATTATAAAAGATAAAATAAGATTTGCAAATCAATTATTGCCTATAAGCTATAGAGAAACAGTATACTTTAGCAGTAAAAGTCAAAAATATTAATGTTATAAATATCATTACGTCTTTGCGAGCGAAGCGTGGCAATCCAGTTAATTAAATAACTTCAATAATTATTAAAATATAAATTAGACGGAAGAAAAACAAAATTAACTAGATTGCCACACTTGCTTACGCAAGTTCGCAAAGACGAATAGGTTGATTATTTTTTTAATTAAACATAAGTTTTGTTAATGAATTCTTAATAAAGAGGAATAAAAAATGAAATATATTAAATTATTTGAAAACTTAACAATCAACGATATTCCACTTGTTGGCGGAAAAAATGCATCACTTGGTCAAATGATTGCCAATCTAACAAAAAAAAATATCCTTATTCCTACAGGTTTTGCTGTCACAGCTCAAGCATATGACTATTACATACAACATAATCAGTTTAACGAGAAAATAAAAACTATATTTCAAGAGTTAAAAGATCATTTAAATATAGAACAACTAGAAAAAGCTGGCAGTTCTGTCAGGTCTTTAATTTTAAGTGGAGAAATTCCAGATGATTTAGCCCAAGAAATTACAAGAGCCTATGATAATCTTTGTAAAAAATATAATCAAAATGATTGCGATGTTGCCGTCAGATCATCTGCAACTGCAGAAGACTTACCTAATGCCTCTTTTGCTGGACAACAAGAAACATATTTAAATATCACTGGACACAAAAACCTTCTTGAAGCTTATAAAAAAGCTTTAGCATCACTCTTTACCAATAGAGCAATTGTTTACCGGACAGAAAAAGGATTTGACCATTTTCAAGTTGCACTTTCAGTTGGCGTACAAAAAATGATTCGCTCTGATCTAGCATCTTCTGGTGTTGCTTTTTCTTTAGATACAGAAAGTGGCTTTAAAGATGCAATAATTATCAATTCCGCCTATGGACTAGGCGAATCTATTGTAAAAGGTGAAGTAATACCTGATGAATTTGTTATTCATAAACCAACACTTGCACAAGGATTTACAAGTATCATTAAAAAAAATATTGGAGAAAAAAAAATAAAAATTATTTATACAAATGATACAGATAATCCAACCGAAACAATAGAGACAACAAAACAAGAGCAACAAAGTTTTTCATTAAAAAATGAAGAAATTATAGAACTTGCAAAAGCAATTGCAACCATTGAAGATTACTATACAAACTTAAAAGGCACATGGTGCCCAATGGATATTGAATGGGCAAAAGATGGCAAAGACAATAAGCTGTACATAATTCAAGCACGACCAGAAACTGTCCATACAACAAAAAAAATGAATATCCTCACAAAATATCATCTCATAAAAAATAATGTCGCTAATAATAAAATAGAAACAATTTTAGAAGGACAAAGCATTGGTCAGCAAATAGTTTCTGGTATTGCACGAATTATTAAAGACCCAACAGAAATAAAATCTGTTAAAGATGGTGATATTATTATTACACAAATGACTGATCCTGACTGGGTTCCAATTATGAAAAAAGCTGGAGCAATCATAACAGACCATGGTGGAAGAACATGTCATGCGGCAATTGTAAGTAGAGAACTTGGTATTCCAGCACTTGTAGGAACAGCAAATGCAACAAAAACTATTGAAAATGAATCAACAATAACACTTGATTGTAGCCAAGGAACAACTGGATTTGTCTATAAAGGAGCGATACCTTTTGAAAAAAAAGAAATCGAAATACAAAATATTTCGACAAATGATGTGCCTACAAAAATTATGATTAATATTGCAGACCCTGAACGAGCTTTTACTCTTTCTATGCTTCCAAATGATGGTGTCGGCCTTGCAAGATTAGAATTTATTATTAATAACAATATTAAAATACATCCACTTGCCCTTTTGAAACCAGAAAAAATAACTGATGCTTCAATAAAAAAATTCATTGAAGATATTACACAAGGATATAAAGATAAAAAACAGTTTTTTATAGATAAACTCGCCCATTCAATTGGAATGATTGCAGCTGCATTTTACCCAAAGCCTGTTATTGTTAGACTTTCTGATTTTAAAACAAATGAATACCGAAATTTAATTGGCGGCACCTACTTTGAACCACATGAAGAAAATCCTATGCTTGGCTACAGAGGAGCATCTCGTTATTATAGCAATGAGTATAAAGAAGCTTTTATTTTAGAGTGCCAAGCTTTGCAAAAAGTTAGAGAAAAGATGGGACTTACAAATGTTAAAGTAATGGTTCCTTTTGTCAGAACAGTAAAAGAAGGGAAAAAAGTTTTACAAATCATGGAAAATCAAGGCCTAGAAAAAGGGAAAAATAACTTAGAAATTATTATGATGTGTGAAATACCATCAAATGTTATTTTAATAAATGAATTTAGTAAACTTTTTGATGGTTTTTCTATTGGCTCTAATGATTTAACGCAATTAACACTTGGTGTTGATAGAGATTCTGGCCTTCTTGCCCATATTTTTGATGAACGAGACATGGCAGTAAAAAAAATGTTTGAACTTGCAATTACTGGAGCTCACAAAAATAAAAAATATATTGGCATTTGCGGGCAAGGACCTTCAGATTTTCCCGAAATAGCTCAACTACTGATTAAACTTTCTATCGACTCTTTATCTTTAAATCAGGATTCTATAATTGAATTTATAAAAAATTATAAAAAATAACTTTTACAGTTCCCATCTTTCTTTTTTAGGGTCGCGAAAATGTTTACATTTGCTACATCTTCCTCGATCTTCGTAGATTTTATACTTTTTACAAGGACAATTACAAAGAACCTTACGATACGATTTATTATCATAAGGTTCTTTTAAATGATGAGAGTTATCCATACAATCATTGCTAGCTTTTAAAAAAAAAGAAAAAAGAAAAGTATATAAAAATAAAGTTTTTTTCATACTGTTTCCTTATTTACTGTTTTGGTATTTAACAATTAACTGTTTTATATTTTTTTTAAGATCTTTTTCTATTTTTTTAAGAGTAGCAATATATTTATCATACTTAGAGTCAAGCTGATACTTAAAAAACTTGCGAACTCTTAGTTTTTTTCTGCCAAGATGAGTAGGGCAAGAAAAAAGAAAAATTGGTAATAAGGTTAAAGCAGCTGCTATTTTATATTTTATACTATTCATAATAAATCCCACATTTATATATAGACATGTATAAATAAATTTTAACAACTAAAGTTTTCTAATTGCAATAATTGCTCATAAAAAGGATGTATTTTAGCAATGACAATCGTGAAAATATTACTTTAAATTTTTAAAAAAAGCCAGTTGTAGCATTTTTTGTTACAACTGGCTTTTTTATAGTATGTGTTTTATTTTACAAAGTATGAATAATATTTTTTGTTGGATTAAATATAAATGAGTTTGGTGTATTTAAATCTTTAAGCAAATCTTTAATGTGTGGTCCATAAACAGGGTCTTTAAGCGCTGTGCCAATAACCGCCTTAAACCATCCAATTGGTGTTCCAATATCATAACGAGTTGCCTGCATTTTATATGCAAAAACACGTTCTCCATGCTGTGCCATATAAGAAATAGCATCAGTCAACTGTAATTCTCCAGTGGCATATGAACTAATTTCATCAAGAGCATTAAATACTTTGTGAGAAAGAACGTAACGACCAATAACTGCAAGATTTGATGGCGCATCTTTTTGATCTGGTTTTTCTACTAAATGCGAAACTTGAAACAACTTTGGTGTTATTTGTTTTTTAATTGATACTACACCATAAGAAGAAACACATTCCATAGGAACCTCTTGCACAGCAATGACACTTGCTTTTTCTTGTCGAGCAACTTTAATAAGTTGATCAAGTCCAGGTTGCTTTGAAACAATAATATCATCTGGTAAAAAAACACCAAAATATTCTTTTCCTATAGAATGACGAGCCATCCAAATAGCATGGCCTAAACCAAGTGGTTCTGGCTGTCGTACATAAGTAAAATGAGCTGATCTTATAATTTTTTCGATACCAGAAATCAAATCCAGCTTATTTTTTTCTTTTAACATTAATTCCAAATCGGGACTAATATCAAAATGATTCGCCAAAGCAGCCTTTGCTCTACCTGTAACAATAAAAAAGTTTTTTATACCAGAACTTACACCCTCTTCAACAACATGTTGAATTGCTGGTTTATTGAGCAATGGAAGCATCTCTTTAGGAACTGCTTTGGTAAAAGGTAAAAATCTTGTGCCCAAACCCGCAGCTGGAATTATTGCTTTTACTACATCAATGCTCATGCTATCTCTCCTTTTAAGGCTTTACTTTACAAAGATATTTTTTAAAACTGCTTTAAAAACTGTAATGAATTACCATGAAATAATCGAATGTCATTTATGCCATATTTAATCATAGCAAGTCGCTCTATTCCTAAACCAAATGCAAACCCAGAATATTTTTCTGGATCTATTTTACCGCATCGTAAAACATTTGGATGTACAAGTCCAGCACCCATAAGCTCAATCCACCCTGTTTTTTTACAAACGGAACAGCCAGAAGAACAAAATGTACAAGAAAAATCTACTTCTATGCCAGGTTCAACAAAAGGAAAAAATCCAGGACGAACTCTAATCTTTAAATCATCTTTTTTAAAAATTTTTTGCAAAAATAGCTTTAATGTTGCAAGTAGATTTGCCATAGAAACATTTTCACCTACAAACAAACCTTCAACTTGTGTAAACATAAAATCATGTGAAGCATCGGTTGCTTCATTTCGGTACACTCTTCCTGGCGCAATCAGAGCAACTGGTCCCTGCTCTTTTTGCATAGCATGAATTTGGATAGGCGATGTTTGCGTTCTCATTAATAAACCGGGGACATCTAACCAAAATGTATCCTGCATATCGCGAGCAGGATGATTTTTTGGAATATTTAAAGCTTCAAAATTATAATAATCAGTTTCAACTTCATTTCCATCTGCAACTTGATAACCCATAGAAATAAAAATATCTTTTATTTCTGTAAGAATTTGCGTATAAATATGCAAACCACCACGACGCTCAGAAAGATTGTAAGCTGTAACATCAAAATGTTTATATTGCAACTCTTTTTGTCTGTAAGAAGAAGCTTTTAAAGATGTTATTTTTTTATTGTAATCAGTTTCACTTGATTTTTTAAGGTCATTTAATAATGGTCCATAAATACGTTTTTCATCAACTGCCAATGTTTTCATATGTACCATCAAATTTGTTAAAGCACTTTTTCTACCAAGAAATGCAACTCTAACTTTTTCCAATTCATCCTGATTTTTTACAGTATCTAAAGCTTTTGTAAAATCTTGTTTAAATGCTTGTATAAGTTCTTTTAGTGTTTTCATAATAGGACCTAATTATGTAGTATTATAGAGACTTTCAGCGTAGCAAATCAAAAAAGAATTTACAACGCAACCCAAAAAGAAGAAAAAATCATTTTCTTATTGACAAAAACTCTGCTATCTATACTCTAATACTTACATTTACTAAAAGTATGCCGGGGTAGCTCAGTGGTAGAGCGTGAGCCTGAAGAGCTCAGCGTCGTTGGTTCGATTCCGACCCTCGGCACCAATTATTTAAAATTTTTTCTTTTCTATTTTTCTTGATTTTTTGTTTTCAATTATAGTTTACTAATAACATTCTATTAGTTATTAACAATCATGGAAAACTACATGAATAAACAATCTTTATTTTTTTTACTTATTTTTTTAGGCACAAAAACTTTTTTTTGCATGCACGACAAACCGCATCAAAAAAAAATACTACCCACAAGTGTAAAAAGAGCTATAAATCAATATAGGAAAAAGAATAATAAACAAATCAAAACAGAACTCCTATCACCTAATGGCCCACAATCTCCAGTTGATTTTGTAAAAAAAATATTTTTTAATAATCCAGATCATAATGAAGTATTAATAATAAAAAAACAACTTCATAAAAAAAATAAATCTTAAATTAAAATTACCATAATCTATTGATTTTATGATCTCAAAATGTTTCATTAAATAAAAAAAAGAAGATCATTTTTGACAAAGGATACAATAAATGGAGCAATCATTTAATATAGCATGGTTTAAACTCGCAGAATGTGTAACAAAAGGTGAAAAAGAAAGAGCTCTTGCTATGCATAAGCTTTTATCCCATTCAATTGAAAGTGAAGCTTTCACTTTACAAATAGAAGCTGATTTGCTTTGTGCATTTAAAGATAAAGAAGCAGAAAACGTATATGAGCAAGCAGCTTATCTTTATATAAAAAATAAAAAATTAAAAGAAGCACTTTTTTTATATAAAAAACTTATCACTTTATTTCCAAATAATAGAAACCACATCAAAACATTTTTGCAAACATGCTACAATTATAACATTGTAACCCAAACAATGGTCCCAATTCTAAAAAATATAAATATCAAAGCAGTATCAGAACTTATTAATGAAATTACAATAAAATCAACCCCTGCAAAAAAAGGTGCTTTTTATGAAAAAATAACGTTAGAACTACAAAAGTACAATCTCTCTTTTCAGCTACTAGTTGCATATGCACAAAAAGCTATAGAATGTTATGTAAAAACAAATGATAAATTACTGACAGCATTTTTAACAAAAGTTGCAGCACTTAATAAAAACTTACACAAAGAGTTATTAGAAAATTTAAAAAAATAAACCTTAAATTACTAAAGAAACTTCAATACCATATTGCTGCTCAACTTTTTTAATAAAATCATTGTTAAGTGCAATCTTTGAAGTTGTTTGCAATCTTATTTTTTTACCATTTTCATGAAAAATAAATTGAAGCGGAACAAGGCCTTTGACGATATCATCTTTTAAATTTTTTATTAAATCTTCAGCAAACGAACCTGTAATACACATTTGTACAGCTTTAATCATAGACCACTCTTGCAAGAAAAGCTCTACCGGAACCAACTCAAATGCCTTTATTTTGCACCTTCTATCAGATGCTCCATCAACATCACCTTTGACAACAAAGACTTGATAATCATTTAACCACTCTTCAACTTTTTTAAACAATCGAGGAAAAACAATAATTTCACCAGTAGCACTTTCATCTTCTAACTGAATAAAAGACATACGGCCACCTTTTTTTGTAACAATATCACGACGACCTTTAAGCAATCCGCATACAGTTACAATAGGCTCTTTCATTGAGTTAGTTTTTAATGATAAATTAAGAGCTTGCGTAAAAGTTTTTAACTGCAAACGCTGTAGTTCTTTTTCATAGACTTGAAGTGGATGAGAACTTAAATAAAACCCAATAACCTCTTTCTCTTTCTCTAGAGACTCTTTATCTGTCCACGATGCAGAAGATTGAAACGCATACAGCTCATCAACTTGAGTTCCATCTTCGTTTTTCTTTTTGCCTCCAAAAAGACCAAGCTGGCCAGTAAGTTCAGCTTTCTTTAAATCTACTGCAATATCCATAATATGCTGCAGTTCTTGTACTTGTTGGGCCCTGCTTCCAGGCATCTCATCAAATGCTCCTGCATAAATAAGATGTTCTAAAACACGTTTATTAGATTTGCGAAGATCTATACGCTTGCAAAACTGTAGCAAATCTAAAAATGGCTTCTTTTTTCTTTCTGTTAAAATATTTTCAAGAGCTGCAGAACCAACACTTTTAATACCGCCAAGTCCAAACAAAATAGAACCATCAACAACACTAAATTCAACTTCTGATGTGTTAATATTTGGCGGAAGCATAGCAATACCCATCTGCTTTGTCTCTTGTAAATAAAAAGACATCTTATCTGCATTTGCTGACTCTAAAGAAATAAGACAAGCCATAAACTCTTGCGGGTAATTTGCTTTTAAATATGCTGTTTGATAGGCAATCATCGCGTACGCTGCAGAGTGCGATTTATTAAAACCATAACCTGCAAAATAAGCCATTAAATCAAAAAGTTTTCCTGCTTTTTGCTTATCAAATTTTCTTTCAACCGATTTTTTAATAAACAACTCTCGTTGTTCAGCCATTACATCAACTTTTTTCTTACCCATTGCACGACGTAAAATATCAGATTGCCCTAAAGAAAAACCTGCAATAGCTGAAGCAATTTTCATCACCTGCTCTTGATAAACAATGACCCCATATGTTTCTTTTAAAATCGGTTCAAGTTCATCAAACAAATAAACAATTTTTTGTCTTCCATGCTTACGTTCAATAAAATCGTCAACCATTCCTGAACCAAGTGGCCCGGGACGGTACAAAGCATTTACGGCAATAATATCTTCAAACTTTTCTGGTTGCAGCTTTTGCAACACCTCTTTTAGCCCATCAGATTCAAGCTGAAAAACTCCTGTTGTTTTACCTTGGCAAAGAAGCTCAAAAGTTTTTTCATCATCAAGAGGCAAATAGTCTATTTTTATTTGTGTACCATGATTTTTTGCAATAAGCTGAACAGCCTTATCAATAAGCGTTAAATTTTTAAGACCCAAAAAATCAATCTTTAAAAAACCAATACTTTCAAGCTCAGTCATTGCATACTGTGTTACAAGGTCGGTTGTTTTTGATGGAATATAAACAGGAAGCACTTCATCAATTGGCTGTGGCGAAATTACAATTCCTGCAGCATGTTTTGATGCATGACGCGTAAGACCTTCAAGCTTGAACGATAAATCAAATAGTTTTTTTACTTGAGGATTACTATTTTGCAACTCAACTAACCGTGGTTCTTGTTCAAGGGCTTCTTTTAAAGTTATTTTTAGTTGGTCTGGTATCAATTTTGTAATCGCATTAGAATCTTCAAATGGTATGCCAAGTGCTCGTGCAGCATCTTTAATAACGCCTTTGGCCATCATCGTACCAAACGTAATAATCTGACACACATTGTCGTGTCCATATTTATCACGAACATAATCTATGACAACTTCCCGACCATTAATACAAAAATCAATATCAATATCGGGCATACTCACACGTTCTGGATTTAAAAAACGCTCAAAAAGTAAATTATATTTTAGCGGATCAATATTAGTAATTTCCAGTGCCCATGCAATCAATGACCCTGCAGCAGAACCACGGCCAGGACCTACAGGGATATTTTCTTTTCGTGCCCACTGAATAAAGTCACCAACAACTAAAAAATAACCAATAAAGCCCATAGAAATAATCAGATCCATTTCTACGTTGAGCCGATCAACATATTGTTGAAAAGAATCTTTTTCTATCCGCTTTTGATCAAGTAATTTTTGCAAACCTTCTTCACACTTTTTTCTAAAAAATGTTTCTTGTGTATGCTCTTGTGGAATTTCAAACTTTGGGAAAAAAAGTTTATCGGTCTGAAAATCAAAACTACACATATCAGCAATTTTACCAGAATTCCAAACTGCTTCTGGATGCTCAGAAAAAAGCTCAAGCATTTGTTCTTGCGTCCGCATATGAACACGGCAATCACCAAATGTATAACGATTTGGATTGCTAATTTTGTCGTGAGTTTGAATAGAAAGCAAAAGTTCATGAGCTTGACGGTCATCTTCTTGAACATAATGGCAATCACCTGCAGCCAGCAAAGATATACCCATTTGTTTGCTCAACTCGTATAGTTTTTTATTTAAAATAACTTGATCTTTTTGATCTTCAGGCTGCACTTCAAGATAAAACCTATCTTTACCAAAATGCTTTAAGAACCAGTTAATTCTATCTTTTGCAAGTTCATCTTTGCCTTGCATCAACAGTCGTGGAATATGGCCACCAAGACAAGCTGAGGTTGCAATTAACCCTTCACAGTGCTGTGCAAGAATTTTATAATCAATACGTGGTTTAAAGTAAAAACCTTTTTTAAAAGAATAAGAAATTAATTTACATAAATTTTTGTAGCCAATATCATTTTGAACCAATAAAACAAGATGATAATATTTATTTTTTGCATCTTTAATTGCAACATCTTCTGTTAGATAAGCTTCGATACCCAAAATAGGTTTAATGCCAGCCTTTTTACATTTTTGAAAAAACTTAACAGCACCAAAAATGTTACCATGATCTGTAATTGCAAGCGCTTTAAAGTTGTTTTGCTTACCAAAATCAATAAGTTTATTTAAAGATATTGCACCATCTAAAAGCGAGTAATCTGTATGCAAATGTAAATGCGTAAAATGTTTGTTCATTATGTATTTATGACACCACGAAGTAAAAATATATAAAAGATATTGAGCTTAATTGATTATCAATAAGAGTAACAGATTTACAAAGAAATAAAATAAATTAAACAACAAAAAAGCCCCTCAAAAATGAGGAGCTTTTTTTTAAAAATTACTTTTTTATTTTACAAAAATGATACTTCTTCACTTCCAGATGACGCTTTTTTACTTTCTTTATCCTTAACTTGTAGGTTCTTATAAAGATTGTATAAATACTTACCACCTTCATAAGTACCATATACAATAACACCAACTCCTACTGCAGCAAACCCAAAACCAACATAGTCTGGATTAGACAATGATACATCTTTATCTTTCTCAAAAAGTATAGAAGAAGGTGTAGTTACTTCTTTCTTTTTTTCTGTTTTTTTAATTTCTATATTATCTTTTTGACTATTAGCAAATTCATCACTTTTTAATTGTTGAGAATTTTCAGTAAATAGCTTTCTATTTAAATCTTTTGCTTCTTTATAAAAAGAGTAACCAGAACTATGAGGACCATTTTTTTTGCAAAACAATGACCTATTACTTAAAATCTTTTTAGCATTAGTAAATTTGTTACATAAAACCTGTTGAGCATTAGTAAACTTTTTACCATTACCTAAAGGATTTTCGCCATTTAAAAAATTTTCTCTATACCAAGATTTATCTTCAGCATTTATATAGTTTTTCCAATCTTGATTATCTGTTACATGTCTATAAGCATGTGGAAGCAAAACTTTACAAATAGTTTGGCACTTATCACTTTTATTAGGTTCTTTATTAAATGCATCATCATAAAAAATTGGATATCTTTTTAGTTCTTTATTTTCAATAGGATCTATAAAACCATGAACATTAGAAGCTTGAGCAAAAAATGCTAGCAAGGATAATAGTATTTTATTTTTCTTCATTGTAATACCTTTTTAAAAAATAATTTTTACCAAAAATCTATTATAGTTGTATAAACTAAAAACTTGCAGGCCAATCTTTACTTGTTTTTATAGATTGCTACATGTACTTACTTGCCACGGCAAAGCTTAAAAAGCCAAGACGAACACAAATTTACAATGATGGATCGGTAAATTCAAACTATATGACTATAGTATAATTTTATACTCCTCCAAGGAGTTTTACAAAAGCCTTTTTAAAAAAACCTGCTAGAGATCAAATTACTAATTTGCAATAAAAAAGCACTGCTGTAACTTAATTTTTCAACAACATATTTTTTGAACTTGATGATTTTTTATAAAGACTATTTTTACAAAGACTGTATAAATACTTACCACCTTTATAAGTGCCATATAAAATAACGCCAACGCCTACTGCAGCAAATCCAAAACCAAAACAATCTGATCGAGAGTAGGTACAGTCATTTTTTGTAGAAACTTTTTTATTAGTGTTTTTATTTTTTGTTTTATTAATATTTTTTTTCTTACAAACTAATTTTGATGGCAAAAATGCTAAAAACGGCTTCTTTTCTGTGTAAACAGAAACCCCTAGCTGAAAAAGTTCAAACTGCTGTCGCTGCTTTTTTTGCTCTTTACTTTCAGGCTCTTGCAAAAAACAGGACAAACCTACAAATGCCCCAATACCCATTAAAAAAGAACCAAAATCACCGCCTCTTGCTTTATTAGTATTGCTGATAAGGCAAATAAAGCTGATAATAAAAACTTTCAACCATCTTTTTATATGTATCTTCATTTTACAAACTCTTTACTCTTTGAAAAAGAATATCCTATTAGTATAATTTTAAAATAGATAATTTTTTTAATCAAAAGCCCTTTGAAAAGAAGCTTTTTATAGTTAAATATTAATAGAACTCAAAATACAAATATTTAACCATATAAAAAAGGCTCTTTAGGTTTTCCCTAAAGAGCCTTTTCATTAATCTATCTAAGTAACTTAATAAAGCTACATCATGATAAAAATCAAAAGCAAATTATGCTAATTCATCTTCACCATAGAAATAGTTATATGCATAATAACCAGCAACTGCAAGTCCAGTTACACCAACTGCAGCAACAGTGTATTTACCACCCGGTATTTTATCTAAAAACGAAGGAGTTACTGCTTCAGGAGTTACTGCTTTTAATATCTCTTCAGGTGTTTGTTCCCCATTAATTCTATAAACTGCGTTATTTATTTCTTCTGGCAGTTTTTTAATTATTTCATACTTTTCAACTTTCTCTGTAGAAGCTTCTATTTTTTCAACTTTCTCTGCTTCTATTTTTTCAACTTTCTCTATAGAAGCTTCTTTTTTTTCATTTTTCATACTTGCTAAGCCAAAATATCCACCTATCAAAGCAACAGCCGGAACAGCTAATAATCCAGCAAATCTTTTAGGCATACGATTTGAGAACTGTGCAAACCTACCAAATTTAGGAGTTTTCCCTGTAGCAACTTTATTATTCTGAACACCGTTCATTGAACTTCTTAGATCTTTCTTACCTATTTCACCTGATGAACCAAAATTCTTTTCATATGTTTTTTGATTTATATTGTTTTCATTGAGCTGAACTTCTCTTTTAGCATCTTTCGCCATTGCTTCATTAAACTTAGAAACATTATCGAACAAAGCTTTTTTCTTAGCTTTACTAGCTAATTCTTCAGCCTTAGCTTTACTAGCTAATTTTTCAGCTAATCTAGCGTTATCAATTTGAGAAGCAGCTTTAGCAGCTTTAGCAGCTTCTTTATTAATACGTTCTAATTCAAGTCTTTCAGCCTTAGCTTTACTAGCTAATTCTTCAGCTAATCTAGCGTTATCAATTTGAGAAGCAGCTTTAGCAGCTTCTTTATTAATACGTTCTAATTCAAGTCTTTCAGCCTTAGCAGCATTAACTTTTTGAGCTTCTTTCCAAGCTTTATATTCTTGATTAGCTCCAGGAAATTGTGGTGCTTCAAATTTAAAATTATTATTTTGAGCATTAACAGTAGATGCAAATGCAAAAAGCATCCCTAAACTTAATATTTTTTTATTCATTATATTTTCCTCAATTTTATTATTAATAAATTATTAAATCCCAGATTATTACTTCCCAGTATTTTTACTTACAAAAACTAACTCAACCTTATTTTAAACAATTTTAGCAATTTTGAAAATAATTAAAAGCCTTTAATTAAAAGCTCTTAAGAGAGCTATTATTCAATAAGAAACTACTGTTTTTGAGCTTTTTTGTTTCTATAATTATCTATTTTCTCTTTTAAATAGTTTTTATATAAGTAGTATGAAGCTGTTGCAACACAAGTCACTAAAACTGCTCCACCAACATAGTGACGGGCTGTAAAACTAGACTCTTGTTTATTGTTTTCAGGAGTAGAACTTGATAAAGTTCTAGTATAATTATTTTCTTTTTGTGTACGACTATCATTATTTTGACCGGCTGTAAAACTAAACTCTTGTTCATTGTTTTTAGGAGTAGGATCAACAAAATTTAATGATGATTGACACTGGTTAAAACTTAACCTGTCTTCATTAGATCCTTTTTCATTTGAAATAACAATTTGATGTACATCTTCATTTTGATGTACATCTTCATTTGATTTTTTTAAATTCAAAACCTCATTGTGAGAGACAGATGAATTAACAATGTCAAAATAATCATCAACATTATCTTTAAAGTTTCTATAGGTTTTAATTAACCAATGATCATTAAACTCTTTATCCAGATCTTGACTATAATTTTGATATGCAACATCTTTAACAGCATCTCCTTTTTGTTTAGGAGAACAAAAAGAACCCTCTAATTTATTTTTTTCAATCCTTCTTCTTTGCATAATAAGTCGAGGATCATCTTTTGATAAAAAACCTTCTAATTGTACTTTAGAAACATTTGAATCTGTTTTTTCATTAGGTAAATTAGATATTCTTTTATTGTTTTTAAGTAATTTTTCAACATCATGATCAATATCTGGATGATAGCAAAATTTACCATTTTTAATTTTTTCTAAGGCTCTTTCTTGACTAAATAAACGTGCTTTTTCTTTTTCAATTTTTCCTGATGCTTTACATTGATCAAAACCTAAAGTTGCCTCATCTAAACTAGGACCAGCTTGATTAAGGTCATATTCTACTTGTTTTTTATTTTGACTATTATTAGGTTTACGCCAATTTGAAAAACTATTTACACTTTCAAAAAACTTTTTCTCAAAAGTGTTATATTGTTTTTCTAAATCATTTTGCAATTCTTTGCAATCATAAGTAGCATTAAGAGCGTTATGCTCACTATTTACATTATGTTCATCGCCACAAAAAACCCTAAAATTATCTTTTTTTTCTCTTAAATCTGATAAATAAGCATCCTTTAATAAATCAAATTTTTCACCAACAAAACTCAACAACTCTAATGACTTGCTATTAATATCTCTCATATGAGCAATAAATGGTGAAAAACTAAGCATAAGAATACTTGTTATTAAATATTTTTTCATTTTAATTATCCTCTATTTTAATTATTTTTAGGTAATTTATTAAAACTATACTTAAAATGCTATCATTAATTCATATTTTTAAAAGCGCTTATGAAAAAGCAACTAACAAGGCTATTATTCAAACTGAAAACCATTTCTAAGCAGTAAAAAACCCCCTTTTTAAAGAAAGGGGGTCAATACAAAAAATTTTTATGCTTTTGTTGGCAATATTTTTCCTGATGAAGCAATACCTATAGCAGACTTAGAAGAATTATTTTTACCAAATCGACTTGCTACAAGCTCTTTTGTTACTTGAGAAACAGGATAATGGTAGTCTCTTGCAAGCGTAGCTTCTTCTTGAAGAACTTTGTCAATAGGAAGAACAACAAAAATATTGTCCGAAACTCGCGTAAAATGGTCCGTAGCTCTGATTGTCATGCACGTATCATCACACTTTTTAAGCGCTACACGCAAATCATCGAGCGTTGTCACCTTCATACCATTGACTTCATTGAGCGTACAGCCAGGCATTAATGTCCGAGTTCTTTGTAGTTGTGATGTCGGGAAAATATGAGTAATGACCAACTTTGGCTCTGCTCTATTTTGAATATCAGCATATCGCATAAGCCCTGGTACCCGTTTTGCAAGAATTTGAAGATGATTGAGTGTCAACTCCATAACCACCATGCCGCCAAATACTTCATAATCTATTTTTTCAAGCCCTGGATAGACCATTCTGACTGCTGGCAGCTCAGTTTGCTTAAATGTAACGTTGATATCTTTTCTTTTTCCATTACGGTAAACAACCAAATTAACATTTTGCCCAACAGATAGCCTGCTAACATAATCTATTAAAGATATTTTGTCTTCAGACCATACAACATTCATTTCTCCATAAACATCGAGCCTGTGGCCATTAATTTCGTAAATCATATCGCCAGTTCTGACACCAGCATTGTAAAGTGTACTGTTTTTAATCACTTCAACAACATAACAGCCACCTGGCAGCGGATTTTTGAGATATTTTGCTAGAAAATCAGAAGCATTATTAAACAGTACTCCCAAAAACGGCTTTCTGAGAAGCTTATTGCTATAAAGGTCAGATAAAATAACCCGCAAGTCATTAATCGGTATCATATAACCAACATTTTGAGCCGCAACAATACCCGAGCTATTTATTCCAACAACCTCTCCATTTAAATTGATTAATGGCCCACCGGAGTTTCCTGGATTAATTGCAGCACTAATCTGAAACCTTCCACTTTCTCTTCCACTAATTACACCCGTTGTACTTTTGAGTGACTGTTGACCTAATGGATAACCAAGGGCCATTACTTCATCTGCTCGACGCACTAAATCTGAATTTCCAAGTTGTAAGTATGGAATTTTGCCAAGTACAGATTTGACAAGCTTTTTACTTTCATCAGAAAGCCTTAACAAAGCTAAGTCTCTTTCTGGGCTCATACCAACAAGTTCAACATCTATAATACGCTTTCCAAGCGATGGAATCTGAATCCATAAAGAGCGTGCTTGATTTACAACATGCGCATTGGTGAGCATATCGCCTTCTTCATTAATAAAAAAACCACTACCAAATGATTGCCCTTGTGCTGGCGTTTTGTATGGTTGCAGCATATCTATTTCTACAACCTGAGAAAAAACCTGGACAACTGTATCTTTGACAGATTCTTGCACCGACCGCCAAACATTGTGCTTGCCAACCATTTTTTCTACAACTTGTGGTGCTTGCACCAAAGGTGTCTTTGAAGAACTATTAACAAATGGGCCTGAGGTATCGATAATTTTATTTTTTATTGAATTTATAAGCTGTTGCTGCCGAAACAATTTATAAGAAATAACACCTAAAAACAATACTAACAACAAACAAATACCCGCCAAAACACGCTTTAATCCATTCATTGCACACCCTTTTAGTAAAATATAGTTAACACTGTAAACTTCTTGCCCAAGTTTATCACAAGAGTTAATAAAAACTAGAAGGATAGCCACTGGTCAAAAATAGCAGATTAAATTACACTAATTTGTATTACCAAAGAAAAATAAAACCTCTTTTTAAAAAGGCAAAATATAAAATGAGTGTAACGTTAGAACAACTGACTGCTTTATGCAAACGACGTGGATTTATTTATCAAACAGCAGATATTTATGGAGGGCTGAACGGTGTTTACGACTGTGGCCATTTAGGAACTCTACTTAAACAAAATATTAGAAAATTATGGCAACAATCGGTAAAAAATAACCCTAAAGGGCAAACACTTCTTCTTGAAGGCGCGCTACTTGGCCCTGAATCTGTTTGGAAAGCATCTGGACATGTGAAAAACTTTCATGACCCTATGGTTGACTGCACAAAATGTAAGCATAGATTTAGAGCTGACCATATTAATTTAGAAAAACCATGTACTAATTGTGGCAACAAAGCGTGGACAGATATTCGTCAATTTAACATGATGTTTAAAACACAGCTTGGATCAGTTGCACAAAATTCTTCCGACGCTTACCTGCGGCCAGAAACTGCACAATCTATTTTTACAAACTTTAAAAATATTATTTCTACTAATCGTGTAAAAATTCCTTTTGGTGTTGCACAAATTGGTAAAGCTTTTCGTAACGAAATTACACCAAAACAGTTTTTATTTCGTATGCGTGAATTTGAACAAATGGAAATAGAATGGTTTTGCACGCAGCAAGATGCTATCAGCCATTTTGAATTCTGGAAGAAAAAGCGTTTAGAGTTTTATAAAACTGTCGGCATAAATGACAACAAATTACGTCTTCGTGATCATGAAAAAAATGAGCTCGCACATTATTCTGCAGCTTGTACAGACGTTGAGTACAACTTTCCTTTTGGTTGGCAAGAGCTTGAAGGTATTGCAAATCGTGGCAACTATGACTTGTCACAACATTCACAACATTCAGGCAAAGATTTAGCTGTATTTGATGAAGCAACAAAACAATCATATATTCCACATGTTGTTGAATGCTCTCTTGGTGTTGATAGATTATTTTTAACACTTTTATTTGATGCCTACAAACAAGAAGACATTGATGGACAAACAAGAACTCTTTTACAACTTGATCCAAAAATTGCACCTATTAAAGCCGCATTTTTACCGCTGACAAAAAAACAAAAAGAACAAACTGAAAAAATATTTCAAGATGGTCTTTCTACAGGCTTAGAGCTGGACATGGATGTTACTGGATCTATCGGAAAACGATATAGACGACAAGATGAAATTGGAACACCCTTGTGCTTTACTTATGATTTTGATAGTGATACAGACAGAAGTGTAACAGTCAGACATCGAGACAGTATGGAACAAAAACGTATTTCAATTGATAAAGTTGCATCATATATTATGAATCATATAGCAGGAAAATAAATTATGCTGAAAAAGCTTTATAGTTGGATGGGCAAAAAAGTTAACTCACAATATGCAAATCATGCCTTGGGAGTTCTTTTTTTTCTTGAAGCAATCTTTTTTTTACCCACAGATCCAATGTTGATTGTGTACTGTTTAGAAAAAAGAAAAAAAGCTTTTTCATTTGCAACAATTGCAACTTTCTCTTCTGTAGCCGGTGGAATTACCGGCTACTTTATTGGTTATTTTTTGTGGCAAACTATCGGAGCTCAAATTTTTACTTACAAAATAATCAACTTTATATTGCCATATAAAACATTTTTATACTTAAAAGCTCAATACCTAAAATACGCAAACTGGGCAATTTTTATTGCTGGTTTTACTCCTGTTCCTTATAAAGCAGCAACACTTTCTGCCGGTTTTTGTAAACTTCCTCTTTCATCTTTTATTATTTTTTCTGCACTCTCTCGTGGTGCCCGTTTTTATTTTTATGCAATTACAATTTCTATATGGGGCAAACAAATGAAAAAATATATTGACCAGTACTTTAATTTACTTGTAACCTTGGTTGTAATAATTATTTTTGCAGTTATTTGGTTACTACAGTAATGGAGCTTTCGTAGTACATGTTTTTTTCAAAAAAATTAAAAATTTCGCCTAGTCAGGTAATTATTGTATCTTCTTTTTCTCTTATTTTAATCGGTACTTTTTTATTTTATCTACCCATAACTCATGCCGAAAACCTCCCTTTTATTGATGCATTTTTTACAAGTGTTTCTCTTTCAACAGGAACTGGCCTTATGAGTGTTTCAATAAGAGACTTTACACCATTTGGGCTTACTATTATTGCACTTATTACACAAATTAGTTCTCTTGGACTTATTTTTCTAACACTTTTTTTACTTAGAAAATTTTATTCCAACTCTCATAAAACAATCAATCAACTATCTTCTGAACTTCTTGGTGTTGATACAAAAAAAAAATTTCGTACAACAATTTCATTTATCCTTAAATGCACACTTGCAATAGAACTTATCTCTTCTTTTATTTTATTTTTTAAAGTAAAACTATTTTTCCCTCCGGCAAAAGCTTTTTTTTATTCCGTTTTTCATAGTATTGCAGCTTTTTCTAATATAGGAATTAGCTTGTTTCCTGGCAATATGCAACTTTTTCAAACTGACTATACAATATTGTTAACACTTACCGCTTTAATGCTCTTAGGAAGTGTTAACTTTTTAACTATTAAAGAAATAATAAACAATGGAAGCTCTTACTATAAAAAAAATAAAATATCTTTCTCTCGTCCAACTATAATCATTTTAAAAACAACAGGACTGCTTTTTGTTACATCATTTTTACTTATTTTTATTCTCGAATATAATAATGCTTTTGCAAAAATGGATATTATAACAAAAATAATGAATAGCTTTTTTTTGGCAATCAGTAGTATGGGAACAGGAATGAGAACTATTCATCCAAATATGATGAAAATACCTACGCTTCTTATTATTGCAAGTATTGCTTATATTGGAACATCTCCAGGGTCAACTGGTAGCGGAATAAAAACAACAACATTTGCAATATTTTTAGCAACGATGAGGTCTATTATTTATAAAAAAAAGCAGGTTACTCTTTCTGCAAAAGTTATTGAAAACAGCCAAATTAATAAAGCTTTTGTTATTATTGTCTTTAGTATGATTACAATAATAATAACGAGCTTATTTTTGCTTATAACAGAAAAAAATATCCCTTTTTTTGATTTATTATTTGAATCTATATCAGCATTTTCTACACTTGGAATCTCTACAGAAACAACTCCCTTACTATCCAATCTAGGAAAAATCTTTATCAGTATCGCAATGTTTTTAGGACGATTTGGACCATTTACTTTAATTTTTGCTCTTATTGAAAACGAACTATAAATAGGATATTTTCATGTTAATTAAAAAACGATTAGCTCACTTTTCTCCTGGAAGATTAATTTTACTTTCATTTTTATTTACTGTTTTTATAGGAACAATTTTACTTGCTCTTCCTATTTCAAGAACGCAACCTATTTCCCTTATAGATCTTTTGTTTACTTCTACATCTGCAACATGCGTTACCGGTATGATTATTGTTCCACTTGAAAACTTTACAACATTTGGACACTGTGTTCTTATTGGACTTATGCAAATTGGTGGCCTTGGTCTTGTTACCATGACTCTTTTTTTTATGTCTCTTTTTGTCAATCTAGGACTTACAACACAAATTATGGCCGGACAACTACTTGAAATAGAAGCATGGCAAAATATAAAAAAAATTATAGCTTTTATAATCATAACAACACTGACTATAGAAACAGTTGGAACACTCGTTACTTACACAAGTATTTACACATATTATGATTCAACATTTGAAGCAATTTTATTTTCTATTTTTCACGCTGTCTCTTCTTTTTGCAATGTTGGCCTTTCACCATTTAAAAACAGTATGGAACTTTTTACTCACAATCCCAAAATGCTTATCTCAACAATCGTACTTGTTTTTTGTGGTGGATTTGGTTTTGTAACCTGGTATGAACTGATTTTATATCTAAAATCAATAAGAAAAAAAAGACGCTATACTTTCTCTTTGCACAGCAAAATCACACTTTACGTAACAACAATACTTCTTACCATTGCAACTCTTTCTTTTTTTATTTTAGAACATAACAATGCCTTTTTAAAACTTAGCAAACCAATGGCTTTTTTAAATTCACTTTTTATTGTTGTAGCATCAAGAAGTACCGGTCTTTTAACTGTCAATATTGGAACATTACATCTTGGAAGCATCTTACTCATAATGATTATTGCTTTTATTGGCTCATCACCAGGCTCAACAGGCAGTGGAATAAAAACAACAGCTCTTGCAGTCTTTTTTGCAACAATCAAATCTGGAATACTCGGAAAAACATCTATAAACCTGAAAGGTAGAAAAATAGCAAAAGACCAAATTTATAAAACAATTGCAATTGTTTCTCTTAGTTTTTTATGGATTCTTTTTAGTTGTTTTTGCTTACTTATTACAGAGCAAGGTTGGCACTTTATTGATATCCTATTTGAGTCAGTATCTGCTTTTACTACTATTGGCCTAACAACGGGCCTTACACACCACTTGTCATACATAGGAAAAATATTTATTATACTAAGCATGTTTATTGGCAGAATTGGATCACTAACTCTTTTGTTAGCATTGAGAAAAACTAAAAAAGAAAAAACTGATTTTTCTTATCCAGAAGAACGTTTAATGCTGAGTTAACTACAAAACAAGGAACATTTTTTATGAAATTTTGTGTTATTGGACTTGGAAGACTAGGCTATCAAGTTGCAACAGGACTTGCTGAAAATGGAATGGAAGTGATGGCAATTGATAGTGATGAATCTATTATAGCATCTATTCGTGACCATGTAACACAAGCTATTTGTATGCGAGTAACAGATGAAGAATCTTTACAAAGCATAGGAATCAATGAAATACACACAGCTGTTGTTGCAACAGGAGAAAATTTTGCTCAATCAATTTTAATTACCGCGTTGCTTAAAAAAATGGATGTTAACCGCGTTATTGCTCGTGCTATCAATAGTATACATAAAGATATTTTAGCTGTACTTGGAGCAGACAGAATTATTTTGCCTGAAAAAGAAATCGGTACAAGACTTGCCGACACTTTAGCTTTAAAATTTACAGATATGATCCGGTTAACGCCAGATTTTTCTATTGGACAGGTAGCAATACCAGCACAGTTTATTCATCAAACAATAAAAGAGTTAACGCTCGAAGAAAAATACAATGTAACCTTTATCGGCATCAAAGAAAACGATGACACTATAACCAAAGAAGAAACCTATAGAATACAAGAACAAGACAAACTCATTATTGCAGGAAGCAATAAAAGTCTAGAAAAAATAGCAAAATTATAAAAAAAAGAAGGAGCCTCTTTTTTTATAAGAGGCTCCTTCTTTTGATCTTATCGAGCAACAACATCCATAAGCTTGTTGTAATCATTTGCTATTTTTTGCAAATTACCAGTTCTAGGACCTATACTGTCACCACCAATTGCAGATGGCACAGTTCCTTTCCAGATTATTTCTTCAACTTTTCCATCTTTATCAAGAACTCGGTATCCATTTTTTATTAAATAATCAACATACTTTGCCATTAAAATACTATTTCTTATATCTTGATTAGGATCTCTTACACCATACAAAAAAGGAACCGATAAACTAGACACTCCATACCCAGCGTCGTATCCAAATTCTCCAAATTTTTCAAAACGCTCAACAATTTTTTTAACTGACAACTTCATGTCTGTTTCTAGACCAAGATAATAAATTAAAAAAGAATTTTTATCCACAGGTTTTACATCCCAACCTGGCTGCCTAAAATATTTACTAATATCATAACTCCACTTACCAGGACTAGACAAAAATACAATGCGTTTTCCTGTATTTCTCATCCAACCATAGGTTGGCCATTGATAATCTTTTTGAATAGGTTTATGTATCGGTTCTGGAGATTTTCCATAAGGGCTTGCAGGTTGAAAATCTTTTTTTATATCTTTTATTACTGGTTCCATTGGCCAGTCTTTTGGCATAAGTACATATTTATCAAGGCCTGTATTTTTTAATACTTTTTCAAACCTTTGAGGTCCAACACCGCTGATAAGTTCTCCACCAAGTTTAAAAACCAAAATTGCTGGTTTTTTATTTCTTTTTACATCATCTTCTAAAAACTGAACGATTTGCTTAAAAATAGTTTCTAATTTAATACGTCCACCAATTGGTTTTGTAATTTTTTCCAATTTAGTTTTTGGAGAACCATGAGAAACTATTACTTGATTGTTATGGAAATAAATTCTTAAATCTCCAAAACGCATCCCAGCAAGAAGTTGATCATAAACAGTAAATTCATGCAATGCTTGACCAAACGAGTAACGCTCTTTAATAGAAAAAAGTCGAAATCCTTTTCTTAAGGACAAACTTGTTAAAGATTTTTTTAGAGGCTGCTGTATAGAATTTGAATATTGAAATGAATTATGACTAAAAATTCTTGCCGGTACATTGAGTTGAACATTATCTTTTATATTGTCATTATATTCTTGCGTAGGAGTAATTATTTTTCTTTTGAGCACTTTATCAAAGCCAACTTTTGTTACTTCTTTAATTTTTTTTAGATGATCTTTGATATTAAGTTTTTTTATTTTTTCCTTTATATTTTGAGCTTTTTCTCGAACAACTACCACTTTTTTCTTTACATTATCAATCAAGCGAGCTTGCAGAAAATAACAACTAATAAAAATAGCACTTATTGAAAAAAAGAGCTTAAAAGTCCTACTGTTCATAATAACTAACCTTTTAAATTTTAATGAAAAACATATGAAAATTAATTACTATCAATAATAAAAAAATGTGAATAGGAAAATCTAGACATTAGACTTTAAAAATATAACTTTAAATTTCACTATAAAGATTTATACCTAAAAAATAAAAAGCTTTACATGTAGGAAAAAAAGCTTAATATGATTCAAATAAAAAACATTTGAATCAAGCAAGGTTAAGGTCCGTATGAAAAACTCTAAAACTATAATTTATTTAACATTTCTTTCTTGCTCACTTTTATATGGTGGAAAGAAAAAACTAGACTCTAAACCTCGTCGATATAGTCGTCGTCTAAATCAAAAAACAACAAAAAAAGATAAAGAATGTGCAAAAATAATAACAAGCTTTAAGCCTAATTACTTTGAAATAACAAGTGCTGCAAAAACAATTGCTTCCTTTAAAAACAAAGAAACAATTGAAAACTATAAAAAAGAAAGAGACAATTTTACAAAAGATGTGAAAAAATACTTGTCTAACACTGATAATTTAAATCAATTTCAAAAACTAACAGCTTTAAAAAAATTAGACAGACTTCATTCAGATCTATTGTCAAAAACTCCTAAAGGTTTTCTTGAAGAAAGATTCTTAAAAAATATGAAAATAGGTTTTGATATTACATTTCATAGAAAGAAACAATAAGCGATAGAGATTGCCATATTTGCTTACTCAAATTCGCAATGAAGATCCTCAAGACTATTGTTTAGTAAAATGAGACAAGATATAAATATGCAGAGTTCTTCATTTTAGGTTTTTGTGAGCGAAACGAAGCAATCCAGTTAGTTTTGTTAAATTTCATATTTACAGAAATTATTAATAATAAGAAAGTAATTTTTTTATAGGTTAGTTTTTTACCTTAAAAGGTAGCTTTGCTCTTAGTAAACTGGATTGCTTCGCTTCGCTCGCAAAGACGAATAGGAAAAAATTGATTATAATCAAGTGTTAATAAAATTGAGCTTGACATTTACCGTCTTTGTAAATTTGTGTCCGTCTTCGCCTTTTAAGCTTTGCCGTGACAAGTAAGCAAATGTGGCAATCTCTATTGTTGAAAACAAGTAAAGCTCAACCTATATGACTATATATGAAAATAAAAAAAGCGACTTTTTTGAAAGTCGCTTTTTTTATTATTTATTTTTATAAAATCAACTAAATTGATTCAATACGAACAACTGTATGATTTTGACGGTGTCCTTTTTTAACGCGTACTTTTTTGCGACGCTTAAATTTGAAAACAATTAATTTTGGACCACGTATATTTTTAACAATTGACGCTTTTACTGGAGTTTCAATATATGGCTTTCCAACTTCAAGATTTTCACCTGATTTTTTCAGTAAAGCTTTAAATTCAACAGTTGACCCAACTTCACCTTCAAGCTTTTCGATTTGAATAGTTTTACCTTCAATCGCTTGATATTGCTTACCGCCAGTCTCTATAATTGCATATTTTTCAAATGTAGATTTTTGTTGTTCCATGAAATTACCTTAATTTGTAGAGTAAAATACTTATTTTTCTAGATATAAGAGAGTTTTATTATACCACATCAAAAACTATTGGTCTAGCTGCTAGACTGCTCATTAATCTTCCATAAAATATCAAATGCTTTCTTGGGCGAAAGATCGTTATAATCTATATTTTTGATAGTATGTAAAACATTTTCTTGCTGCTTAATCTTATCTTCTAAAGCAACAATACGCTCTAAAAGCTCGTTATTTTCTATTTTTTCAGCTGGGAAAAAGCTATTATTTTTAATTTTTAACTCATATAAAACAGTTTGAGCCCTTTCAATCAGCTTATCCGGCAATTTTGCTAGTTTTGCAACCTCAAGACCAAAACTACTGTCTGCTGCACCTTGGACCATTGTATGCAAAAAAGTAATGCCATTTTTTGTTTGCTTGCTTTCAAGATAAAAGCTTTTTATTCCAGAATAGTTTTTCTCTAAAGTTGTCAGCTCATGATAGTGTGTTGCAAATAAGCAGCGAGCTTGAACTTCATTATAAATATACTCAATAACAGCTCGTGCTATTGCAAGACCATCAAAAGTACTTGTGCCTCTTCCTACTTCATCTAAAATAACTAAACTATTTTTTGTCGCCCAAGAACAAATAAGCGCTGTTTCTTCCATCTCAACCAAAAAGGTACTTTTTCCCTCTGCTAGATTATCACCAGCTCCAATTCTTGTAAAAACTCTATCCAAAAGGGACAAGCAAGCTGATTTTGCAGGAACAAACATTCCACATTGTGCCATAACAGAAATAAGTGCAACCTGCCTTAAGTAAGTTGACTTACCACCCATATTAGGGCCAGTTATCACAAACAAAGACTGCTCATCACTAAGCACAGTATCATTTGGAACAAACCGAGAGCGCCCCATCGCTTGCACAACAGGATGACAACCCTTACTGATCATAATATTTCTATCACTATTAAAAGTTGGACGAATATAACTATAATCATAAGAAACATTTGCAAAACCAATAAGACCATCTAAATAAGCAAGTCCATAAGCAGTCTTTTTAAGAAGAGCAACAACACTAAAAACATTTTGCTTAATTTCATCAAACAGTTCTTTTTCCAAAGAAATACTTTCTGTTTTTGCTCGGACAATTTCATCTTGCAGTTGCCTCAGTTCTTTTGTAGAAAAACGTTCTCTTCCAACGAGTGTTTGTTTTCGTTCATAAGAACCCGGAACTAAATGCATATTTGCTTTTGTTACTTCTACATAGTAACCGTGAACTTTATTGTATCTAATCTTTAATGAATTAATGCCTGTTTTTTGTTGTTCTCTTTTTTCTAACTCTAAAATTTGAGCACTACTATTTTCTACAAGTTCTCGTATATAATCTAATTTTTCATGAAAACCTTTTTTTATGATCCAATCAACTGTTACATCTTGATTTAAAGCAGAAACAAGCAACGATCTTAATGTCGAAAAAGTCCCAATTTGATTAATAATAACAGAAAGCAGCTCTTTATTTTTATACTCACTAATAATTTGCACAATATGGGGCAAAACAAATAAAGATTGCATCAGTGATTTATAATCAGAAAGCGTTGCACGCTGCAAGGCGATACGACCTACTGTTCTTTCCAAATCACCAAGAGAATGTAAAAATTCTTTCAACTGCTGCAATAATGAAACATCGGCAACCAACAAATCAACAACATCCAAACGACTCTCAATAGCTTTTTGTTTTACAAGCGGACGCATCAGCCATTTTTTTATCATTCGTGAACCCATTGGTGTCATTGCTTTATCAACTAAACTTAATAACGTATTTTTACGGGTTCCATCTTGCTTGTTTTTAATAATTTCTAAGTTGCCAAGCGTTGCAGCGTCAAGCAATAAAAAATCTTCTGGGCTATACATATGAAGCGTTTCAAAATGAGATAACGACTCTTTTTGAGTTTTTGACATATATGCATAAAAAACTTGTAAACAACTTTTTAGTGAATCAGATTTTTGTATATTATCATTATTTTTAAACTGTTTTTGTAACCACGCATTAAACTTATCTTCTTGATCATGAAACTCTTTAATATCTGTTACTGTTGTAAAATAACCAAGTTTTTTAAAAAATGTTTGAAACAGTTTTGTTTGCTTTGTCTTTGGTATAATGATTTCATCAGGGAAAAAACGAATAAGCTCTGTTTCTATTTCTTTTTTTGAACAAGTGTCTAACTGCGTTGCAAAAAGTTGCCCCGTCATTAACTCACCAAATAAAAGACCCCATTTATCTTCTGATGGAAAAAAAGAAAAAATATAAGAAGCTGACTTTTCATCTAAAAGTTGTGTTTGCGTTAAGGTCCCAGGAGTAAAAACACGCACAACACCACGATCTACAACTTTGCCTGCTTGAGCTTCTTCAAGTTGGTTACACAACGCAACTTTAAAACCACCTTTTACAAGTTTTGCAATATAATGATCAACAGTGTGTACTGGAACACCACAAAGAGGTATTGGCTTGTTTTCAAATGTTCCACGCTTTGTTAATGTAATGCATAAAAATTTTGAAGCTGTTACTGCATCTTCAAAAAAAAGTTCATAAAAATCACCGACTTGAAATAATACAATGGTGTCTTGATACTGATCTTTGATATCTAAATATTGTTGAATTAAAGGTGTAACTTTTTTTTTAGATTCTTTTGCCATACTTACAATCATATTTTTTATAAAACAATAAACGTAGAGTATTTAAGAATAATAAAAAACTAAAAAGATGTCATTACTCATTGCAGCTATACAAAGGATTTAAGAATGGTACTCTAATAGTAACAAATTATTTACACATCTATTAAAAATAGGAGTTTTTTATGATGACAAAAAAACAAATGTTCTTATCTTTTCTTTTACTTCTTGCTCCAACAACAAATATTTTTACCCTTACAACTGTAGCTGAATGTTTAGAGTCGCCTGAAATTATTGAATCTCAACCAGAACTACAATCACCAGAAAAAATAAAATATTTTAGAACTTTTATGAGTGGATTTGATGCTGCTTATAAAATAATGGATGAAAAGTTCGGCAACCAAGAAACCCATAAATTAGAAGAAATGCTTGAAGGTTTTATCTTTCAATTTCTAGTTGATGCTAAAAGTGCTATTACAAACCAAGAGTGTTTAGAACAAATAAGCATTGTTCTTGATATGCTTGTAAAAAATGCACAGCAAACACATAACGTAAGCACAAAAGAAGCTGTAGAATTTGCAATTGCAGTCTGGACTATTCGTTCAATAACAGCGGGACTTAAAGCAGCAACTCAAGGAGAAAATAATGAAGAGAGTAAATTGAATCAACAAAAAACTTGCAAACATATTCAAAATTTATTTCAATCATTTTTAAGTAAATACAACGTAAAAATGCCGCAACAAAAAACTGTGTAGATTATAAAAGATATTTAAGTAAAAAGAGGTGCTTACTATTTTTTAGTAGGCACCTCTTTTTTAATTGATAATTAAATGAAGAGATTGCAAGCCTATTAAAATAGGCTTGCAATGACGGGGGTCGAAAATTTAATTATTACTAATTATTACTAGGTTGAGCTTTACTTATTTTCAGCAATAAATTACCAAACTTGCTACGAGTGAAACTTAACAAAACTACCTTTTAAAAAAAATTATACCAACTTCCCATCCAAAAAATCTTTCAATTTTTTAACAGCTTGACCACGCATTCCTATTTCATTTTTTTCTTCAATGCTCATATTTGCAAATGTTTTTAAGCTGCCTTCTGGTACAAAAATATGATCCCAACCAAAGCCAATTTTACCTTGTGGCTCTACAATTGTTCCATTCATAAAACCTGTAAAATACTGTCTTTGCCCTCTATCATCGCTATAACCAATAATGCAGCGCACCTGTGCTTTTGCGTTGCCCATAACTTTTGCCATTTTTACAAGACCTTTACTTTCAACTGATTGTAAAAACCATTTAATAAGCGGTCCGGGCAAGCCATCTTTTCCACCCTTGGATGACAAACACTGCATATATAAAGAAGTATCTTCAACAATAAGTGGCCCTGTTGCAAGTGAACAAGCATGATCTAATTTTGCAGCAATTATTTTATCTGCATTTACTTCTTGCAGTTCAGGAATATCATACTGACGACCAATAACATCAGGCAAAACATATTGAACTTCAGATAATTTATTTTTGTTTCCTGTAATAAATACAACCTGTTTTTTCTTATTCTGCTTCATTATAAAAACTCCTTACGCAACAATCCCCGAAGTATAAACTTCGGGGACACAACCATTTATAATAAATTTATTATTACATATCTATACATTTAAAAACCATTCAGAACGCGCTTCTAAAAAATTAAATTGACTCATAATTTGATCTAATGATTTAATATATTCTATATAAGTAGACTCTATATTTTGATATTTTTGTTCATATATATTGTTCACAATTTCATCAAAAGATTCAACAAAATTATTTGTTTGAGTAATTAGATAAGCTGGAAGCAATCTATCTGAATCATTAACATGAATATTATTGTTATCAAGTCTTTCAATAGAGTATTCCATAAAAGCAACAACTTGCTCTGCCTGCAAGAGAAGATCTGAGCAATTTTCTTTAACAAAAGCAGCAGTTTTTCTTATTTTTTTTTTATAAGC
Organism: uncultured Pseudomonadota bacterium; assembly: GCA_964647685.1. Taxonomy (GTDB): domain Bacteria; phylum Babelota; class Babeliae; order Babelales; family Vermiphilaceae; genus CAZYJE01. The sequence goes on along the minus strand of CAZYJE010000006.1, from coordinate 2,599 downwards.
AGAATCTTTTGTTTTCTCTGACTTACATAAAGCAATAAGGTCACTTATATTTTGTTGCAACATTTTTTTTGTTTGGTTAAAATATGTTTTTTCTTGTAAGAACCAATGTAAATTATGATCACCAAAGAACTTTTCTAAGTAACCATTAAATTTACCAAGACAAACACTACCAACAACACCTTGAGCAACAAATGTACCTACTCCTATACTGCTGTTTTTCAACCAAATAACTGATTTTTTTAAAAAACTTTGATTTAACACTTTAGAATTATTTTTTTGTTTTGCAAGTAAACTTGCAACTGCTTGTAGTTCAGCTTTTGTTGCATAAGAATCTGAACCTAGTTGCTTTTCACCTTTTTTATTAAAACCAAAAAAATCTTTCCCTACTTGCCAAGTAACATAAGAAAATGCAGCAAGGCTGACAGCTGAAACACCAATTTTTCCATATCGAATCATTGTAAATGTACGATCTATATTTTTTTTATGCTTATTTATACGTTCACGTTGTATCTTGCCAGCTGCAAAAGTCATCGATCCTGAAACACAAAATAATAAAGCTATAATTATTTTTTTCATATAATCCTCTTATAACCTATTCCACTTTATAAAATTACCTTTAGATTTTTCTACTGGATATTTTTTACCATTTATTTTTAATTTATTTTTTACTGCAACTGCAACATCAATATTTGCAGAATTTGCAAAAGAAAGTGCAGTTATAATAATATCTGCAAGCTCTTGCTCTATTTCTTCTCGATTTTTTTCTACTTCTTGATACGACTGTTTGTTATCACACCACAAAAATTTTTCCATGAGCTCTGCAGCTTCTGCTGCTATTGCCATACTTACACTTTTTGGATTATGAAACTGCTTCCAATCTCTCTCTTGATTAAATTTTTCTATAAGATCTTTCAGTTCTTGCAATGTTATTACTTTATCTTGCATTACAACCCTAAAACTGTTTTTAAATACTGACCGGTATAACTTTGTTTATTTTTTGCAACCTCTTTTGGTGTTCCGCAAGCAATAAGTTTTCCACCATGTTTACCTCCTTCTGGACCAAGATCGATCAGATAATCAACAGTTTTAAGTACATCTATATTATGCTCAATGACAATCATAGAGTTACCTTTATCTACAAGCCTATTTAAAACAAGTAATAATTTTTCTATATCACTATTATGAAGTCCTGTTGTTGGCTCATCTAAAATATACAATGTATTGCTTCCACGTTTTGCAAGCTCATTCACTAATTTTATTCGCTGCGCTTCTCCACCTGAAAGCGTTGTACTTGATTGACCAAGAGCAATATAATCAAGACCAACATCGCAAAGCAACTGCAAACGTTTTTCTATTTTTTTATGATTTTTAAAAAACTCAACAGCTTCACGTGCATTCATTGCTAAGATATCTGCAATAGATTTTTCTTTATATAAAATTTCTAATGTTTCTTTATTATATCGTTTGCCGTCACATGACTTACACGTTAAAACAACTTCTGGTAAAAAATGCATCTCAACTTTAATAACACCATCACCACTACATTCAAAACAACGACCTTGTTTTACATTAAAGCTAAAACGTCCTGGAGCATAACCACGGATCATACTTTCTGGCAGCTTTGCAAAAAGAGCACGAATATCATTAAAAATTCCAAGATATGTTGCAGGATTTGATCTTGGAGTCCTGCCAATTGGTGTTTGATCTATAACAACCATATTTTCAAGCTGATCCGCACCTGTAAGATCACTAAAATCTTTTTTATTATTTGTTTTTCTTTTTTTACTTTGCAGTTCTTGTTTGATTGCAGGCACAAGCTCTTGCATAATCATCGTACTTTTACCAGAACCAGAAACGCCAGAAACTCCGCACAAAATATTAAGAGGAAATTCAACAGTAAAATTTTGTAAATTATTTTTAGAAACATTTGATAATGCTAATTTATTTGTCCACGATCTATATTTTTTTGGAACAACAATAGTTCTTTTTCCACTTAAATATGAACCGGTTAAAGAATTTTTATTGTTTTTAAGTTCTTGCGGCGTTCCATACGCTGTCACTTGCCCACCATGCAGACCTGCAGCTGGACCCATATCAATAATGTAATCTGACTGCTGCATTGTATCTATATCATGCTCAACAACAACAACGGTATTTCCTTGATCTCGTAAATGATGCAATGTTTTTATAAGTCGATCGTTATCACGTTGATGCAAACCAATGCTTGGCTCATCTAAAATATAAAGCACACCACTGAGCGCTGAACTTATTTGTGTTGCCAGTCGAATCCGTTGCCCTTCACCACCAGAGAGTGTTTTTGCTTTTCTGTTTAAAGAAAGATAAGAAAGACCAACATTGTTTAAAAAAGAAAGACGAGCAATAATTTCCTTTAGCAATGAACCTGCAATTTGTTGTTCTTGTTTTGCAAGCTGTACCGTAGAAAAAAACTCTGACAAATCTGCAATAGAAAATTGACATAGATCATAAATATCCTTGTTTCCAAAAGTAACGGCCAGTGCATCTTTGTTAAGTCGCTTTCCTAGACAGCTTCTACACGTTACTTCTTTTGCATATTTTTCAGCAAAAAAGTTAAAATATT
>CAZYJE010000005.1:0-12463 GCA_964647685.1 uncultured Pseudomonadota bacterium | reverse complement strand
GCATTTGTTACCATGACGACGAGTTTCCAGATGAATGCGAAGACGATTTGATAAATGATGATTGCGAAGTATTGGAGACAATTACATTCGGAGACACTCCGCTTCAATCCTTCGACCCTCCCGATAACATGCAAACCTTGGGATGTACCGAAGTTCGATACAACTATGTCGGTCATGGAAGATTTACGAAATCGAACCAATGTTTGGCACCGAATATCATCTCAAATACAGCCAACAACATTGTATTTGATAGTACTGGTATTTGTTACGCATATGGTGATGATAGTCATTATATTTGGACAAATATGATGAACGAAAAAGATGACGACGGTAGGTTTTTTGTAAAGATGTTTATAGATACAGCTCGTCGTGGTCCCGGATCGGTTATCTATAAAGAAAATGGTGCATTTAAAATTGCATATGTTCATCAATTAAAAAAAGATGGACAAACTTTTGTTGTTGCATCAAGTTTTTATAAATAAAAATAAAAGGGTTGAACTTTTTTTAAGTTCAACCCTTTTTATTAGCTTCGTAATAATATTTTTACTATGGCAGCTCGCTTAATCATGTTTGCTTTTTTTTCTTCTTTTTTTAGCTGCAAAGTTAATTTTTGTAGTTTATAAGCTCTTAAAATAAGTTGCTTATCTTTTTCCGTAATTTTTTTTCTTGATTTTTGATTAGATTTTTTTTGCTTTATAGGTTGTTCTTCTTTTGTAAATTTTTCAGTTATCCAATCCCAAGCTTCAGATGTTTTTTGTTTGACTGTATCCCATTGACGTGCAAACCAGTTTTTTTCAGAACCTTTATTTTGTCCAGTAATTGCTGTAGAAAAAGATACAGCTAGAAAAATTAACAATATTATTCTTTTTTTAACCATCATGTCTCCTTATTTATTTGTAATTATTTTATCATTTTGACTTTAAAATAAGCAATGTTTTATTTTTAAAGGTGTTTCAATTTGGGTTTAGAATGATGAGGTAGAGATAAAAAAATGTTTAATAATTCGTTATTTACAGTTTGTTGGTATTTTATTTACACTTTAATTGCAGTTTATTTACATTTTAATGCTTTTTACTTGAGAAGGTGACTATTTTGAAAGAAGAAAATGTTTTATTTTGGTTTAAAAAAGATTTGCGAGCTTCTGATAATCAAGCATTTTATGAGGCTACAAAGTACAAAAATATTTTGCCTATTTATATTGTAAATGATCAAATTCCTGAAAAATATCAGCTGGGTAGCGCTAGCCAGTGGTGGTTACATCATAGTTTGTTGGATTTACAAAAAAGCTTATATGATAGATTAAATATTTATAAAGGTGATCCGCTTATAATTATTCCAAAATTAGTAAAGCAATATAATATCACAAACGTTATCTTTAATCAGTGTTATGAGTCTTGGAATAGAAAAATAGAGCAAAAACTACAAAAAATTTTAGAAAAAAATGGCGTTAATCTTATTGTTTATAATGATTCACTATTAATCCATCCAGAACAAACTTTCAAAAAAGATGGCACATTTTATAAGGTTTTTACTCCTTTTTATAAAAATATTATAAAAATTTTAAAACTGTCAGAATATAAAAAAATACCTTTTAACAAAGTAAAATTTATAAAAGACACAAAAAATAAAACAACGATAAAATCATTAAAATTGGTTGATAAAGATGTTGATAAAAAATTAAGTAAATATTGGAATCCTACTCAAATACAAGCGCAAAAACAGTTAAAAAAGTTTATTAAAAATGGGCTCAAAGGCTATGAATACAATAGAAATATTCCATCAGTAAATGGTACATCTTTGCTTTCGCCGTATTTGCATTTTGGTCAAATATCAATCAAAACAGTATGGAGCCAGATTGCTGCCATTAAAGCTATACCAACAAAAGATAAGCAGTGTTTTTTAAAAGAACTTTGTTGGAGGGAGTTTTGCTACAATCTTTTATATAATTTTGAAAGTCTTCATTGTAAAAATTTTAAAAGCAAATTTGATAATTTTGCGTGGAAAAATAATAAAAAATTATTAACAGCTTGGCAAGAAGGTCAAACAGGCTATCCTCTTGTCGATGCTGGTATGAGGCAACTACTGCAAACGGGGTATATGCATAATAGAGTACGCATGGTTGTCGCTTCTTTTTTAATAAAAAATCTAAATATTTCTTGGCATCAGGGCAGTCTTTGGTTTTTGCAGCATTTAGTTGATGCTGATATTGCAAGCAATAGTGCAAATTGGCAGTGGGTTGCAGGCTCAGGGGCCGATGCAGCACCGTTTTTTAGAATTTTTAATCCAACAATACAGGCTAAAAAATTTGATCCTCAAGCAGAATATATAAAAAAGTATGTGCCAGAACTTAAAAAACTACCAATGAAATATATTTTTGAACCATCAGTAGCTTCTGAAGAAATTTTGAAAAAAGCAAATATTATTTTAGGAAAAAACTATCCATTTCCAGTTGTTGATTTAAAAGACTCGCGTCAAAAGGCTCTTTTTTTATATAATCAGATTAAATAATTTTTAATTGTAGGGGGATTGTAATGAAAAATAAAGATATGATGCATTTACTTACATGGATTGTTGGTTTTCAGCTTATAGGGCCATTGTTAGGGCTGCTGACAAAAGTAAAAATGAATCCTTGGTATGAGCTACTAGAAAAATCTAGTTTGACACCGCCAGGATTTGTTTTTTCTATTGTATGGACAATTTTGTATACACTTCTTGCAATTGCAGGTTATTTGTTATGGTCTGCAAAAAAGTTTAAAGGACAGGACAATGCAAAACTGTTTTACGGACTGCAGATGATTTGCAACTGGTCATGGACGCCGCTGTTTTTTTATCTGCATAAAGTTGGATTGTCACTTGCAAGTATTGTTTGTATTTTGATTTTTACAAGTTCGACGATGTATTATTCGTACAAAAAATTAATAAAGGTTGTATACTTGTTGTTACCATATCTTTTATGGTGTAGTTTTGCATTGTATTTAAATCTTTATATTTGGTGTTATAATTAAATTATGATCAAGAAATTACTTTTCTGTTTATTGTTATTTAATATGCCTACGTTTTGTACAAAGCGTAGGCATCACTCTTTAAAAAGTTTCAAAAAAAGTAAAAGAGTGCCTTCTGATCAAAAAATCAAAGACTTTTTAACGTGTGGCTGTTACGGTTTACTTGTTGATTGTTCTACATTCTTTAGTAAAAATTATAAAAAAACCAAAAAGTAATAGGTTAAAAAAACATGTTGAAAATAGTTATTAGTTTATTTTTTGTCTTTTCTTTATTGTGGTTTATTTGGCGTCTTGGTTCTCGTCGTTATGTTATTCCTTGTCCTGCATGGTTATCTTGGTTTGTTGAAATGGATAATCCTTTTACAAAAGTTAATCGTGCAAAAACAATTATTAAATACCTAAATTTAAAAAAAGGAATGATAGTTTTAGATGTAGGTTGTGGCCCTGGACGATTGACTATTCCAATCGCTCAAATAGTTGAAGATACAGGACAAGTTGTTGCAATGGATATTCAACAAGCAATGCTTAATAAAGTTGAACAAAAAGCTAAAAAATTAGATTTAAATAATATTACATTGCTTCATAGTGGTATTGGTTTAGGAGGCTCTAAATTAGAAAAGAATGAGTTTGATAGAGTTTTACTGGTTACAGTTTTGGGAGAAATTCCAAATCAAAAAAAAGCATTGCAAGAAATATTTGATACCATGAAAGATGGCGCAATACTGTCTATAACAGAGATTATTTTTGATCCACATTTTCAGCGTCGTAGTGTAATTACTAAACTTGCTCAATCTGTTGGCTTTAAAGAAAAAGCTTTTTTTGGAAATTTTTTTGCTTATACTTTGCATTTAGAAAAATAAAATTAAAAAATTTTCTCATAAAATTTTTCTAAATCGTTATCATTTTTAATTGTAATAAAGATAACATGAGGATATTTTTTTTGAAGCTCTTGTAAGGTTGGCTCAACCCGCTTTTTAAAGTTCCACATATACATAAGTAGTTCTAAAGAAAGTGAATCTTTACAACCTGGTGCACGGTCATCTATATGAGAGTTATCGCTAAATATTTTTTTAAAAACACGCTAGTAGCAAGTAGAAAGTAGAAAGTGGAATATCAAAATACAAAAAAAGATCAGCACTTTTGTAACTCATTTCTACAGATTTTATATTTGTGCCATAAATAATCCATTGTTTTTGGTTTATAAATGTTTGTTGATCTTTTAAAAAATCTTGGTAGTTGCGTTTTTTCCAATTATTTTCAAAAAAATATTTATCAAGATGGTAAACAGGAGTATTTGTTTTTTTATACAGTTGATCAGAAAAAGTAGATTTGCCACTTCCGGGGCAACCGAAAATGGCAATTTTTTTATATTATTGAATCTAGTTTCCTTAGATGGAGGAGAGAGAGGGATTCGAACCCTCGATTCCTTTCGGAATAACGGTTTTCAAGACCGCCGCATTCGACCACTCTGCCATCTCTCCAGGTCTAATTTTATGGTGCGCCCGGGAGGAGTCGAACCTCCAACCTTCAGATTCGTAGTCTGACACTCTATCCAATTGAGCTACGGGCGCATGTAATTTCAAAAAACATGCTTTTATTGTACCCGTTTTATCAAAAAGCGCAATCTTTTTTTCAAAGAAATATAATAATTACTAGGCTAAACAAATGGCCTGCCAGGCGAAGTTCAAAGAACGAAGACTGGTGGAGAGAGAGGGATTCGAACCCTCGTGTCCGTTTCCAGACGCTTGCTTAGCAGGCAAGTGCTTTAGACCACTCAGCCATCTCTCCAATAAAAAGCTATTTTATACTTATAAATAATAAAAGATATAGAATTTTATGCAAGAATTTTATCATCTATTATTGGTTATATCGATTTTTTACTCTCCAATCATTTTTATTCCTTCTTTTTTCATTATTTTTTTCGCTTCGTTCATTCCTGTAGCAATAGATTCTAAAAAGCATTCTATATTGTTTTTATTTTTTTCATGTATTGATCTTCTTAAGGCTGACATAAACAATTTTAAATTTTCTGTTATTGCAAGTAATTTAGTATGATTTGTATTTTTTGCGATTGTTTCTAGATCTTGTATATTATTTTTATTTGTTTTAACCACATATTCTAAAGTTGGTTGTTGTTCTTGATTGATATTAAATTGATTTAAAGAAGTAGAATTGTTATTTATTATTGTTTCTGCTGAGGTAAAAGATGAGTGAATTAGCTCTAGGTACATATTTACTTTGGCAGTTTCTTCCAGATTTTGTGCTATTTTTAAGTCGGATATGAATCCTTTTATATTTTTTATTATCTCTGTTAATTGGGAATTGTTTTTTTTGTTATTAACCTTAATTAAATCTTCTAAACATTGCTCCTTTTTTTTAATTGATTCATTGAGTGTTATAATTTTTTTTTGTGGTTTATTTATATGATTTTTACCTTGGCATAATGCAAGATAATTATATAGTTTTCCATTTATAATTGTTGGCTTTATTCGTCTAACTTTTGTTTTTGTTCTTTCTTCTTTTAAGATTGTTTCACCTGTAGAATCATAAGATTGTATTATATTGTTTCGGTTCATGGTGTTTGTTTTGATACTTGTAAGAAAAAAAATAGAAATAAATAGGTAGATTTTTTTTTGATTCATTTTGGTAGCCTTGCTGTTGCTAATTGTTAAATTTTATTGTTTATACTATATCATTTAACAATGAAAATTATACCCCTAATTAAGGGGTTATTACGTTTATTAGATAATAAATTGTAAAAAAACGTTGTTGAGTTTTGTAAGTATATGTTATAGAAAGATTGAATTAAAAAGTTTAAATATATTTTATAGTACATGTTTTATTTTAAATGGCGTGGCATAAATTCTTTTGGTAAGCTTTGTAGTGGTAAGAATTTTTCTTTTACAGCTGCTACATTAAAGCAGTTTTTACAAAAACAAAATGTTTCTCTTGTTTCTTTTAAAAAAATTAATTCTTGGTTTTCTTTTTTTTATCCTATTTTTTTATCAGAAAAAATTTATTTTTTTCAGCAACTTTCTCTTTTGCTTGCAGCTGGTGTTCGCTTGCCAGAATCTTTAATTATTGTCAGCACTTTGACAAAAAATATTCGTTTGCAAAAAATTATTATGCTTATACATTATGATGTTTCTTCAGGTTTTTCATTAAGCGATGCTTTGAAAAATTTTCCTGACATTTTTGATGTTGTTGCTATAAAAATGATTGAAGTGGGTCAAGAAACAGGGAAATTAAGTAAAGCGCTTGAACAGCTAGGTAGTTATTTGCATGTTAAAAATGTGTTTTATAAAAAACTCAAAACAGCAGCTTTGCTGCCAATTATAACTTTTGTTTTTTTCATTATTATAACAGCAGTTCTTTTTACAGTTATTGTTCCAAAATTTGCAGTTATGTTTGCTTCAATGAATGCAGAGCTGCCAGTTCTTACAAAATATGTTCTTGCCATGAGTGTTTTTATAAAAAAATATGGCTTTTTTTTCTTAGGGGGCTTGCTTTTAGTTATAGCTGTTGTCATCTACAGTATTTTTAAAAAAAAGTTTGGTATAAAGTTTATCGATTTAGCATTAGTAAAAATGCCTCTTGTTGGAAGTTTAATTAAGCAAAGTTCATTAGTATATTTTTTACAATCACTTTCTATTCTTTTACAAAATGGTATTTGCCTTCTTCCTGCTGTTACAATAGCTCGAACAATTATTGGCAATCTTTATTTGCAAAATGCGCTTATTTTTTTAGAAAAAGATATTGATGCTGGTATGCAGTTGAGTGATGCAATGAGTCGTGTATCTATAAATTTTTTTGAGCAAGATCTAATTGCAATGGTTCGTATCGGGCAAGAGTCGGCAAAGATGGGCTTTATTTTAAGCAAAGCTGCACAGTTTTATCAAGATAAAGCAGATCATTCTATTGCTTTTTTTACGACAGTTTTTCAACCATTATTGATGATTGTTTTAGGTCTTCTTATTATGTTGCTTATTTTTGCAATTTATATTCCGGTATTTACACTGTCGAAAATAGTGTGAATTTTTTGACAATTTTTACATTAAATATGAATTATTACAAAATAAACTGGATTGCCACGCTTCGCTCGCAAAGACGAATAGGAGAGTATTCATTTTCTACATGCTTGTAGTTATAAAATAAAATTATCAAGTTATCCGTTTTTGCGAACTTGTGTAAGCAAGTGTGGCAATTCAGTTTATTAAAAGTGAAGCATCCATTTAATTTAAATTTTAGTATCACCTGTCACGGCGTAGCCTAATAGGCAAAGACAGATTGACGCGTTTATTCATTTCGGTTATTCTTTAGGTGTTTACAAGGTACATGCCGGGATGGCGAAATTGGTAGACGCACGGGACTCAAAATCCCGCGGTGGCGACACTGTGTCGGTTCGAGTCCGACTCCCGGTACCATTCGCCTTCACCTTGATTGGTTACGGCGTAATTACGTTGAAATAAAATGTAAACGAATCTATCGTCGCCCGTAGGGCTATGGCGTGATGTTACGTCGAAGTTTAGTAAGTTGAAACGTAGAAGGACAGGCTTCGTTTTATAAACTACGGCTGGCAAGGCAATAAAAGTTTTAAAAAAGAGTTTAGCATGGCAGATCAGTCTTGTATTTTTTGTTTAATTATTGCAAAAAAAATCCCAGCTATAATTATAGAAGAAAACGACACGGTTCTGGTTATCAAAGATCGCAGTCCAAAAACTCCTACTCATTACTTACTGCTTCCAAAAATTCATATTGAATCTGTAGCTCATCTTGAAAAAGGGCAAGCTCATTATATGTCAGATATAATGTTAATGGCTCAACAGCTTTCAAAAAAACTATCTGGTGATAAGTCATTTCGCCTGCTTGTTAACAATGGCAAAGGTGTTGGACAATCTGTGTTTCATCTACATTGTCACTTTTTGGCTGGTAAAAAGATGTCTGACTTTTAAATAAAGTTAATTTATAAAGCCTGTTTGTTGTATAATCTTTTTAAGATTATAAGTGGTTTTAATAATAATTTATTATACTCATACTTTATTATCTTCTTTTAAAGAACACCATTTTTTTATATAAAATAGTTTTTAAAATTTATCTTTATTAAGGGGGGCTTGATGAGAGAGTATGTTATTAGAAACATAGTAGTTTTGTTTATAGCAATGTTTAGTGTTCCTCTTTTTACTATGCATCAGTTATGGATTTTGGATAGTAAAGGTCGAAAAATTAATAAAGATTTAATGTATGTAGCTTGTGCCCACCATTTGAAAAGATTAGAAAAATATAAAGTAAGTGGTCAAAGAAGGTCAATTCAATTGTCTTGGCGATCTTTTAGAGTAGAAATAAATAGAGCCGAGAAAGATTTAAAATCATTGGTTGAAACTTATGAACAAATACAAAATGAAACAAATGATTTTTTTAATAAAAATTGTTCAAAGTAAAGTCAGTCTACCTGTATAACTATATTGCTTTATAACTATATAGTTTTTTTTTTATTAAATTTTTCTAACGACTTTTTTGTAAACAAAAAACTATAAGTTATTTCTACGTGTTGAGTCAGTTGGTATAAAGTTTTTTGATTTTTTCATAATGCTTCATTATTCTCCTTAGTAAGTACAAATTTTATTTAATCACGTTATTGTAAGTCTATCTTGATAGGTGTGGCAATGTAGGATTAATAAATCAAAGGAAATTATATGGTAGCTCTTACAATTGTGGTAAGTATTTTGTTTTCTATTTTTTCAACAGTTGTTATGAGCTACTTAACAATGGCTATTCCTATTGGTCCATGGATAGCATCAACATTGGTTTTGTTGGCGTTACTTTTATTTAAGATGTTTTTTGGGCAAAATTCTAGTAAGTACGGTAAAGAAATTGCACTTGCAACAGCGGCTGGTTCTGTTGGTGGTATTTTAGCAAATGCACATGGTTTTTATTTTCCAACACTTTATTTTCTTAACTCATCATTATTTAACTCTTGGATGCAAAGTCCACTTTATTTTTGTTCTATTATGACAGGCCTTAGTTTCGTTGGTGGTAGTTTTGGAATGATTATTGCAAATCTGCTGGAAGATCGTTTTTTAATAAAAGAGAAATTGGCCTTTCCTATTGGTGTGCTTGCCCATAAAACAATTGCAACACAAAATAAAGTTCGTAAATCATTGGAACTAATTGGTGGTTTTTTTTCAACAATTTTTTTTTGTTTATTTCAAGATGGACTTCGCTCATTTAGTGGCTTTATTCCAAAAACAATAATGCTTGTACGGCCAATGATGCTTGCGGTTTTTAAAATACCAATGGTCAGACTCGATTTATGGCCGATGTTGTGGGCACTTGGTTTTGTAGCTGGCCATGTTATTGCACTTCCTTTATTTGTAGGGGTACTTGCTAAAATTTTAATTGCAAGTCCACTTCATATTTTGGTTTTTAAGCAGCTTTCTTCTATGGAGTTTTTGTTAACATTTTCTAGCGGTATTGTTTTGTTTGGGGCAATTACAGGTTTTATCTCTACGCCAAAAGTATTATTAAAGTCATTAAAAAAACTGTTAACAAATGGTTTGTTTTCAAAAAGTTCACTTTCTAAAAAAAGTATACCTTTATCTTTATGTATAGAAGTTGTAGTTGTTTTGCTTTCCATTTGTAGCTTTTTAACTTATTTTGAGTTTTCTTTATTGGCGCAACTCTACATTATAGTATTCACCTTTTTTTGTACCTATCAAATTAGTTATATTGCAGGTAAAATAGGCCTTGCCTTTATGGGGCGCTTTGCAACATTTGTTATGGTACCAGCACTATTTCTTTTTAGTCTTAATAATGTACAGCTTGTTTTGTTTGTTACGTTTGTTGGTTTGTCTGGAGGAGTGGCAACTGATATTCTTTTTGGTCGCAAACTCGGACAGCTTATGAATATTTCTTCGGGTAGAATGAAAAAGTATCAATTTTTAGGTCTTCTTGTAAGTTCTTTGTGTGTTGGTATTGTTTTTTGGTTTCTTATTAATCATTTTGGTTTGGGCTCGCAAGATTTATTTGTTTATCGCGCACAAAATCGTTGGATGTTAATTAATACTCTTAGAGACTTGAAAGGTTTTAACTGTTATGTTCTTTTTCTTGGAAGTATATTTGGTTACGTTCTTAAAAAAATAAAAGTAAGTCCTATGCTTGCCCTAGGTGGGCTATTTATGCCAGTAAATATTACATTAGGGCTTGTTGTAGGTGGTTTTGTTGCCATGCTTACAAAAGATAAAGAAGAGTATTTCCCGTTTTGGTCCGGTGTTTATGCTGCAAATTCTATTTGGATGTTGCTTAAAGCTATAGTATAAAACTTAAAAATTAATAGTTATTTTACACCCAAATAAAAACACTTTCTATTTGTAAATAATTTTTGTTATTGTAAATATAGTGTTTTGGCGTTAGGTAGAAAATTATTTCTAAGGTAAATTATTATGAAGAAAATAGCTTTATTTTTTACGATGATGTTGTTGGTTATGATGAGTGCACGTTCTTTATTTTGTGCTGATAATGTACAGAGTAAGAAGAAGGTCAAAAAAATAAAAGAAACTTATAATGATAAAAAAAGTTGTACTAAAAATTTTGATGACCTTGCACAGCATATTCAAATTGAAGGCATAGAAATTAAGCAGAAGCCTCGCTCTGAAAAATAAGGTAGCCTTCAATAAAGGCCATGAGGTCTCCATCAAGAATAAGTTCTGGCTGTTTTGACTCTATATTAGTTCTATGGTCTTTGATCATTTTATAAGGGTGCAGAACGTACGAGCGTATTTGCGATCCCCATTCTATTTTCTTTTTTTCAAGAGAGCTTTCTTTTTGCTTTTGTTCTTCTTTCTGTTTTTGTACGAGTTTTGATTTGAGCATCTTCATAGCAGTTTCTTTATTTTGAAGTTGAGAGCGTTCATTTTGGCACTGCACAACTATATTAGTTGGAATATGGGTAATGCGAACTGCTGATTCAGTTTTATTAACATGTTGTCCACCAGCTCCGCTTGCTCGATAGGTGTCGATTCTAAGGTCTTTGGCATCAATAGTTATTTCTTCTGTTTTATGTTCAGGTATTATAAGTGCACCAGCAAATGATGTATGCCTTCTTTTATTAGAGTCGAAAGGTGAAATTCTTACGAGTCTATGTGTCCCGTGTTCACTCTTTAGGTATCCATAAGCATTTTTACCTTTAATAAATAGTGTTGCAGATTTTATTCCTGCTTCTTCTCCTGGTTGATAATCTACAATAGATGTTTGTAGTTTTTGTTTTTCACAAAATCTTATGTACATACGCATAAGCATTTCTGCCCAATCTTGTGATTCTGTTCCACCGGCGCCAGCATTTATATATAAGAAGCAGTTGCTTTGATCATTTTCTTTATTTAAAAGAAGCTTCACTTTAAATAAAGAGATTGTTTTTTTTAGTCTTTCTATTTCTATCGCAATTTTTGCAAGTTCATCTTTATCTTCTGAAAAAAGACTGAGAAGTTCTGGTAGTTCTTTGCTTGTCTCTATTATATAGAGATATTGGTTGCGTTCTTTTTGTATATCATGAAGTTGTTTAGAAATTGTCGCGTGATTTGGGTTTTGCCAAAAAAGCTCTTCATTAGTTGTTTTTGTTAGTTTATTAAATGTTTCTTCTTTATTTGATTTTTTCCAATAGCTTTTTATTGTTGTAATATTAGGTTCAAGTAATTTTATTTGTTCCTGAAGTTCTTCCTGTAACATCTTATATACTTTCTTATTTTTACATTTAATAGTTAAAAGTGTTTTTAATTATAACATGTTGCTATTTATTACAACAATGACAGTAGTGGTTCACTTTAGTCTCAATCCTTAATCGTTAGTGTCTACTTTTAACTATATAAGAAGGAGTTTTATAAGTGAGAGTTTAATAAGTTCTATAGTTTTTAACTTAAAAACGATCTATTCTACCTAGTTTTACAAAGAAAAAGTAATTTTTTTTAAAAAATTTTTAGAAAAAAAGTGGTTTTTAAATAGCCTCTCTAGGTAGGCTTATCCAGCAGTTTTAATGCTTACAAAAAGGTTGTTTTTCCCTTAAATACTGCATTTTTTTTAAAAATATTCATTTTTTTTGTTGACAGTGGGAGATATGTCTGTATAATTTTACTTAAGTTTGAAGTGAAAGCAACGACGGAAACAACGAAAGTTAGCTTTCTTTCATAAAAAATTAAATCTTTGAAATTTGTGAAAAACCAAAAAAAATTACCTACTAGTTTTATAGCGACTTGTAAATTAATTTTTGCAATGGAGAGTTTGATCCTGGCTCAGAATGAACGCTGGCGGCGTGCTTAACACATGCAAGTCGAGCGAGAACGCTTCTTCGGAAGTTAGTAAAGCGGCGGACGGGTGAGTAACGCGTAAGAATCTGCCTCTTAGTGAAGAATACCCTTGGGAAACTGAGGTTAATGCTGCATATGTCCCTTCGGGGAGAAAGGTGGCCTCTT
>CAZYJE010000004.1:0-7917 GCA_964647685.1 uncultured Pseudomonadota bacterium | reverse complement strand
CCCCAAACCCCAAACCCCAAACCCCAAACCCCAAACCCCCAACCCCCAAACCCCAACCCCCAAACCCCAAACCCCAAACCCCAAACCCCAAACCCCAAACCCCATTTTTTAAATTTATTATTTAAATTTATTATTTAAATTTATTAATTAATTTAATTTTTATTTTAGATCGATATAGATTACTTACATCCTAAAAATCTCTTCATTGGTATTCTCTCTTTTCTTCATCTTTGTTTAAAAAATAAAGAAATGAGAATATGATAAATATTTACAGAAATTAGTTATTAAACCGAACAGAAATTCATGCTAGAGTTAGTTTGATATGGTTCAACACAAGAGCTACAAACATTGAACTTAGTGCAAGATTCACATTGAGGAGCACATTCAATAACTATGTTTGCTTTTCTTTGATTAGAAATATTGAATTCCCCGTTGTAATTATCTAATTGTGATACTGATGGCCAGTCGGCATATAAAAAAGCATAAGTTTCTTCAGACTCAGAAAATAACGTATCTGTTTCAACTCTGATCTTGAGCCTATATGTCTTGTTTGGAACTGTTCTTATTAATGGATTCTTAAATTTATATATTTTCGAACTACTTGATTCTGTTACAAATACACCTGGGTTTTGAGCATTAATATCAACAACAAAATCACAATCATTATACCATTTTTCTGTCTTAATAGATTTATACTTTTTTGGAATAGCAATCTGAAGCCAATGATCAATTACGATGGGTTCATTGTATGAAAATTCAAAGATAAGAAATTCTTCATTTTCAGCGATTCTGGTTCTTGCTACCCGATTAAGTGAAAAATCGATTATTTTCGGTTGATAATTCATTTTTTCATGTCCAATAATTTTTCCATTTTGAGTGACATCAAAATAAATAAATCCAGAATTAGCGTCATAAGGTCCAACTATCAAATTACTGAAATTCAAATACATTATATCAGAATTCTTTACATCAACTGCTTGCATGGAAATTGAATTATTAGATTCATTAATAGTATAATCACCATTAGTTTCAGATAAAAGATTGTTATTCAGCTTTATATTAAGTTTGTTTTTATCAATTGATAATTTGTGTTCAAGCCTCAATTCAAAATCAAAAGTACCTGTGAAAAATCTAAATCTATCCATTTTTAAACTAATAGTTGCTGGAAAACCAATCTGATCATTGCTTATTGAAGAATAAACACCGACAGTATGACCGCTAACTGGAAGATATAGTTCATACATATTTAAGAATTTTGTACTTAATATATTAACTATAAAAGGATCATCAAAAGATTGGGGGGTTTGATCAAGAGGGATTCTTATTCCAAAACCAAATCCTATTTTTAAATCGATATCAATAGGTAAAGCAACTCTCCATTTGTTTTTATTATCAACGACAACTTTATTTGCTTCAATTACATAATCAATATCGTTATAATGAAGTCTTATGTATACGGCGGATGTTATACTTTCATAACTAGACAAATCCAAATCAATTTTAGTATTTGCAATAAGAGTAATATTCTCTTTTGATACTAAACTGGACCAAAAGAATTCCTTTTTATTATTGATTACACTTTCTTGTGATAGTATATCAAACTCAAGAGGACCTAAATCAACATTAAAACTTGTTTCGAAATTTCCATATTTACCAACGAATGTCCTTTTATCCATATCATAATTTTCATAGAATTCAAGTTTCAATTGATTTTCGTTAAAATTAATCATTTCAAATCCGCAAAATTCAAACTCAAAATCGCCGCCAATAATTAAATCTTCATCACGAAAACTATAGTATGTATAGTAGCGTCTAAATCCATCAAACCAAATAAATCCAGTATCATAAAAAAGTTCATGAGAACTTTCTCGTGGTTTACCAGTAATTTTAAAAGAACCTTGATCAGCAAACCATGATATATAATAATCATCTTGATTTACACCTTCAACTGTAAAAACTATGAAAAGAATTTTTGGAATATAGTCACATGGATTTTTTAGATTAACCTTTAAACAACCACGTTCTCCGAACTTAGGAAGCTGATTTCCATCAAGTGCTTTGGATACTACACTATTTGCAACAAATTTAGCTTCTACTGTCTTTAGTTGAAAGTAAAAAGTTTCGTCATTGGTTGTTACATCATTTGTATATTTAATCATAATATCAGCTCCTCCGTGATATTGTGTTTTTATTACAGCGTCCCCAACTGGTACAAATTCCCATGTTTGAACATCTTTAAGACTTCTGCTCTCTATATAGGAATCGAAATTCGTATGAAGTTTCTGCTGATGATAAATTATTTCTTCAAAATTCTGACTACCTGGCCTTTTTCGAAATATGTTATCCATGACTAAAAATCTTACATCTCCGTCATCATCTCTATACCATTTATCACTGCCTTTTTTATAATCAGTATATCTCATAAACCAATCAAGAAACGCTGTCTGATTATTATATTCGAATTTAATAGGTTGAGCTTTTGAACAAAGTTGAACAGATGCAGGACTTGTTTGTGGAACTAGCATCCACCAAAGTCTATAAGCGATAAGTAAATAAAAAGTTAGAAAAACCTTAAGGAAATTCATTGTTATTATAAAAATTTTTCTTTGTTTAAATAGCAAAATTCCACCAAATGGTAGTAAGGTTATTTAATTTTAGACAATTATTTTAATCAAACAAGTTTTTGACACTCTTCCTTGCATTCTTTAAAACTACTAACATTCATTTCAGCACAAAGACTTAAAAATTTTGTATCTAAACAATAGTCTTTTCTTATTTTCTTCACATACCTTTTACCATTAAATGAATAACATCCGTAATGTTGTAATGTAATGCTTATTATATTTTGTGAGATTTGTTTATTTTGTTTATGTTTTCTTTTTCGTAACACATTTTGGTAATCTTCAAATTTAATGAATTTTTTTCGTTTATTTTTTGGAATAGAAACAGAGCAAATAAGATTCATATTTGAATTCCAAATAAACCTGTTATCCGAAATAGTATTTTCATCACTTTCATGACTTGTATCTCTTGAACTTGTATCTCTTGAACTTGTATCTCTCGAACTTGTATCTCTCGAACTTATATCATAAATCTTACATCTTGTATTTTTGCATCTATAGTCATCGCACTTTTTGAAATAATCATCTGGTTTCTGAAGACATTTTCGATAGAACGCATATTCAATGGATGAAATGATTTTCTTTCTATAACAATAATAAGCTTTTTCTTCATCACATTTTGGTATATAATGTGAAATATAAAAACTCTTGTATTCAATCGATTGTAAACATTTTTGTTCACAAGAATATTTACATTCAAAAATTTTCCAATCTGGTATCACATCTGTAAATTCATCTTCTAAGTCTTCACGATTATCAAAGAATAAACATTCCCCGTGTTCTCCTACAACTGAAAGTTGTTTTTTATCATCATTTTTACAAGCTTTGTCAAAGAATAATTTTTTACATTGTCTCTTATTACATTTAGCTTTGGTACACAAAACATAATCAAATTCATCAATCATTCCATTTACACTATTACAATAGTTTAAAAAAGAATCAAAAACATCAAAATTTCTGTTACAATATTTACCATCAGGTTTTGTTTCTGCAAGTTCTTCACATGTCATTGTATTTGTACATAACGAGTAATTATCTGTAATCTTAAAATCGTTAGTATTTTTGAGATCATTGCAAATATCTTCACAATTTTGAGTATCAAATAATGAATATTTATTATTTGCGAAATAACATAAAGTATTAGAATGATTGGTACATATATCTTCACAACAAGGTTCTATTTTATCTTGTATTTCAAATGAAATAGATTCATCACAGGATTGCTCGCAAATTTCATGAGATTTGTAGAATTTATACCCTAAATCTATTCTAGTACATTTATCCTCAGTAAAATTACAAAAGTGCTCACAGCAGTCACTAGTATCATTACATGTTATACAAGATTCAATTTTAATATCATTAGTTTCTTCTGGGGAATTACTTCCACAACATTCAAGATTAGTGAATCTTTCATAGCTTACAATATCATTAAGAGTTTTTTGTTTACAATAAATAACATCAAGACAATCATTACAATTACAATTAGGAATATAAGCTTTGCAAAGGTCTAATGAAGTATTATCACATTCAAGACAATCACAAAATGATTTGTTAAAATCATTACAAAAGTTTACTAAACAACTATATTCAAAATTATCTTCACCTTCATTTGTTTCTTCACATCTAACAACTTCATTAAGTTCATTATTACAATTTTTAAGGCAATTCTCCTTAGCAGAGATGCATATTTTATTAATATCTTCATCAAAAGAACAATATATTTCTTCAGAATCATCTTCATTAATACATTTTTCTTCACATGTTTTACATTTATTATCATCATTTGTAATTTCATATGAATTAAAATCAGTTTCTGCACAAATTTTTGAGCAATCAGTATCAGGAGTAAAGAAGATAACATTATCGTTATTGGCTAAACAAAAATCTTGAAAATGATTATTACATAAATCTTCACAACAACTTGTATTATTTGAAGGAAATGAAATTGTTTTATTTGAACAAGAAGCATTACAAAGAATTTGCTCATCAGCATAAATTGCTAATCCATCAATAATTGCACACATAGCTTCAGAGAAATCACAAAATTCTTCACAACATTCATCAGTTGTAAGACAATTTGCACACTGTTTTAAATTTATATTGTCTAAAGAAGGATTATTATCGCAGATATATGTAATTTCTATAAGATCATATAGAATTTCATTTGTAGTTGAAGTTTTTGTACAAAACATATTTGTACAATAATCATCACAAGTCAAATCTGAATCATAGACCTTACAAAATTCTAATGTTGGATTTACACAATCAAGACATTTACAGGAAGGATTGGTTGAAATAAAGTCACTACAATAAGATTGAAAACAAGATAAATCAGGAGCAGAGCATAAAACTCTCTCATTATTTCCATTACATATTTCAAGACATCCGTTTATTTCACTAATACAATCTTCAACAACACTAGAATTAAAGCTGCAATATAAATTTGTGTTATTTAGAGATTGACATTCTGTTTCACATTGAGAAATGGAAAATATTTCTTGACATTTAATATTTTCGTCATTTGTAAGATGTAAGCAATTTTCATTTTCTTTACACAGCTTTATATTTGGATTTATACAATCCAAACTGCAAGCATCATATTCACTAAACAAAAAAGCTTGGTTATTATGAATAACACAAGTGTTAAGACTTATATTATTTATATCACAAACTCCACATGAATTATTCACAAAATCTTCACAAAATTGGCTAAAATTAGTATCTGCTTTACATTTTTCTACATATTCAATTGAACATGTTAAATCAGAACAGTTTTCATTCAATGGACAATCAAATATAACATTATTGTTGCTAAGTTCAACATCATTAAGTTGATTTAATATACATTGCAAACTTTCATTTTGTTTAGTAAATAATGCCTGGAAATTATTATTACTAGGATCTTTTATTTTCTTTAATAAGCAAATATCATTTCCATCTATACAAGCAGAATTTACATCATCTCCATTAAATCCATTTTGACTTTCACATTCTTCTTTTGTTTGATTAGTTATAAGAGATGGTGAAGAAATATGTTGAGATTGAAGGAATAAAAATCTCTCACTCGTATTCAATACTTCAAAAGTGCTATTTCTTCCATTTATAAAACATAAAGCACAACTTTCTTGAAATGCTAGATAATCAAAAAAGTTTAAAAATGGACAAGAACAAGCTCCAGTAGAGTCAAATGATACATGTGGACTTTCAGTATTTATAATATTGAAAAAAGAAAAATTATTTTGTAAATTAAAAGAACTAATGCCATTTTCAATAAAAAACAAATCAATACAAGATGTATCAAATTTTTCTACCACACTAGGAAAAGGATCTTGACATATGCAACCTGTGATATCACTTTGAGCATTTGGTACGGGATTAGATTCTCCCATTAAACATTGGATTAATAAAGTATTCACAATGAAAAACTTTTTGAATAAATTTACAGTTGTGTCAGTACCAATTGGATCTTGATCATCTTCACAAATATTTACTATATGACTACCATTGTTAACACCATCGAATGATAACTGTTTTGAAAAACAATGTGTTTCATTTCTTTCCTCAATTGATATATTGTTATTTGCAAAAACATTAAAGCAAGATTCAGCTTCTGTAAGTGTAGAACTTGAATTCTGAGGTATATTAAAATGTAAACATCTTGTCGAAACTGTTTGAAGATTTTCATCACTTTGTCCTATCCAAAATTTTTCTTCATCACTTAATATATGATCATCATTGAAATTAGATCCGTATATACAAGTCTCAGCAAATAAAATATCAGCATTATAAATTTCTTTAAATTTTTCACATAAAGCGAATGCATGGCAAAATTCTGCATGCATTATTGCGATTTGTTTAAATTTAGGAATTGTGTGATTTAAATGCATATTACATTCATCCAAACCTTTTTTTAAAACTACATTTGCAGCTGAAGGATCAGGGAAGGTGTTTACAATATATGAAGTTGGATAAATTTCATAACCATTCATGCAAAAAGCCATACAAGAATTTTTTGTTGTAAAATAACCAACATTATTTTCATGCGTAATTTTAAAAGTATAGGGGGAGCTTTCTTGAATATTACATTTATTTTGACAAGTACATTGATTTTCTTTATATATTTGATTTTCAGGCTCTTGTAGTCCTCGATCAAGAAAGAAAAAGCCTCTAAGAATCGATTGTGTTGTTTGAAGAGTATCAGAACAAAGAACATCAATTGATAAAACTCGATTATCTGGTAAACATAGATCATTAATAGGTTTAAAAAAGGGATCGCCTTGATTATTTGTCATTTCAATTGTATTTTGAATATATGTTTTACATTCTTCAGTATTTTTACCAGTCCAATCAAGATCTATCAGTCTTGTATTATCTGGTTGACCAGTTTGGCAATTCATTACATTACCATTCATGTAAGATATTATGGAAAGAATAAAGATTATAGTTGGATTATTCATTTTGATTATAATATTTGTACAAAATTTATAAATAGAAAAAAAAAATTTAAATGCTACGTTTTGGCAAAAGAGAGTAACAAACATTTTAAATAACATATTTCAGTAATACTCTTGGTATAAGCTTTCATTCAAAAATATAGAGTATTTTGTTTTTTGATATATTTTGATACTTTTTGATATATTATGTATCTTAACAATAAAAATGAGCATTTCTTCATCTGTTTGTTCTTATTAGATTTAGTTTTGAATTTATAAATGGCTTAAATGTCTTTTATTAAGTTTACAGTGTTCAAAATTTATTTTCGTATATTTATAAAAGCTATTTGCATTTTTACTAGTGTTTATCAACAATACGAAAATATTTTTGTGAATTGTGCTTTAAGATACATTTGAATTGTATCTAGAAATAAGGATACATATTAATTGTATCTTCAAACGAAGATACAATTAACATGTATCCTTATTTCTAGATACATATTAATTGTATCTTCAAATGAAGATACAATTAATAAACTTTTGTAATATTTATACATTAAAACCTCATAGTTCAGAAAAAAATAATAAGTAGATTAGAACTCTACTATAAGTCTTCTTATATTATTACTACTTATGCTCTTATGAATTGAATTCCATAAAATATTATTTAAAATAAAGATTTTTCTATTTGTATCTTTATTTTAAGATACAATTAAATTGTATCTTTAAAAGTCTTAAATGGAAAGCAAATCATTTCATTACCATTTCTTTGTGACGTAGTCCTTTAATTCATAAGTTCTGACCAATTTAAAATGAAAGCTAATCATAGAATACTTAATATTAACAAATTTAAAAAATTAAGT
>CAZYJE010000003.1:0-7043 GCA_964647685.1 uncultured Pseudomonadota bacterium | reverse complement strand
ATTCCATTCTTTACAATTTCATCAATTATGTAATAAACTTCTTCTATGCTTTTTAGCATGGCTAGCTCTCCTTATTAGTGTTTAGGTTTTTGAGCTAGCCTAACTTATTTTTAATTATTTTTTAATTTCACAATTCGCTCATTTATATAGATATTTTTAATAAATATATTGAACAAAGTAAGTTTCCTTATCCTTCAATTTTAGGTAAGAAAGTTTCATTTAATACAAAACTTTTTGATTATATAAAAAATAAGTACCTAAAGAGTAAATATTTTAGCATAGACGATTTAAAGGGTTTTTCGAGTGAATATATTGATTATAACTTTTCAGATATAATCTATAGTCAAGATGTCTTAAAAAATGCTTATAAAAATATTGTAAAAGATGGAGAATCATTAAGTGGTGGAGAAATACAGAAACTTATTAAGCAACAAAAACATGACTTATTGAACAATTTTAATTATCCAATTTTAGTTTCAGATTATGAAAATAGTTACTTAGGTGGATCTGAAATTGTTCAAAAAGAGAATGGAATAATTATTTGCCGCAAAAATTATCATTGGTTTTCAATAGTTATAAAAAAGAATAAAGGTAAAATGAAATAGATATTATTGTTTCAGATTCTGCGGGTTTTGACAATAGAAAAGATAAAAGAGTTTGTAGTTTAAAAAAAATTTTAGAGAAAAAATAAATGTCACGCCTTTTTAAGGCGTGACATTTATTTTTTCGATTTAATAAAATCTAATCTATACATTAAATCGAATTAAGATAATATCGCCATCTTTTACGATATAGTCTTGTCCTTGTGTTGCGACTTTTCCAAAATCTTTTAGTTTTGAGATGCTGCCATATTCAAATAGATCATTGGTGTTAAAAGTTTCTGCACAAATAAAGCCGCGCTCAAGGTCAGAATGTATTTGTCCACCAGCTTGGCGAACTGTTGTTCCATTTTTAATTGGCCATGCGTGAATTTCTTGTGGGCCGCAGGTGAAAAAAGTAATAAGATCTAAATTTTGATATGTTTTTTTAATAATTGTATCAAGGCTTTTAGTTTTGAGTCCGATCATTTCCATCATTTCTTGTGCTTCTTGTTCTGGAAGTTGTGATAGTTCGTGTTCAACTTTTACAGAAACAGGAATAACTTTTTCTGTGCCGAATTTTTTTAATAATGTTTGGTAGTGTGTATTATTTTTATAAGCATCATCTTCAAGCTCGTCTTCTGCGATATTTGCTATAATTAAAAAGTTTTTACTTGTAATAAGAGGGATTGTTTTTGTTTCGGTATTTATAATTAAGCTTCTGATTGTCTCAAGCTCATCTTGATTTATTGCTTGTATTATATTTTCTAGAAGTTGTTGTTCTTCTTGTAAAACTTTCAGTTCTTTTGGTTTATTTTGAGCAGCTTTTGAAAGTTGTGCAATTTTTGCAAGACGTTTTTCTGCAGATTCTAGGTCTTTAAGAAGAAGTTCAGATATAATTGTTTCGTAATCAGAAAGAGGGTCAACTGCGCCAGTTTCTCTTATAACTTTTGAATCTTCAAAGCATCTTAACACATGAATTATTAAGTTTACTTCTCTGATATGGCTTAAAAATTTATTACCAAGTCCTTGTCCAGAAGCTGCACCTTTTACAAGGCCTGCAATGTCAACAAATTGTACAGAACTCGGAATCTGTTTTTCAGAATTATAAATTTTTTGTAATTTTTCCATTCGTTCATCAGGTACTTTTGTAATTGCCATGTGTGGTTCAATCGTACAAAAAGGGTAGTTTTCTGCAGGAATTGATGATTTTGTAAGTGCATTAAATAATGTTGA
Source organism: uncultured Pseudomonadota bacterium (assembly GCA_964647685.1). Classification (GTDB taxonomy): domain Bacteria; phylum Babelota; class Babeliae; order Babelales; family Vermiphilaceae; genus CAZYJE01. The sequence goes on along the minus strand of CAZYJE010000003.1, from coordinate 5,229 downwards.
TTTTCCAACATTTGGAAGACCGACAAGGCCAGCTTTGATACTCATTTTTAGCTTTCGTTTATTTTTTCTAGAGATTGTTGATTTTATTATGGTAGTACTTATTTGTAAGTTTAATTTATGTAGGGTTTTAATCAAGGACACTTTTCATTATGACATACAAGCATTGATAATGAGTAAAAAGTAGTAATTTGCGTAAATAAAAAATTAGTGGTATTTGTGAAAATAATTGTTGGTTTTTAGTTCTTATTCCATTTTTAAAAAGGAGAATCTTTATGGAAGATATGATGAAAACATTACGTATGCCTGTAGCTATATTATGTGCAATTGGTGCAATGAACTGGGGCCTTGATGCAGTAGGTCTAAATATTTTTAAAATGGGTTTTGTAATGAATAACCTTGCAATGCTTGTAAAGCCTCTTAAGCTTGTCATTGGTCTTGCAGGTGTTATGAGTATCGTATGTTGCTGCATGAAATGTGCAGATAGCAAAAGCTGCTCTCGATAAAGTTTTATAATAAAGTGAAGTTGGCAAGTCAAAAAATATTTGATTTGCCAACTTCATTTTAAAGGTTTTATTTTACATTATTTTTTTCAAAATAATGTACGACTTGATCTCTTCGTTCTAAAATATTTTCTAAATAAGATTGTGTTAAAAAATTTGAGTCTTTTGCTTCAGAAAATATTTTTTCAAGAGCCTCTATATTGAGCTCTTTTATTTTATGTAATGTTTTTTCTGAGCATGTTTTTGAGAATGCTTTTATAAATTTTTCATTAAAAGCATGAAACTGTCTCCATAGAGTTCCATTATAAAAAATAAGCTTAATTTGCTCATCTTTAATATATTTTTCTATGTATGAGAATTTTTTATAGATTTTTTTTTCTAGATTATTATCTTTAAAAGCTATTTTTAAATTTTTAAGAAAAGGTTTTTTTATAATCTTAGCTTTATTAAAAGGAAATTTTTTCTTATAATTTTTATTTTTTAATGGTTGTCCTAAAATTATTTGAGAAAATGGAATGTTTCCATATTGGACATATTGATTTCTATATATTTCACTATTATCAATTGCTATAAGAAATAGCTTATTGTTATGATTAAGAGCTATTAAATTTTCTAATGTAGAGTCCCATTGTCCAAAAATAAATTGAAAAATTTTTATATTTTCTAGAGTTTCTTTTTCAATATTGTTTAAAACGTGTTCATATTCATTTTTTTTAAGTAGATCAATTTTGGTATCTACAAATAGTTGTAAAGAACCACTTTCATTGTTGATTGTTCTTGTAACTGTTGGTGGTATATGTGGGAACTCGAGAAATAAAGACGCTTGATAAGCAGCAGTTTCAGATTTAGAAGGAAAAGACTTAGTAAATGATTCTGATGGTTTAAATACAGCCTTAATATTATTTGTTAATGTTATTAAAAAAATTTTACTTGTAAAGTAAAATTTTTTATTATTTCCTTTAAGAAAATTTTGTATTGGCTCTATATGTAAAACTTTAGAATTTTTTAAAAAATTACATATTTCAGGGTTACTCCAATTTTTAGGACTTTGAAAATCTTTTGGTGAAAGGCAAAGTGATGAAATATGAGCAAAGAAAACTGTTATAAAAAGGTAGTTGAGTAATATTTTTTTCATTTATGTTGTTAGCCTTATATTTTTGTTATTTTTCTCTTTAAGAATTATGTATGATAAACTTTTTTTATTGGGCTTTCCTTTGTAGAAATGTAGTAATTTTTTTTTAATATATGTGGTAATTGCATGTGGGTTGTAATCAATATTGGGATCATAGTTAATGTGTATATTTCTTTGCATACTGTATAAATTAGTATGAATAACTATAAAATACAAAAAAACTTTTAATCTTTTTATTTTCATAATACATCCTTTTTTTTTGTTTAAAGTAAAGATCAAAAAATAATAAAAGATAAATAGTTAAAAGAGCAATAAAAAAGCCCCGAAGTTTAATCGGGGCTTTTTTAAAAGATAAGAGTTTATATCTTAAGATATTTCTGCATCAATTGGACCGTCATTATTTTTTTGACTTTGTCCTGCAGTTGTTGCATCAGTTTCTGCTGTATTTGCATTTTGTTGTGCAGCTTGTTGTTCTTGCATCTGTTTTTGCATTATTTCTGCAATTTTGTAAGAAGCTTTTGTAAGTTCTTCAGTTGCTTTTTCTAGTTCTTCAGCATTTTCAGCATGAGTTTTTAATGCTTCTTTTGCTTTTGTAACTGCTTCGTTAATTTTGACAACTTCTTCTTGTCCAATTTTTTCAGCATGCTCTTTTACAGATTTTTCAACTTGTAAGATAACGCTATCAAGACGATTACGTTTTTCTACAAGTTCTTTTGCTTTTTTGTCATCTTCTGCGTGAGTTTGAGCTTCTTGAACCATACGGTTAATTTCTTCTTCAGAAAGTCCACTGCTGTCAGAAATTGTAATTGTTTGTTCTTTGCCAGAAGTTTTGTCTTTTGCAGAAACATTTACAATACCGTTTGCATCAATATCAAATGTTACTTCAATTTGAGGAACACCTCTTGGTGCAGCTGGAATGCCATCAAGTCTAAATTGACCTAAAATTTTGTTATCTTTTGCAAATTCACGTTCACCTTGACCAATTCTAATATCTACAGATGTTTGACTATCTTCTGCAGTTGAAAAAACTTGAGATTTTTTTGTAGGAATTGTTGTATTTCTTTCAATAAGCTTTGTCATAACGCCGCCCATTGTTTCAATACCAAGAGAAAGAGGAGTAACGTCTAAAAGAAGTACATCTGTTACGTCTCCTGCAAGAACACCACCTTGAATTGCAGCTCCACAAGAAACTACTTCGTCAGGGTTTACAGATTTATTTGGTTCTTTACCAAAAAAGTCTTTAATAAGTTCTTGTACTTTAGGAATACGTGTTGATCCACCAACTAAAACAACTTCATTGATTTGGCTATTGTTTACGCCAGCATCAGCCATTGCTTTTTTGCAAGGAATAAGAAGTTTGTTGAATATATCTGCACATAAAGATTCTAATTTAGCACGAGAAATTTTGATATTAAGGTGTTTTGGCCCAGAAGCATCAGCTGTAATATATGGTAAGTTTATTTCTGTTTCATGCAATGTAGAAAGCTCAATTTTAGCTTTTTCTGCAGATTCTTTTAATCTTTGCAGTGCCATTTTGTCTTGTAAAAGATCTATGCCATTTGTTTTTTTAAACTCATCGACAAGATACTTAATAAGAGTTTGGTCAACATCGTCACCACCTAAATGTGTATCGCCATTTGTTGATTTAACTTCAATAACACCGTCACTTACTTCTAAGACAGAAACGTCAAATGTTCCGCCACCAAAGTCAAAAACAACAACTGTTCCGCTTTGTTTTTTGTCAAAACCATAAGCGAGAGCTGCTGCAGTTGGTTCATTAATGATACGTTTTACATCAAGGCCAGCAATTTTACCGGCATTTTTTGTAGCTTGACGTTGAGCATCATTAAAGTAAGCAGGAACAGTTACAACTGCTGCATCAACTTTTTCGCCTAGAAAATCTTCGGCAGTTTGTTTAAGCTGGCTTAAAATAGCAGCAGAAATTTCTTCTGGAGCAAGTTCTTTACCTTGAGCTTCTATTGCGATGTCACCATTTGCTTTTTTAACTGTTTTGTAAGGGATATGTGCAAATTCTTTTGTCATTTGATCATATTTTGCACCAATAAATCTTTTAGCAGATGCGATTGTATTTTCTGGGTTTGTTACAGCTTGTCTTTTTGCCGTTACACCAACAAGACGTTTTCCATCTTTTGTAAATGCAACGATTGATGGAGTTGTGTTTCCGCCTTCTTTGTTAGGAATAACTTTAGCAGTGCCACCTTCCATGAAGGATACTACAGAGTTTGTTGTACCTAGATCGATACCAATAATTTTTTTAGCCATTCTTAAGAGTTCCTCTTATTTTGGAATAAAACTGTTTTTATTACTATAATTATAGCTATACTCGACCGGATGTCAATCAAATTTTTAAAAAACTTTAGTGTATTAGACTAAGATTTCTTACAGATAAAATTCATATAATATATATTTTTAATTTTTATTTATGTAAGTGCGACTTTGAAAGAATTTGCGTCCGATAACACCAGCTAGAGCGCTATAGACATTCGTCATTTAAAAAAGTTATCCCATAAGCTATGATTGAAAGCAAGGCAAATGCCTTTCCAGGGAGTTTTTAATGAAAGATTTTTCAAGATGTTTATGTGGGGCATTTGCCTTGCTTTCAATCATCTGAGAATGATTTTGATTGTGAAGCAAAAAACACCAATAATCAGTAATAGTTTTTTCATTAGTCCAAATGGATACTTGAGTTGGAGTTTTTTGTGGGCTAAATACGCAATGGTATAGGTGCTGATTAATCTAGTAGAATGTATTAGTATGATGATCGAAAGCAGTTTATACGTTGTTATTTTTGAAAAATAAGTAATGGTTATTAAAAATAAGGCTATATAAGGAATATAGGTGCACAGTAGGGTGAAATACATTTTCTTTATCTCTAAGATTCGTTCATAAGGCGAGACTATTATCTCTAATAAGTAGCTGCTTGTTATAACTGCAAATAACGCAAAAGATTTTGCGGGGATAAAGTAGTAGTGCTGATTACAGGTTACAAGAAGCGTCAACATTCCTAAAATGGGAAAGCAGAGCCATAATAGACTTTTTGTGAGTCTTGTAAATGCGGGCATCAGATTTTTGTCATTATTTGTAACTATTTTTATATGCGCAAAAAGTGAAGTATCGGTAGAACCAATAGTTTTTAAAATAATTCTTTGAAAAAAAATTGCTCCATCGTGTGCGATTTTAAAAATATTACCTTTTGTTTGCCCAAAGCAATAGGTGATAAATGGTAGCAAAAAATTCCGCTCCGTCATGCTTTTTAAACTTGTGTTAAACCACATAGCTGCTGAATGAATAGAAAATTCTTTTATTCTTTTATTGTAGTTAATCTTTTTTATTTCTTTTTCATTTTTTTTATAAAATTGTTTTAAATATACAAGTGTGTAGCAAATAGTTGCTATTTTGGTTGCTATATTAATTATAAAAATTGAACTTAGAATATTAAGGTTAAGGTTTTTTATATAAAAAAGAACAGATAAAGAAGCTATTGTTTGAATAGTTTTTGAAATAGAATAAATAGTATTAAATTCTTTATTTCTAAAATAAGAGTGATAAATAATTTTGATTGTAGCAGTCAAACCT
>CAZYJE010000002.1:0-16513 GCA_964647685.1 uncultured Pseudomonadota bacterium | reverse complement strand
AGTTAATACTGCAGTGACAACAACAGATTTTAATACTGCAGTTTCAGGAATAAATACAAATATTTCTACAGTTGAGACAAAGGTAGATACGCTTACAACCGATGTTGCAACGATTGACTCTAATGTAGATATAATAAAAGATACAGATCTACCGGCGGTAAAAACAGTTGTAGATGATACAAAAGCAATCGTTGATGCTTTAGACTTAGTTACTGTTGAGTCTAAAATTGATACAATTGATACAGTTGTTGATGGGCTAGAAGTAAAAGTAAATATTATTGATGGAATTGTTGATGATATTAAGGCAACTGTCGATACTATGGACTTTTCTACTTTACAAACAAAAGTTGATACAATTGATACTGTTGTAGATGCAATTAGGGCAACAGATGTTCCTGCAATTACAGGGGCAATTGCAACGGTCGATGCGAATGTAGATACAATAAAAGATACAGATTTACCGGCGGTAAAAACGGTTGTAGATTCTGTTGAAACAAAAGTTGATGGCATTACAACAGCAGTAGCCGGAACACTAACAACTGCAACATTTAATACAGCAATTTCAGGAGTGAATGCAAACATTGCAACAGTAGATACTGTTGTAGATGCAATTAGGGCAACAGATGTTCCTGCAATTACAGGGGCAATTGCAACGGTCGATGCGAATGTAGATACAATAAAAGATACAGATTTACCGGCGGTAAAAACAGTTGTTGATTCTGTTGAAACAAAGGTTGATACACTAATAACAAATGTTGCAACGGTAGATGGAATTGTAGATACAATTACTGCAGATGTTACAACAATAAAAGATACAGATCTGCCGGCAGTAAAAACGGTTGTCGATGATATTAAAACAACAGTTGATGGTCTTGGGGGTGCAGATCATACAGCTATTGAAGCAAAGCTTGATATTATTGACGCGAATGTAGATACAATAAAAGATACAGATTTGCCGGCTGTAAAAACAGTTGTGGATTCTGTTGAAACAAAGGTTGATACACTAACAACAAATGTTGCAACAGTAGATGGAATTGTAGATACAATTACTGCAGATGTTACAACAATAAAAGATACAGATTTGCCGGCTGTAAAAACGGTTGTAGATTCTGTTGAAACAAAAGTTGATGGCATTACAACAACAGTAGCCGGAACACTAACAACTGCAACATTTAATACAGCAATTTCAGGAGTGAATGCAAATATTGCAACGGTAGACGCGAATGTAGATACAATAAAAGATACAGATCTGCCAGCGGTAAAAGCAGTTGTAGATGATATTAAAACAACAGTTGATGGTCTTGGGGGTGCAGATCATACAGCTATTGAAGCAAAGCTTGATATTATTGACGCGAATGTAGATATAATAAAAGACACAGATCTGCCGGCAGTAAAAACAGTTGTAGATTCTGTTGAGTTAAAAGTTGATGGCATTACAACAGCAGTAGCTGGAACACTGACAACTGCAACATTTAATACAGCAATTTCAGGAGTGAATACAAACATTGCAACAGTCGATACAGTTGTAGATGCAATTCGAGCAACAGATGTACCTGCAATTACAGCAGCAATTTCTGGAGTTGAGACAAAAGTTGATACAGTCGATACTGTAGTTGACGGACTTGCGACAACGCTTGGTACAGTTGACGGAAAAGTGGATACATTGACTACGAATGTAGCAACGGTAGATACAGTTGTAGATACAATTAGGGCAACAGATGTACCTGCAATTACAGCTGCAATTTCTGGAGTCGAGGCAAAGGTAGATATTATAGATGCAAATGTCGACATAATAAAAGATACAGATCTGCCAGCGGTAAAAACAGTTGTAGATACTATAGATAGTAAGGTTGGTTTATTAACAGATAATTCTGTTGCTCCAGGTCAATTAGGCAATAATAATCAAATTAATAGTGCAGAGCTATCAATTATTAGTTGGTTAAAATCTATTTATCGTAAAGTTAACACTATATAGTTTCTAGCGATATTTTTTATACTGCATAAAGAAGTAGAAAGAGGGTGCCAAGTAAGGGGGGCGATGCCATCTACTATATTGATAGGCAATACTGTTGTATTGAAAGTATTGCAAGAGCAGTTTTTTGAAGAATATTTAACAATGTTTTCTGATATAGTTTGCCATTGGTTGCATGCATCAAGGCAGTATGAGACAGATTATTTATATGCACGTTTGAATAAAATAAAACCATATCAAACATATTTTTATTGTATTTTTGAAAAGTTTACAAAAAATCTTATTGGAGCTATAGAAATTAGAAGTAAACATGAATCATTAGGGCAACTTTATAGTTGGATCAATGAAAATTATTGGTCAAAAGGTTTTTATCGTGAAGCTTTATTTTTAGTTTCTCAAGAGTACTTTAAAAATGAAAAAGAGCGTTTTTTTCAGGCTCATGTAGATATTAAAAATAAAAGAAGTTATTTTGCTCTAAAAAAATATGGATTTATAGATAGCGGAATAAAAGATGGTCCTCATGGAAAACAATATCAACTAATTTTTGTAAATAATAGTAAAAAAGATTACTATTCGTTTGATTGAATAGTAATCTTTTTTTGTTACTTTTTATATCCACATTCTTTGCTTGAGCATTGCAAAGACTCAACTCCTTTTGTAGAAACTTTTTTTACCAAGAATGGTAATTTGCATTCTGGACATTTTGTAAGTTCTATATCACCAAAAACAGCAAATTTACATTTTGGATAATTTCCACATCCCCAGAGTGTTCCACCACGCCATTTTCTTTTAACAACGTCGCCTTTTTTATCAAGAGGACATTTAAATGGAGCTTTTTCTCGGTAAACATATTTACATTCAGGATAAGCAGAGCAGGCAATAAATTTGCCATAGCGACCAATAATCTCTCGAAGATTACTGTCGCATTTTTCACATTTTAAATCGAGTTCTTTTGGTTTTTCTATTTCGATACAACGTAATTTATTGTCTTCTGTTCTTTCAAAATTACATGTATAGGTACAATCAGGATAAGAAAGACACCCTAGAAATTCTCCAGCTTTACCAAAGCGGACACCAAGATATTCTTTTTTACATTCAGGGCATTTTACATCTGTTTTTTTAATTGGTTGTTTCTCGTTGTTGCCACCAAATTTTTTTAAATCTTTTTCAAACTTTTTATAAAAATCTTTTAACAGTTTATTTCTTTCAAGTTTTCCTTCAGCAATTTTATCAAGGCTTTCTTCCATGTTTGCGGTAAAGGCAACATCCATAATATCTGGAAGATTTTCTACAAGCATTTTTGTAACAGCAAATCCAAGCTCTGTTGGGAAAAACTTTTTTTTATCAAGTTTAACGTATGATCTGCTTTGAATAGTGCTTAAAATTGTTGCATAAGTACTTGGTCTTCCAACACCAGCTTTTTCTAGTTCTTTAACAAGGGATCCTTCTGTATATCGTGCAGGAGGTTGAGTAAAGTGTTGTTTAGGAGTTATTTTATCTTGTTCTACCTTATCATCCACTTTGATATTTTTTGGTATTTTTATCTTTTTTTCTTTTTCATCTTCTTGGCCAGCTTTATAAATTTTTAAAAAGCCATCAAACATTAATGTTGAACCAGTTACTTTAAAAGTAAAATCACCACCTTCAATAATAACTTGTCTTTGAGCATATTGAGCAGGGCTCATCTGGCAAGAAACAAATCGTCTCCAGATTAAGTCATATAATTTAGCCATATCTTTGGGTAAATATTTAGCGACTGTTTCTGGAGCCATATTAACATCAATTGGTCTAATTGCTTCATGAGCATCTTGAGATTTTGCTTTACTCTTTGTATAAACATTTGCTTTTGTAGGAATATATTCTTTATCAAAACTGCTTTTTACAAATGAACGCACTTGTTTAAGTGCTGTTTCGGAAATTCTTTTAGAATCTGTACGCATATAAGTAATAAGTGCAACAGGTTTTTGTTTATTATCAAGAGGTTGACCTTCATACAGCTTTTGCGCAAGATTCATAGTTCTTTTTACAGTAAAGCCAAGTTGATTAAATGCAGCTTGTTGTAATGTGCTGGTCATAAATGGTGGATAAGGATTTTTTATTCGCTTTCTATCAATTACATCAGTGACAGAAAAGTTAGTTTTTTTAATCTGAGCTACAATTTCATCAGATTTCTTTTTTGTTTTAATCGCAATTTTTTTCTTTTTAATGTGGGTAAGTTCTGTAGCAATTTTAGATCGACCATGTTTAAAGATATTTTCAATGCTCCAATATTCTTCAACTTTAAAGTTTCTAATTGCCTCTTCTTTTTCACAAACAAGTCGCAGTGCAACCGATTGTACACGTCCTGCAGAAAGTCCACGAGTTATTTTTTTCCATAAAATAGGAGAAACATTATAACCTACCCAGCGATCTAATATTCTACGAGCTTGTTGAGCGGCTACTTTTTGTAAATTAATAGAAGATGTATTTTCAATCGCCTTAAGAATTGCAGATTTTGTAATTTCATTAAAAGTAATACGTTTTAATTTTTTTTTATCTTTAATAACTTTTTCTATTTCACCTGCAATGTGCCAGGCAATAATTTCACCTTCGCGGTCAGGATCAGGTGCCAAAAAGATAGTTTCTGCAGTTGATGCAGATTTGCAAATTTTTGCAACAACATCATCTTTGTTGGGCATTATTTCGTACTCTATTTCTATATCTTTATCTGTTATAGTAATTCCAGTACGTTTTTTTGGTAAATCTTTAACATGCCCCACGGTAGACATAATTTTAAATTCAGGCCCCAAAAATTTTGAAATCGTTTTAATTTTAGCAGGAGATTCTACGATTAATAATTTTTTTTTCATAATTTCCGTGTATATTTTATTTGATATATAAATGATTATTTTACATCATTTGTGATGATTTATCTTTTCTTTATGTTTTTATAATAATGTAATTATTTTCTAAAAGTCAAATAGTTACATTTTAAGCAAATTACTAAAAAATGAAGCCCTTGTATCTATAAAGACGGTATGATAAATTTTTATAATTATTTATAAATATGCTTCACTGTGGTCTTTCTTTAAATTGTTATTTAGTATAATCAGAGAGGATAAATATGCAATTATTGCAGTGTTGGAAAGATTCTTTATCAATTTTTTTGCCTAAGAATTTTAAGCTTTTTTCTTTAGTTACTCTAAAGTCGTTATATCAATCGTTTAAGCTACTGGGAATCTATGGCTTACCTTTTGTTATTTTGTTTATAACCCAATCGTTTATCGTCGAGGCTGTTTTATTAAAATATAATTCGTTTGTCCTTGCTAAGTATGACTTTCTTATTAGATTATTTTTTTTACTACTTTCATTGTTGAGTCTATCTGTAATGATGCTTCTTATCATAAGGCCTTCTGTCAAAAGAAAAACGCTGTCATATTTTTATGATTATATAGTTGGAGTTTTTTATGGTATAACTTTTTCATCGTTGTTACTATTGAGTATTTTTAATATTTTTAAAAACTTTTTTCTCACCTACTTAAATATAGTTTTAATATTTTTTTTAATACCGATTGTACTTTTTTCAGGACTCTTTTATTTTGATTCTAAACAAAGATTGCAAGATCTTTTTCTTTCTTTGTTAAGAGGTTTCAAAATGATGATATACTCTTATCCATTTTGTTTTATTGTAGGATGTTTTATTTCTATGGGAGCTTATATTTCTTCACAAGTATTGTATGGCAATCAAATTATAGTTCGATTGTTTTTAGTATGTGTATTAATGATAGTTATTTCTGTTTTTACTAATTTTTATATCAAAAAAGTACACGATCAGTTTAATCTTTACTATAAAGGATAATAAAAAGGAGCTGATTATATGTTTTTAAAAATTGCTCGCACGGTTGTTTCATACTTGTTATTTTTTTTAATTTTATTGTTATTTGGTCCATTAATACTGTTTTTTTTATTGCTTCCTGCAAAATGGCGTTACGATAATAAAATTTATTTTTTTTTAACAGATTTATTTTACAAATTAGTTTTAAAAGCTTCATTCTTACCAATAACAATTATTGGTTTAGAAAATATTTCAAAAAATCCATCTATTATTGTTGCAAATCATCAATCGTCTTTTGATATTCCATTAATAGGTTCATTACTACAAAGATACCCACATATTTGGCTTGCAAAAAAAGAGCTAGAGCGGTCATGGGTTGGGCCAGTTGTAAAAAGAATGGCAGTTTCTGTTGATATGTCTTCAGCTCTAAGAGGTATGCGCTCATTGATAAAAACATTAGGACTTTTAAATGGCAAAAACCGTCATGTTGTTATTTTTCCAGAAGGTGGCAGATATGTTGAAAGCAACGCGGTAAGAAGATTTTTCTCTGGTTTTGCACTGCTTGCAAAAAAAACTGGTCGTCCGGTAGTGCCAGTTATGATTTTCAATGCGTATAAGGTCTATCCACCCGGTACTTATTTAATAGGTTACAGCCCAATAAAAATAATTATTGGGCCGCAATTTTTTATAAAAGATGAAGAAAAAGAATTAGATTTTTCAAATCGAGTTCGCTCGTGGTTTGAAAATCAGGTAGAAAAATATGATTGATATTATTTTTTATTAGAATTTTGTAATGATTCTAGCAGCTCTACAAATTCTTCTAATTCTTTTTTTATTGATAAAGCTTTACTAATTACTTGATAAAGATGGCAGGCGTCACTTAAAGCATATAAATAACCTTTTTCTATAAGGCCGTAAAGAACGTTATCTTTAATAGTTTCTCTTTGTCCCCAATTTTTAACTTTTGTTGCCATTTCAGACTTAGGGTCCATTATTCTTCCAGTTTCATTTTCATTATGTATTTTTACAAGCATTATAATTTTTTCTTGATTTTCTTTTTGTTCTAAGCATTTTTTATAAAGCACTTTTAGTGTATCTTGTAATTTCGGTTCAGAAGAATAAGAAAAAAAGCTGTAAAAAATAATAAATAAAGATAATAATTTTTTCATAATTAAAATGATCTTTCGTAAAAGTTAGATGAAGATTAAAAACACTTATATATTTCTATTTTATACTATTTTTTTTTTTTTTTTACAGTTGAGATTTCTCTTTAAGAGAGGGCGAAGTGGTTAGTTAGATAATGTTTTTTTAATTTTGGTTTTTACAGTCAGTTTGATATACTTTTTTGGTGTATATATTTTGTAATATTGTACAGGTGCTACAGTGAGCTATTTTATACGTTTTGTATATCCATTTATTTTGTATGCAGGAGCGCCATTTTTACTATTATTAGCTTTTTGGCGGTGGAAATTTTATAAAAAAATAGTTTATAACTATTCACTTGCATCTACGTTGCAACAACAGTTTAAAAGTTCTTCTTGGAAAAGTAACTTTCTTTTTTTTAGCCGTTTTTTTCTTTTGTCATCGCTTCTTTTATTTATAGCAAAGCCACAGCTTGTAGATTCCAGGTCAACTGTCACGGTTGATGGTAATGATATTATGCTTGTTTTAGATGTTTCTGGCAGTATGCAGTGGAAAGATTTTGATAATAAGCAAAGGCTTGAAGTTGCAAAGCAAGAAGCAATAAGGTTTATTAAAAAAAGAGACAATGACCCAATAGGACTTGTGATTTTTGGTAAAGATGCAGTTTCTCGTTGCCCAATTACGCTTGATAAAAATATTATTACTCGTATTGTTGAAAATTTATATATTGGCATTGTCGATCCAGATGGTACGCTTCTTTCTACAGGTATTTTAACAGCTGCAAATAGACTTAAAAATTCTAACTCGAAAAATAAAATGATGATTGTTCTGACCGATGGAGTGCCAAGTGAGGGTGATGTGCGTCCAGAAGTTGCACTTGAAGTTGCAAGGAGAATGGGAATAAAAATTTATACAGTTGGTATTGGTTCAGATGAAATTGAATATATAAGACATCCGCTTTATGGATTAATTCAAAAACCTAATATTGATAAAAAATTATTACAAACAATTTCTGAATCTACAGGGGGTAAATTCTTTTTAGCAAAAAATTCAGATGATATGCGTGAAATTTATAATACCATTGATAAACTTGAGACAACAAAAGTTGAGACGAATATTTTTCATAATTATTATGATATTTTTGTACCATTTATAATGTTTATTTTACTTTTGTTTGTATTAGAACTTTTTGTTTCAACTTTTATTTGGTTTGCATTATGAAGTTAGAACTATTTGGGATCACTTGGGCACAGGTTGATTATTTTTTTGTATTTGTTGGTTTAGGTTGTGCAGTTTTACTTCTATTATTGTTTCGTCTTAAAAAAATTAAACAATCAGTTTCTAGATTGTTTTCATATTTTTTATTTAAAGATATGGTACAAAATTTTTCTTTTACACGTTGCGTTATAAAAGCGTTTTTGTTTTTTATAGGTTTTCTTTTTTTATGTTTAGCTTTGCTTAGACCACAGTGGAATAAAAAAGATGAGGTTGTACAACAAGAGGGCAGAGATTTGTTTGTAGCAATTGATGTCTCTCGTAGTATGTTGGTAAAAGATGTGGAGCTAAATCGTTTGGAGCTCGCAAAGAAAAAAATTAAAACATTGGTAAATAATTTAAAATGCGACCGTGTCGGGCTGCTTATATTTTCTGGTTCGACTTCTATTCAATGTCCACTTACAAGTGATTATGCAGCATTTTTTATGTTTTTAGATCAGATTGATGTAGAAACTATTTCTTCTGGAACAACGGCTATTGATAGAGCGATTATAAAAACGCTTGATACATTTGCTCAAATGCCGACAAGAAAAAATAAATTATTAGTTCTTTTTACAGATGGTGAAGATTTTTCTACATCTTTAGAGGGTGTTAATGAGCGTGCCAAAAAAGAAGGTATGACAATTTTTGCGCTAGGTGTTGGAACACAAGCTGGTGGGCCAGTTCCTTTGGTTGATGAAAAAAATGTTGCCCGTGGTCATTTAAAAAATAAAGATGGTTCTATTATTATTTCTCGTTTGAATAAAAAACTTTTACAATCTTTAACTAAAAAAACTGGTGGAACTTATTTAGATATAGCAAAAGATGATTCAGATATTGCAGATCTTATAAGTTTGGTAGAAAAGTTTGAAAAAGAAGCATTTGATGATAGAAAAATTGCTAGTTTGCAAGAACAGTATCCATATTTTTTGGGTGTTAGTTTTGTTGCCTTTGCTCTTGAGTGGTTGTTATGAAAATTATAAAAAAAATAGTTTGCCTCATTGCTTTATTTAATTTTTGTTTTATTTTTCCAAAATTATTTGATCATGATAGAGCTGTTATTGCAGCTCAAAAAAATGATTGGCAAAAAGCGGATGATATTTTTACAAATATTGTAACAGATAGTATTGATAATCCTGAAGTTTTGTATGATGCAGGTGTTGCAGCTTATAAAGTGAAAAAATTCGAAATAGCACAAGCACATTTTGACAGTGCGATACATTGTCCAACAATTTCAGATAAAGTAAAAGAAAAATCATTATTTAATGGTGGTAATTGCTGTGTTGATCAAAAAAAATTAGAAGATGCTATAGGTTATTATGAAAAAACATTAGCATTAAACTCTCACAATTTGAACGCTCAACATAATTTAGACATGGTAAAAAAAATGCTTGAGCAAAAAAAACAAAAAGATAAAAGTAACGATAAAAAGCAGAATCAAAAAAAAGATAAAAATAAGAAACAAGATAAGAAAGAAAAAAATAGTTCCAAAAACCAAAATAATCAAGGTGATGAGTCAAGCAAAGATTCTTCATCCAATGACGCTCAGGGTAAAAAAGAGTCCAAAGATAATAAAAAAAGCAATGGCGGACCTGAAAAGAAAGAACAAAACAATAAGGGGGCAAAGCAAGGGGAAGGTAAAGCAAAAAATCAAAGTGAATCCAATGAAAAAAGGAATCAACAAAAAACTAAAAAAACTACTGATAAGAAAGAACAACAGCAAAATAGTAATGGCAAGCAGCATAATGATCCTAAAAATAAAAAAGAAAAAAATGCATCACCACAAAATACAAAACAGGATAAAAAAGAACAAGAAAATAAAAAATTAACTGGAAATGTAAATAATGTATCTAAAAAATATGATGATGAAGTGATGAAGATTTTGTCAGCTATAGAGAATAAAGATACTCAAGGCAGTAAGCAAATGATGAAAGTGCGCATGCAAAAAACCATAGGTAAGTATAATGAATTTGATAAAAATTATTAAAAAAATATTTTTTTTCTTTATTTTTTCTATAGGTATTTTAAATGCAGCAACTGTTTCTATGCGCTTGCTGGATAAACATAAAAATATATTAGAGCAAGCTCAAGTAAAACATCCATTTATTATAGAAGTAAAAATATCAGATATTTTAGGTTCAATTACAGATCCGAATATTGCTGGAGTGGATAATTTTGGTTTAAGAAAAACTGGTTATCAGATGCATTCTATAAATGGTATCTCTACTATTGTATACCAGTATAAATGTACTATTGATAAAATTGGCACTTATACTATTGGACCAGCAGAAATTAATGATGATGGAAAAAGTTTTTTTTCTAATGCTATTACCATCGTTGTTGGTAAAAAAGAAAAATCACAAAAAAATAGTAAAAATTTACAAAAAAATAATCGCTCCTTTGTTCAAGTACATCTAAGTAAAGATCGAGTTTTTGCTGGGCAAAAAGTTCGTTGTTTCACAACTTTTTATACCGTAAGTCCAACAGTTTCGGTGTACGATGTTTTTGAACCAGAGGTTAAGGGATATTCTTTTTATAATAAAAAAGGTCCAAAGCAAGGGCAGCAAAAAATTAATGGAATAGATTATTATTATATTACATGGTCATGGGATTTATCAGTAGACGTTCCAGGATCTTACAATATTGCTGGCGGGGCTGTTGATATATCTGACGATAGGCATGATGATTTTTTTTCTAATTTTAGATCATTTTTAAATGTTCGTGGCCCTAAAAGAAGGTTGTTGTCAAATGATGTAGCGCTACACGTTAGGCCTCTTCCATCAATAGATAAAAAAAATAATGGTGTTGGCCATTTTTTTGACTTTAAAGTTTCTGCAGATACATTGCATGCAAATCAATCAGATGGAATTATTGTAACAATGTCTGTAAAATCTAATGAAAATTTAAAAAATGTACTATTGAAATTAGAAGGTGTGCCAACTGGGTTTAAGGTTCATCATTCTAAAAATAGTGTAAAAAAAATTAAAAAAGGATTGTATCTTCAAGAAAATGAATTTATTTTACAATCTGTAGATTCAGGCAAATTTGTACTTCCAGAACAAGAGTTTACTTTTTTTGATATAAAAAAAGAGCAATATCAAACACTAAAGTCAAAACCGCTGACATTTTTTATTGCACCAAGTCAGAATGAAGCATTAATTAAAAAAGATACAGTCAGTAAAGAAGAAAAAAGTATCGTTGAGCAAAGTAATATAAGTAAAGAACAAGTGCAGTATGATTTGTCTCCTTTAAACGAAGATGGCATGTGGACTTCTATGTATGAACGAATGATTCCATGGTGGGTGTTTTTTGTTCTTCTTGTTATGCCTCTTGTTATCTCAACATATGGTTATGTTAAAAATAAAATTCAAGAATATTTATTTACAGATAACGTAAGGCAAAGATGGAAAAAGGCTTTTAAAAAAGCAAAATTAGACATTGCTAAAGCAAGGAAGAAAAATGATATATCTGCTTTGTATAGTATTTTTATAACTTTTTTTTCGCATCGATGTGGCATTGAAATGGAAGATATTTCGATGGAAGTTTTGTCGAAAGTTTTAATTTCTTGTGGTATGAAAAAAAATAAGTTGTCTCAATGGGAGTCTTTTTTATCGGTTCTTGCAGGAGCGAGATATTATGGTGAAAAAAATAATATAGATAAAGATAAGATTTTTATTGAGTCGATAGAATGGATTGATGAATTTAAGTCGCTTTTATGATGGGTAAAAAAGATGGTGAATTCAATTGTTATATGTATAGTAACTGTATTTTCAATAAATAGTATTCTTGCAAGTACAGCGCAAGAACGTTTTTTACAAGCAAATCAGAATTATTATAATAAATCTTATGAAAAATCTTATCAGTTATATAAAAGTATTAAAAACAAGGGCCCTGCAACATGGCAAAATATGGGCAACTGTTTATTTAAAATGAATAAACCTTTTAAGGCTTTTTTGTGTTGGAAAAAGGCAAAAAAAAATGCTTCATATGCAGAAGCTCTTGCTTTAGAAAATAATATTGCAATTGTTAATCAAACATTAGGCAAAAAAGAAGAAAAAACATTAATTAATTCATTTTTTAAGTTGTTTGATTTTTATGTATATCAATTTTCATTATTTTTTTTACAGCTTTTATTTTTAAGTGGCTGGTTTTGTTTTTTTATTATAAAAAAAATACGTTGGCGATATAAAAAGCTTCTTCAGATGTTGGTTTTTTTAGGAACAATACTTGTTGGAGCAATGCTTTTAGCAAAATATCGATTAGAATCTTATCCTCAAGCTTTTGTTTTGGCAAAAGAAACAAAGATATTTAATGCTCCGGATAAAAGATATCCAGTAGTAAGTATATTAAAGCATTCAGATGAAGTAAAAATACTTGCAAAGCGCAATATTTGGTGTAAAGTACGTCATAATAATTTATTAGGTTGGACCTTGCTTGATCAATTAGAAATTATTTAAATAAAGTTAAACAGTAAGGAAATTATATTAAGTACTCTAGATATGTTTTTGGCGGATTATTTTTATGTATGATCTGCATAGCAACTCTTTTGTTTAAAGAGTATTTATATTTCTGTCAGCAATCTCAAAAATTGTTAGAGCTACAAAATGATTATCGAACCTATACCTTAGCCGTCAATAGGATATTGCAAGATTATAATAAAGCTCAAGAGAAATTAGATATGATTAATATGAATAAAAATCATACAAAAAAAAAAAGACGTAACTGATGTTGCTTTTTCTTTTTTTTCTATAAATTTTCCAAAAAATGCTACTGTTTTTTCTTCTAGTGATCTTCCATCAGATCAAGATTTTAATTTTTCACTTGTAAACAGAGATGTGCAACATTTAAAAGATGCGGCAATTAGTTTTTATAAAAAAAACAATCTTACAAGCTTTATAAAAACAATAAAAAACAACTATCCATTAAATTATACTCAAGATGTTTTGAAAAAAAGAAAAAAAAAGAAAGTTAAAAGAAAAAAAACAGTTAATAAATCGTCATCAGTTTCAAGTTATAGATCTCGTTTGACAACAAGCTCTTTAAAAAAGAAAGAAATAAGACTTTCTTGGCCTCTAGATAAATCAAAATTCTGGATTAGCTCATATTTTGGGCCACGAAAAAAACCAAATGGAATGTGGAAATTTCATTATGCTCTTGATCTTGCAGCACTCAGAGGTACTCCTATAAAAGCTGCCTGCACAGGAATTGTTATCGAAGCTCGATATGCAAAAGGTGGTTACGGAAAAACGATTGTTTTAGCTCATAGTAGAAAATACAAGACTCGTTATGCTCATTTAGATTCAATCAATGTAAAGGTTGGGCAAAAAGTTGGTAGAGGGCAGGTTGTAGGAAGGGTTGGAGCAACAGGTTTGGTCTGGGCTTCAGGCAAGGATCCATCACACTTGCATTTTGAAGTTCATGTTTTTGGCAAGCAGGTTAATCCACTTCCATTTTTAGTTTGAGTATGGACAACTATTTTCTTCCTATAGTATACTAGGTAAAATAATTCTTTTTAAAATTCCTTTAACTTAAGTGATATAATGAATAAAAAAATAACTCAACGCTATTATGATTGGTCGATGGGTATTTTTCCTTTTAAAAGATTTCCATTATTAAGTATCGATTTTTCTCGTTCATGGTGGGCACCACTGACAGATGATTGGTTTAAATGGTTATTGACTTTGTCAGGAAGAATAGCTCTTTCTGCATTTGTGACAAGTACTCCTCTTTTGTTAACTAAAGTTATTCAATCAAAAAGTTATGCTTCAGTTGTACTATTTGCTGGTTTGTGGGTTTGTGCAGAGTTGTGGCGGTATTGCAGTTTTACGCTTTACGCTATCAAGCAATCACAATTAATTCATGGTTTGCAGTACAGTGCATTTAGATTTTTTTTAACAGTTGATCCTGTTTATCATGTTATGAGTTTGAGTGGAAAGTTGTTTTCTAAAGTAGAGCGCGCAGCTCGTGCTTATGAGGGCATGCTTGATGAAATAATGCGAGATATTGTGCCAATTATTACAGGTATTATAACGGTTATTATTACATTTTTTTCATTAGATTTTAAATTAGGGTTTTTAGCAACATTGTTATTGCTTATTGTTGTTGGTAGCAATATATTTTTAATACTTTTCAATGGTTATGTTTTTGAAGACAAGCTTATTGTTATTGATGATGAAGTAAAAGAAAAAAGTTTAGAGACATTAACTCAAGTGCAACTTGTTCGTTCTACATTTGCAACAAATCAGTTAGACAAAAAAGTAGAAGAAAAGAATAAAAAATCTAAAAATGTATTTATGATGACATGGGCATCTTTTTCCGTCATGATTTTGCTTTCAAGAGCAATTTATGGGACAATGGTTGTTATTTTGTCATTGTATTTTATTTATATGGTTAAAAATGGTTTTGTAGAAATACTTCCTGCCGTTGGTTTTATGACTACGTTTATTCATGGAACACATAACTCTCGTCGTATTGGTCGTCGTGTTCAAAAAGTACTGCAGTTTGTTATTCGAATAAGGGATTTATTTGATTTTGTCAAAAAGTTCGGATATCAAACGTTTCCTGTTTTGGAAGGTGATATAGAACAAATACAGTTGCCTCAAACAGAAACTATTTCTATTAAAGCTATTGATTTATCATTTTCTTATCCATCATCGGACATTTTTAATGGTCATACAATAAATTTAACGGTGCCAAGATCTCAAAAAAATAATTTATATGGGATTATTGGGCCATCAGGTTTTGGTAAGACAACATTGATTTCTATTTTAGGTGGGCAGTTAAGACCTCTTACTGGAGATGTAAAAATTAATGATATTTCTATGTATGATGTTGATGATATGACTCGTCAAAAACTTGTTGCTATTCAAGGTCAAGCTGCAAGTGGTCTACAGGGAACATTGAGAGACAACATTCTGCTTGGTCTTCCAGATGAAAACTATTTTGATGACAATTATTTAGTAGAAATTTTAAAACGCGTTGGTGTTTGGGAAATCTTTGAAGAAAAAGAAGGTCTTTATTCTGAAGTTGGTGAAGGTGGTCTTAATCTTTCTGTTGGTCAAAGACAAAGACTTAATTTTGCGGCGTTATATTTAAGGACAAAATATTATAAGCCATCGTTGATTATGATTGATGAACCGACAAGTAGTTTAGACGAGGTAAGTGAGCAAGCTATTACTGATATGATTGACGAACTTGCAAGAGATGCGGTTACCTTTGTTATTGCTCATCGTATCAATACATTAGAAAAAGCTGTTGGTTTAATGGATGTTTCATTGCTTGTAAATGAAAAAGAAATGATTTTTTATCCTAAGCAAGAGCTTCTTAAAAAATCTGAATATTATCAAAAGCTAATAAAAGGTGAAGTTGCAATAGAAGTATAAGTTGTTATTAAATTTAAAAAAAAGCATAATGTTTTGAGCGAATTGTGAAATTAAGCATAAGATTTTTCAGGATCTAATTTCCTAATCATATAAGTCAACACTGCAGATTTTACATGAACAATAAAGCTTTCAGCACATCTTAAAAATGGAAAAATCAAACTCAATCTTGTCTTGAGATAACCAAAAATGCTTTCAATATTTCTTCTTTGTTTTAAAAGATTTTCATGATACTTGTTAAGGTAAGGGTCCATATTTTTACGTTGTTTAAAAATTAATTTAACCTCATTCTTCTCAAGCATTATTCGGTGTTTTTTTGATGCAATATAACCTTTATCTCCAAGAAGAATTCCTTTAACATGTTTAATGAATGTGTGATCTTTAAGCATTTGAATGTCTTGAACGTTAGCTTTTTTTGTAGAAGCAGAAATGATTTCTCGATTTTGATTGATAATAACATGAAGCTTGAATCCTTGATGAAAACCATGCATGTTTTTACTTTTACCAGCTGAGTTAAGAGCCCATTTTACATCTTTTTTATTATATCCAGCTACAGGTAATGCAGTTGAATCAACTATGCAAAATATTTGTACTTTACTTGCATTAAAAGCAGTAAGTATTTCTAAAATTAGATCTAAATAAGGCATTACTTTTCGGATTGATCGAGTAAATTGAGAATAGCATGGAACACTATTAAAATAGGATCTCAATTCACCAATAGCAAGCATATAAAATTGTTTTTCTATTGAATAATGACGTTTATGACCTTCAATTAAAATTGTGATCATTTCGCTTATACTTAACTTGCTTTTTCTTCCTTTTTTAGAAATATTTGAAATTCCATTCTTTACAATTTCATCAATTATGTAATAAACTTCTTCTATGCTTTTTAGCATGGCTAGCTCTCCTTATTAGTGTTTAGGTTTTTGAGCTAGCCTAACTTATTTTTAA
>CAZYJE010000001.1:0-1265 GCA_964647685.1 uncultured Pseudomonadota bacterium | reverse complement strand
CCCAAACCCCAAACCCCAAACCCCAAACCCCAAACCCCAAACCCCAAAACCCGCTTATAAGGTGAGTAGAGGCTTTGTTTTATATAATTAATATGGAGATAAGAAGGATTTTGTTTATCGTGCTGTTATTGAATTTTAGAGTCAGTTTTGAAGCAGAGATCATATCTACGTTTATGTTGTCAAGACATGGGGCAAGAGCGCCATCTGGGAAGGTTAGTGATGAATATAGAAGGCTTGGAGCCAAGCACCCACGAGATCTGACTACCGTGGGTAAGGCACAGCTGTTTAACCTTGGAAAGCAGTTTAAAAGGAAATACGGTAAGCTTAAGAATTATGAAGTAAGCTTCTTCTCTTCCAAGAAAGAACGGTGTATAGCTTCAATGTTTAGCTTTATAAGAGGCTTTATGCCAAATAAAAGGACAAGTAAGCATATAATGACTGATAATTTCTTCCATCCAAGAAAAAATAAAGAATTTAATAATGAACAGCTTGCTTTTGTGAAAAGCAAAAGAAAGTACATAGAAAAGGCTTATAATAAAGCAAAGAAGTATGGGCTTGACGAGATAATGAAAAAAGAGAAGAAGAAGGATGTTTCTGGTTATTTTATGAAAATGAGAGAGTTAAAGAGACAGTATACTATATACTACTGTAGGAAAGGGAATAAGCTGGATATAAGCTATTACAATGATAAACTCGTTAAACAGCTTAGAAGAGGGTTGTTACTATATTACTCCACTTCCTTTCTACATAATAACTATGTAAGAAAGGAAAACCACAATTTCTACCTTTTACTTGGGAAACAGATTGTTTTAATGCTGAAAGAGTTTGATGAGCATTATCTTGATACATCCTACTTCGAGGAAAGGTTTAATTCCCATATATCCATTAGAAAGGGGATGCTGTTGTTTGCACATGATAGGAATGTCATGGGCGTGATAATTGGTCTATTAGGCAAGAAAACAGTCTTTTCCAATACATTCTATATGCCTAAGTTCGCTAGTTATATAACTGTTGATTTGATAAGTGATTATTGTAAACAGCCCTCCTATGGTGCTTGGAACTTCTTACAGCTGGATAGACAGTTTGATATCTATGTGAAGATAACATACCAGCATAGAGAGGTTTATATTAAAGAGTGTGGAAATACAACGTGTACTGTGGAGGAGTTTCTAAGGTTTTTAGACCAGAACCTGGATATATAAATTAACTGAGCTTAAACTGTTGTTTGGGGTTTGGGGTTTGGGGTTTGGGGTTTGGGGTTTGGG